>NZ_CP063356.1:4304706-4612185 GCF_001866075.3 Anaerobacillus isosaccharinicus | reverse complement strand
AGACTCAAGAGTTAAGGAGATTGATACATGGTGTTTTTCGGCTTCGGATTTAATTGACGATGTTGTTTCTACCAGTATATTTGCTAATGATATCCTTTCTTTTAAAGGATAAGAGGGGTTTGTGGCAAGTAAGAAAGATTGTAGATTGTTTTCCATTTTCCCTAATTCATCTAAAATGACTTCTTTATGTTGTTGAAACTTTGGTTCATCAAGGAGAAATTGGATAAACCCTTTAACCGTTTGCATAGGATTTCGAACTTGGTCAGCTAAATCAGCGGCAAATTCGTTAATGATTGATTTTGCATGCAGTCGAATTTTCTCTTCTTCTGAAGATAAACTATATCCTGACTGACTAACAACATACGTATAAATCGTAGCTAACATCTTCATATTTTCTAATTCAGTTTCTGTAAATATATGGGGATCTGGATCTGTTGCACAAAGTGTTCCGATCATTGTATCGTCATGTAGGATGATTGGAACAGCCATGTGAGATCCAATCTTTAACTCATGAATAACAGCCTGCATTGATACCCTTGTATCTAAATGTGTATTATTAATGATCAACGGTTCCCGACCGTTGCTTAACGTTATTTCTTTTCAGAGTGTTTCATTAATAGGGATTTGGGCGCCTTCTTCAATGTCGCAACCGTCTGTATTTAGTACTTTTATGATCGTGTATTTTTCATTTCCAAGCATGCTAATAAAAAAGGTTCTTGTCCCAATTAATCGATTTGCAAGTTCAAGGATGGTAAGTGTCAATTTATCTAGATTGAGGTTCATAGTTTGGGCTCCTTCCATGTGCTTCCAATACATAGATTATACATAATTCTTCCCTTTTTGTATTAAAAACCATATATTTTACAAATTTCTAGTTTTTATTACTAGAAGTACTGTTACGAATCTTTTTGAACCGTTCTTAAGTTGCTTTAAAAAACTCAGGTTTCATATCAAAGGAGGCTTTAAATTGTCCGAAAAAATAGTAAATGAAACAATTTGCCTAAAACAATATTTATCAGAAAAGGAATATAAGGAAATAAATCAGCTTGAAGAACTTTGTTCATCACAGGACAAAACAAATCTAAAGTTAGAGCTAGATTTTAAGTTTAGTAGTAGAAGTACGTATGACTTAGGGTTAAAGGAAATCAATGAATTTCTCTACTATATTGATGATGTATTAGTAGCTTATCTAGGTATATCAAGTTTTGGTGGGAGTAATATTGGTGAAATCAATGGCATGACCCATCCAGATTTCAGAAGAAAGGGCTTATTTAAAAAGCTCTTTAAACTTGCAGTTGAGGAGTGTCAAAAGAGAAAATTTAATAAGGTATTACTTTTATCAGATGGTCACTCTAACTCAGGAATTAACTTTATAAAATCGACGAATAGTGAATATGATTTTTCGGAATATAGAATGAAGTTGCTTAACAAAACAAAGTTAGAAAGTATAAGTCCTATTAAATTGAGAAAAGCAACAATTGTTGATGGTAAAGAGATTAGTAGACAAAATGCAATCTTTTTTAACTTTTCAGAGGATTGTGAAATTTCTCTGGAGAAAGATGAAGAGTTAAGTGAATTTACGTATATGGTTGAGCTAGTTGAAATGGTTATTGGGAAAATTAGGGTAAACTTCAGAGAACAGTCAGCTTTTATAAGCGGATTTGGGATTTTGCCTGAGTATAGAGGTAGAGGGTATGGAAAAGCAGCATTAATAGAGGCTGTGCGCATAATAAATGCAAAAACGATTGAAGAAATCGAATTAGATGTAGAATGTAAAAACAGTACCGCACTAAATTTGTACAAAGCTTGTGGTTTCGAAGAAGTGTCTGTCATGAATTATTATAAATTTAACATTTAAAGAGAACGTGGCTTAGTATACGGTTAGACCACGTCAATCTTGCCGTACTCAGATTGTAAAAAGTGTGCAGCAGCTAAGAGAAGTTTTACTTGGTTCATGACGCAGTATTTTTTATTCATAAAAGGGAAATTGAAAGATTTCTAGAATAGATGTAACACAGTGTTTTAGAGGAGGGATAACATTTGAATGCAGTTATTGTAACGGAATTTGGCTCAACAGAGGTAATGAAATTTACAGAAATGGAAATACCCTCATATAGTTCGCACCAAGTGTTAATCGAAGTCCATACGACAAGTGTAAATTTTGCCGATATTAAGTCTCGATACGGAAAAAAGGGAGCGGGAAAGTTTCCTTTTATACCTGGAATTGATTTGGTAGGTGTTATTAAAGCTGTTGGCTCTGATGTTCAAGGGTTCGAAGTTGGACAGCGTGTCATTGCTTTTCCGTCAGGAGGATCTTATTGTGAGTATGCAGTTGCTCATGAAAACTTAACGTTTCCAATACCTGAAACTATGAGTTTTGACGTAGCCGCGGCTTGTCCAATTGTATCATTTCTTTCTTATCAACTAATTGCCATGGTTGCTAGAATTGAAAGAGGAGAAACAGTTCTCATCCATTCTGCAGCCGGTGGCGTAGGAACGACTGCGATTCAAGTTGCTAAACTGTTAGGTGCAGGGAAAGTGATTGGTACTGTAGGTAGTGAGGCAAAAATTCCATTTGCATTAGAAGCAGGGGCCGATCACGTTATTTGTTACGAAAAAGAAGATTTTTCAGAAGTTGTAAATGAGCTTACCAATGGACGAGGTGCAAACATTATCTTAGATTCCGTTGCTGGACGTGTTACAGAGAAAAGTATGACATGTCTAGCACCTTTTGGTCGGCTAATTCATTTTGGTAATTCAAGTGGAGAAGTAGGTAATTTTAAAACGGTTGATTTACATTCAAGCTGTAGATCTGTGTTAGGTTTTAGTTTTGGTACAACAAGGAAGGAACGTCCTGAACTGTTAGGAGATGTTGCAAAAAAAGTTTTTAACTATATAGGTGACGGTAGCTTGAAAATAAAGGTCGGTCATCACTATCCCTTATCAGAAGCAGCAAAAGCGCATGAATTAGTTGAAAACAGGTTGAGTACTGGAAAAGTATTGTTACATGTAAAATAGAAATACGAGGAGTGGAGAATATGTTAGAAAATCAAGTTGTCATAGTTACTGGTGGAACTAGAGGAATTGGAGAAGGTATAGTAAAACTTCTATTAAATGAAAAAGCGAAAACAATTGTTCTTGCAAAAAATAAAAATTCGATTGCTAAGTTACAGGAAGCATTCGTTGGCCTTGGTGACTTAGATACGTATCAATGTGATGTTACCTCGAGTGAACAAGTGTCAAATGTGATTGATACTATTTTTAAAAAGTATGGGCGAATTGACACGTTAGTAAATAATGCAGGAGTAGGTGTTTGGAAGCCAGTAGAAGAAATGACTGAGGAAGATTGGGATAGTCAAATCAATACGAATTTAAAAGGTGCCTTTTTGTGTAGCCAGGCTGTTTACAAAAAGATGATGGTTAATAACGGTGGGCAAATTGTCAATATTGCATCAGATCTTGCTTACAATACAACAGAAAAGGCATCCGCTTATTGTGCTAGTAAATGGGGACTTTTAGGGTTATCGCATACAATGAATAAAGAGGGAAAAAAATACGGTATTCGTGTTACGTCGGTATCTCCAGGTCTTGTTCAAACAGACTTTGGTGGTGTTCTAGCGTCGAAAAAGGCTACAGGATTAACCGTCGAAACAGTAGCTGATCAAGTTTTAGCAGTGATTAAAGCGGGAAAAGATGCTGGTGCAATAGATGTAATCATTAGGCCTTAATTGAAGTGCTCTTCCAGTAAGTATAGTGGTGAGGAGTTGAAGTTTTGAAAAATATGTTAAGAGTTGCCCTATTGCACTTATTGCCCGTCGCTGGAGCAATTGAATATAACCAAAACCTTATTGAAAAATCAATTATTCGAGCAGCAGAGAAAAAAGTTGATTGGATTATAACGCCGGAATTAGCGGTAAGTGGATTACAATTTTCAGGGAGGATTGGGACCGATTGGATTACTAAGCAACCAGATGAATGGATGACCAAGCTATTTACCTTAGCTAAATCCTTAAATACATATCTATTCATAGGGTGTCCTGAGAAGTCTGAAAAAGGAGATCTTTATAATTCAGTTTTTGTCATAAGTAAAGATGGAAACTTAATAGGAAGCCAAAGGAAGTTTACAAGTTATATTGATGATTGGTCGACTTCAGGTATGGTTAATGAACTAATAGAAATGGAACATGTGAACATTGGTGTTTTGATTTGTGCAGATGCTTATACAAAGGAGATCGCAGAGGACTTGCGAGATAAAGGGGCAAAAATTGTAGTTGCTCCATCTTCATGGGGGCCCGGCATGTATGGGCCAAACGGAGAATGGGAACAAAGGTCAATTGACACGGGCCTACCTTTATTTGTTTGTAATCGTACCGGGGAAGATGAGACCGTTTCTTTTTGGGAAGCTGAGAGTCTAGTTATTAAGAATGGTAAGCGAATATTATCACATAAGTCCACTCAATCTGCAATCCTCATTTTCGAATGGGATTTAGAGAGTATGGACGTAACTGCTTCTGATTTTGATGTTGATTTTTTAGTTTAGGAGGGCTTATGTAAGTGTTGAATTTGATTGAAACAAGTAGGCTACATTTACGAGAAATTAAAGAAGAAGATTTTGATGAAATTCATGTGATAAAATCTGACCCAGAAGTAGTGAAATATTTAACGTGGGGTCCGTCTACGAAAGAACAAACGAGAATTAGTATCGAAAAACAAATTTCCTTTCAATACGAAGAAAATAGAAAGATTTTCGTTCTAGCTGTCGTGTTAAAAGACACGAACAAGGTCATTGGTAACGCTTTGTTCATGGTAGAAGATGATGATTTTGAAGTCGCAGAAATTGGGTATTTTGTACACTCTAATTATTGGAACAAAGGATTTGGAAAGGAAATTGTTGAGGGCTTGCTTGATTTAGCGTTTAATAGTTTTCAGTTACATAGAATTTATGCCCGGTGTGATGTAGAAAATACAGGCTCAGTCAACATCCTTAACAAAAGGGGCTTTCGGTTAGAAGGACATTTTCTAAAAAATTTAAAAGTAAAAGGGTCATGGCGTGATAATTATTTATTTGCTTTATTGAGCGAGGAATATAAGGGTTTAAAACAAAAGAATTGAGTATTTCTGATCAAAAGTTGAGTATGTCCTTCTATTTGATTTAAGGAAAATTTAATAATGTCTTTAGAGTTTGTTTAGATATGTTTGTTATTATTCTCATGTAACTAAATAGCGAGAAGGCAAAATGAGAAGAGATGAAGGTGAAAGTATGACTGAGTATTTACAACAACCTTTTGGAGAGGATATCAGTTTTAGTGCTATTCTTAATGGCCAAAAAAGCTTAGTAGTTTTTGTAAGACATCCTGGTTGACCAGTGTGTAGAGATTTTCTTACGCAGTTGCGTGAGCAGTACCAATTACTAACTAAAAAAGGAGTACAAGTTGTTGCGATTACTCCTTCTAATGGTCGGTTTTTAGAGAAGTTTGTTGATGTTTTTGGACCGTTTCCTTTCCTAATTTATGGTGACCCAGACCGGAAGCTTTATCAAAAAATGGGACATAAAACAATGGCTAAGTGGAAACTTCTTGCTATAGCGGGAAAAGCATATTTAAAGCATGGGAAAAGTGCTTTTATTCCAGAAGACGAAAAAAAACAGGAAATAGTAAAAAAGGCGTTAAAAACTCTTGATATTTATATTCAAGGTGGTAGTTGGATTTTTGATGAAGAAGGAAATGTTATTTGGAGTCATATCGATCAATCACCAGAAGATCATGCCACCATCGAGCAAATTGTTAAGAAATTATCGTGATTGAATGGAAATAGTCGTAATTTAGTGCAAATAAAGTCGACCATCCATTTCAGTGGCTATAATTCACAGTTTAGTAAGACGCATTGGTCGACTGTTTGTAAAAATTGAAAGTGAATTAAAATTTAAAACACACGGGTCGCGTTACTTCAAGAAGGAGTAATGCTTTTTTTGTTGAACTTAAATATAGGAAGTGATAGAGAAATAAATGATAGAAAAACGGATTGGGGGTTCTATTAAATTGAAAATTTCAAAAGAAACCTTTAATAAATCAAGCTCGTGGGTAAAAAGAAATGCTCGTCCTTTAGAAGCTGCAAGATGGGCATACTTTTTTGAAGGTGCTCCTCGTGATAAGGTTATTCAAATATTATCCGCATTTCAAAATGAAGATGGAGGCTTTGGTCATGGAATTGAACCGGATTTCTGGTCGCCTCATTCTTCACCAATGGCTACATGGGCTGCAGGACAAATATTAATGGAAATAGGAGCCGACGCAAATGAAATAATTGTGAAATCAATGATCTCCTATTTAACAAACACCCTCCAAAAAGAAACCGGAATGTGGTTCTCGGCACTACCAGAAAATAATCATTACCCACACGCACCTTGGTGGCATTGGAGTGAGGGTGTACAGGAAAATTGGATGTTTAATCCTAGCGCAGAGTTAGCTGCATTTCTTGTGCATTGGTCTTCTGAACAAAGTGAAGCTTCACAGTTAGGGTGGAAATCTATTGAAAAAGCAGTACATCGATTAATGGAAGTCGATGAGATGGATAGACATGAACTAAATAATTTTCAACAGTTAAGCAACATTATGAAATTACATGAATCAACGTTTAACGCCAAGTCTCCATACTCCCTGAATGAAGTTACAGATAAAATCATTGAGCTAGCGGATCGTTGTGTTGATAAGGATGTTTCCCAATGGTCAACGGGATATAAACCACTTCCTTTTGACTTTATTACTAGTCCAGAGGGTCCTCTTTGTCGTAGATTTGGTGATTTAATCAACCATAACCTGAATTTTTATATAGAACAATTGTCAGATGAAGGAACTTGGGATATTTCATGGAGTTGGGAGAGCTATCCAGAAGAATTTTCAGTCGCTAGAGGGCATTGGAAAGGAATACTTGCAGTAAATAGATACAAAATACTGAAATCTTTTGGTTGTCTTGAGTAATTCATACGATACAAACTACTGTTATTGTATAGCGGTGGGGAAATGATTACATTTAGTTTGCTGTCTTTTGTTGCAGTATTTGAAAGTCTCATATTTACTAAGAAAGAGGTGCGTTCAAGTGAATGGCACTTTTTTTCTTGAAAAAAATTTAAACATGAAAATGAACTTTTTTTCGTTATGATTAGTCTTATAGGTGGAGAGGTGAAAACATGGAAGTTTTTCAACTGGTGAAAAAAGCGAAAAAGGGAAATAAGGAAGCATTACTTCAATTAATAATGAAAGAAAAAGACGTTTATTATAAGCTTGCTTTTACCTATATGGGAAACCAGCATGATGCAATGGATGCAATGGAAGAAATGATTGTCAGACTATACGAAAGCGTTCATCAGCTTAAAAAGGACGAAGCGTTTTATAGTTGGAGCAAAACGATTTTAGTAAATAGTTGCAAAACAATGCTAAAAAAGCGTAAAAGGCTTGTATTAGTAGAAGAATTAAATCATCAAATGGAGAATGAGCATAATCATTTAGCGGAAGATCCATATAAACATAGTGAGCAGCAAATTGATATTCAGCAGCTGTTATTACATGTAAATGAACATCAAAAAGAGGCGATCCAATTAAAATATTTCCATGATCTCGATTATCAAACGATTGCTGATATGACGAATGTTTCAATTGGTACCGTTAAATCAAGAATTTTTCAAGGGTTAAAAAAGCTAAAGGCACATTTTGGAGGTGAGGGCGATGAATAACATCGAGAAAAAATTGGCAGAAGAAAAAAAACGTCTTGATTTGGTAACTGCACCCCAAGAATTAGAAGCAAGATTAAGAAGGGCGCTGAATACAAGTAAACCAAAAAGACGAAATCGCTTTTTTACGTTAGGGAAGTTGGCAGCTGTCGCCTTATTTTTTATGATGCTTGTAGGCTATAATTTCAACGCTTTTGCTTATTATGGAAAGAAATTACTAGGTTTTGATGAAGTCATTTCTGGAACGTTGAACGATTTAAATGAAAAAGGTATGGGCCAAATGATAGGAAAGAAAATAATGTTACAAGATGGAACAGAGTTTACGATTGACGGATTGATGACAGATGCAAATCAGTTGATCTTGTATTACACGTTACTTAACCCTAATGGGATTGAAGAAATGGCAAACTTTGATTTTAGACTTGAAAAAATAACCGGATTTTTAACATATTCACAAGTGTCCAGTGGAGTTTCTTCAATGAATGCGGCTGGTACGGAGATTAAGGGAACGATGCATTTTGACCCAGTAAGTCCGTTTGCGAGAAAGTTAACAATTCACATTTGGGAACCATCGTTGAACGGTCAGGGAACTGAAAGTAGTCTTTCTTTTCCTTATAATCCGAACAAAGCTATGCAAACGCAAATTAAGCAGTCAATTAAGAAAACGGTAAACGTTGATAAAGGCTACATTAAGTTTCAATCGCTTACGGCGACACCAACAGCGACAGTGATTGAAGGAACCTTAGATGTGGAAAACTTTGATAGATTGCCTCTTGGTCTACATGGAATCCAATTAATCGCTAATGGAGAAGAAATAGAAATCTTAGGCAGTGGGGTCAAATCAGCAATTAGAGGTAGCAAGTTCTATATTCAATTTGATAGATTACCCGAACAATTAGAATCACTCGAACTGTATGTAAGCGAATTTATTGGATATCAAAAGCTGGATGAAATGATCGTAATTGGGTCAGAGCATGTTGACCCTTACATTCTTAATGGAAAAGAACTTTGGATTACAAATATTTCAAGAACTTCAAAAAATGTTGAAATTACGATTTCTACAGATCATGATGTAATGCTTCATGGTGTTTCAATCGGAAATGCAAATGAGCAAACGTCCTTACTAACGACAGTAAACCAAACAATGGTAGAGCAAGAAAATGGACGAATAACAAAAGAACGGACCTTGCTTTTTGATTTAATGGTAGAGCCAGAGTTTTTACTTGTCGAAGGTATGCATTATATCAAACGATACAATAAAATCATTGAAATACCAGTTAATTAATTATTTAAGCTTGGATTGGTTTAGTAAGCTACTATTGTTTGATTTAATCGTCGATAAAAGGAGTATTTTTTATGCGGAAAGTGAAACTACCTTTCTTCATTATTTTGGTGATAAGTTAACAAATTACTCAATGATTATATGTACATTTTTTTAAAGGAGCATGCAACTAATAAAGTGTGCTCCTTTACTAATTGTAGGATGGGAAAGGTGATGATAAGGAATTGGAGCTAGTAGGTTAATGCTTGTGCAAGTTAGCTAGTAGATTTACTATCGGACATGAGTTCCGTTATTTTGAAAAAATCGATCTATTTTATGAGTTAGCGGACATATGTTCCGTTATTAGCAGAAAAAATCACTTTTTTCACTAGTTTTAGAGGAAATAGAGGAACTGATGGATGTAGAATAAAAAGTGGACACCCCCTTTAACGAACATCATAAATGGGTATGATGTAAAAATAAGGAGGGGTTCCTAATGGGTGAACATCGTCAAACATATAATGAAGAGTTTAAGCGTCAAACGGTTAAATTTGCACAAGAACAAAAGCAGAAGAAAACAATGAGAGATATCGCACAAGAGTTAGAAGTTCCACTAAGCTGTCTACACCAGTGGATGACTCAATTTCGCGAATTCGAGAACGAGCCCGTCGCAAGTGAAGATCGTGTTCGAAAGTTGGAACAAGAGCTGCATGAACTAGAGCGTCAACTAAAACTAAAAGATCGAAAAATAGCTGATACAGAAGAAGAATTGGCTATTGTAAAAAAGGCGGTGCACATCTTCAGCAGACCAAGGCCATGAGGTTTAAATTCATTGAGAAACATAGCTCTGAATTCTCAGTGACGAAGATGTGTGAAGTCCTAGCAGTCTCTCGGAGCGGTTTTTTCAGATGGAGAAATCATCGACCTAGTCAGCAAGAACTTCGAAAAAAAGAAATTCAAGACCGGATTACGTATCATTTCAATGATAATTACCAACGTTACGGCAGCCCTAAAATCACCCAGTTGTTATGGCGAGAAAAGTTCATCATTAGTGAACGTACCGTTGGTATTTACATGAAAGAACTTGGTTTACGTTCTTGTGTCTCAAAGAAGTTCAAAGTAGTCACGACAGATTCCAACCATACCAATCCAATCGCTCCGAACTTATTAAACCAGGACTTTACTGTATCAACACCTAACATGGTTTGGGTCACAGATATCACCTACATTCCTTGTCGTGAAGGAAAGCTATATTTGGCAGCGATCCTTGACCTTTGTACTCGAGAGATTGTAGGTTGGCGACTAAAAAATTACATGAACAATGAACTTGTTTTAGAAGCATTAGACAGTGCATACAAACTGAAACAACCAGGAAAAGGCTTAATCCACCACTCGGACCGTGGAACACAATATACATCCAAGGATTATCGAGGAAGACTAGAAGAATACAAGATGATAGCAAGCATGAGTCGAACTGGAAACTGTTATGACAACGCTTGTGCTGAGTCTTTTTTTAGCCTTTTAAAGAAAGAATTAATCCAAGGGAGAAGGTTTCAAACGAAGGAACAAGCCTACAATGCCATCTATGGATATATAGAATTTTTCTATAATCGCAAAAGGATTCACAGTTCCATTGGATATATGTCACCTTTTCAATATGCAAAAAAATTTACTGAACTATCAAATCAATTAAAAGCCTAGCATTTAGGCAGAGTGTCCCCTTCTTCACCAACTACTAACTTAGATGATTGAGTGGATGTGTCAAGCGGTTTGGGCTTGATACATGCGCTCAATCATCTATACTCTCAAAGGTGAAGAAGAGGTGACTATCCCTATGTTGTTCGTTAATAAGGTGTCCACTTTCTTGACGTAGGTCCATGATGTCCGATAATTATCTAAAAATCAGATAAATCATAAAATAACGGAACGTATGTCCGTACACTACGAAAACAACATAACTTGTTACAAAAAAAGCTTTTTCTCGAACACGAACCAGTGCTCTATTGACAGTAAAAATCAAAAGCTAGGCTTTGGGATATTAAAATCCCTAAGCCTTTTTTGTTTAAAATGGGCAAACACCCCTTTAAAAAAAATTTTTAAAAAATGGTGGTAATTCCCTTTTAACTGTTATATAATTCAAATAAATAAAATAATTTGTTATATAACATCGGACGGTAATTAAACAATAAACTAAAAAGGGGTAATGGGAAATGAACAAAACAGAATCAATTGCACGTAAAATTCTAGGTTGGAAATTAAACAGATGGGATCGCTGGTACGATTATGAAAAGAGTGTGTTCATTCCTACTACAGACTTTCAACCTGAGCAAGAACTTCTTCATGCGATGCTTATTGTAGAGAGATTAGAAAAATTTGGATTTACATTTATGAAAAAGGGAGATTCAGAGGTTTGCTTTAATGATATTAGTGCTACCGGGGAAACGTTAGCAGAAGCAATCACAAATGCTGCCTACTCAATTGTAGGGCAAAGTTCAGTCTTTGATAGCAGTAAAATGTGGGGTAAATTGTGCTAAATCTAGATTAAGCAAAAAAAAGTTAAACAAAGAGATATTATACAAACGTGGGGACGTTTCTCTTGGTTTTAATAGTAAAGTACCTGAGCTACTTAACGTTACTAATTTAACGTCTGTAGATCAGGTACTTTTATTTTTAGAATTAAAAAAGCTAACTACACCGAGAGTTAGTTTTTTAGCTTTTTTCAAATCCCCGTAGTTTTTCCATTGAAATGATCCCTAAGATTGGGCCAATGCTAAGGAAGGCAAAAACCCATTCCCACCCGATAAAACTTTGGATGATAGGGATTGTTTGGATTGTAATGATCGTGATAGCAAAACCAATGCACATTTGAAATGTTAACGCTGTACCTACATAGTCCACTTCCGCAAAATCTGATACGGCAGCTGAGAATTGCGCAGAATCCGCAATAACAAATACTCCCCACACCATAGCAATAATAAGCGTTAACCAGATGGCTTTCCCGAATGTAAATCCAATGATTATCGCACAAAGACTACTACCAGCTAATGCCAAAATTGTTAGCCGCGCCCGACCAATTTTATCCGCGATATAGCCACCAGCAACACAACCAATCGCACCTGAGACACCTATGGCTAAAAAAGCAGCTAACGCACTTAACCAAGGGGCAGTTTCTGGTGAAAAAACGATGAAACTAGCGGTAAGAAAGGCGGGTAACCACGTCCACATCGCGTAAAGCTCCCACATATGGCCGAAATAACCGTAGTTTGCGAGCATGACAGGTTTGTTTTGAATGACTTTCTTAAGTAATTTAAAAGAAAAAACAGTCTTTTTTGAAGCAGTTGGCGGATCGTTAACAAACCAATACATAATAACAGAAGCGAAAAAGGCTAAACTAGAGCTTACAATGAGAATAAATTCCCATCTAACTGATGAAACAAAGACGATCATAAAATGTGGTAATGCCGACCCTAGAGTTAAGGCTGCTATTAGAATACCAATTGCTAAACCACGATTTTTTGGAAACCATCCAGCCAGTATTTTTACAGCGATTGGGTAAACGCCTGCAAGGGTGACCCCAGTTAAAAAGCGAAGAAGGATTCCAACTATTGCAGTGTTTGTTACTAAAATTAAGCAATTTATGATCGCACCTACAACAGCTGAAATGGCAAAAGTTCTCCTAGCATTAAAGCGATCAGCGATACCGAAAAGAGAACTAACTAACGCACCGACAATAAACCCTAATGGAACAGAAGAAGTCACAAGCGCTTCGGTGAACCCCGTCAAATTCCAAATTTCTCTTAGCTCTGGTAATATAACTGATGCACTAAACCAAAGTGAAAGTGCAAATAATTGGCTTAAAGCGATCCAAAATAAAGCTCTCCAACGATTTTGTTTCACAGTCATTCTCCTCGAAAGTAATTCTACAAAACCATCATATCATAATTTATTTTACTGTAAGCAAAACAATCTGGGTGAGATCTTAGTACCTCTATGCCAATTAATGAAATCGATATGTAGTTCGTTTACTTAACGTGCTAGAATATAGGTAAGATGGAAATTACTACCGAGCGGTTGCATAGTTTGCTTATTTGTTTTCTATAAAGAAGTAGATAGAATGGAGGAAGGCTAGATGGAGAATCGAACAGTCATTATTACAGGTGCTAATTCAGGTATCGGTAAGGCAGCTGCGATTAAGTTTGCAAAAGAAGGATATCATGTCGTTATGGCTTGTCGTAATATTGAGCGGAGTAAAAAGGCTCAAAAAGAGGTTATCGATACTTCAAAGGGTGACCAAGTTGAGCTGATGGAGCTGGATGTTTCTTCGATGAGTTCAATTCGTAGATTTTGCACAGAGTTTAAACAGAGATACGAGAAACTAGATATCTTAATTCATAATGCGGCCTATTTTAATCATGGAGAAAAAACCTATCAGTTTAGTGTGGATCAACTTGAATTAACGTTTGCAACGAATACATTTGGTCCATTTTTAATGACAAAATTATTAGTGGATCACCTTGCTAAATCTGAAGATCCAAGAATTCTCAATGCCTGTACAACGAATATTCGCTATTTTTTCGATCCTAAACGAAAAATTGAGTTTGATAATTTGCAAGGTGAGTTAAAAGATAGTAAACCTTATAGTGTATATATTAATTATGGAAATTCTAAAATGGCTTTTTTAATGTTGACGTTTAAAATGGCGGACGTATATGAAGGAGCTGGGATAAAAGTAAATGCCATTCAAATTCCTGCGATAAAAGTTTCAAGAGAAACGATAAAAAAATTGTCTCCAGGTTATCGAGTGATTGCTAGTCTTCAGAGCTTCATTAGTGATTCACAAGAGTCAATGGGTGATACATATTTTCATATTTGTACTTCGGACGAGTTTAAAGAAGTTACCGGAAAACTGATAAATGATAAAAGGGAAATTGTGATATCGTCCCATTATGGCTCTGGGGTCAAGGATGTAATCAAGCAATTTTTTGATAAAAATGTTTACCCGACGTATGCTGATGATCAAGAGGTAATTGAAAAAGTCTGGGAGTTAAGTGATAGATTAACGAGTGACATTGCTAAGTAACTATCCTTTAGAAACATTCTGTGAACAAAGCGCTCATGGCTAGGATTGTGAGCGTTTTCTGTTTGCTAGTATGCTATAATTTGAAAGTGAAACGATCATGGTGGATGAATGAAAGGTGTTTGTTTATGAATGGAAAAAATGAGCAAGAGGTAATTGAACTAATTGAAGCCGTGAGTAGATGATGCAATAGACCGAATTGGAAGTCGATTTGGACAAAATAATTACTACATAATCTAGACTAAAAGATATTAAGGCGGTGGCATAGTGTTTCAAAATAGAATATTGATAGAACTGCTTGGCTGGGGAAAAGTGCTCTTTTTCTCATTAACTATTTTCATCTTTATTAGTATTTTTCTATTTCAACCGTATATTGTAAATGGAAGTTCTATGGAGCCAACCTTTGTAGGGACGGAACCTAACAACAATGAAAAAACGGGTGATTATATCATTGTTTCTAAAAGCTCTTATAAATTAAATCGGAAGCCTAAGAGTGGTGATATCGTTGTCATCGATAGTCGGATTTATAAACCTAGAAATTTTAAAGATGAATTACTGGAGCACCCATTTTTAAGCATTTTTGCTACTGAAAGTAATGGCAATTATAAGTGGGTTAAAAGGGTGATTGGCGAAGAAGGAGATACGATTGAAATTAGGGATGGGAAAGTTTTTCGAAATAAACTAGAATTAGAGGAAGCATATCTTCAAGAAGAGATGCTAGGTTCCTATGAAGAGATAACAGTGCCGGACAACCATGTTTTTGTCTTAGGTGATAATAGAAACCATAGTGGAGATAGCCGTGCGATTGGCCCAGTTCCTAATGAGAATGTGATTGGTAAAGTAATGGTTCGTTATTATCCCTTTAATAAGGTGAATGTCTATTAACGGACAAAATAGGATAATTTTACAACAAAACAGAGTGTGCTTAACAGTTTAAAGCTTTTAAACACACTCTTATTTTTAATTTAGTTCGTGAGTAAACGAGTAAGATGTCTTTCGATAATCCATCTTTTCCTCGTAAAAACGATGGGCATCCAGGCGCTGTAATCCAGATGAAAGGACAACAGATTTACTGCCTTCGTCTTTGGCTAACTGGTGTACAAACGATAATAGTTCCTCACCGTACCCTTTAGAGCGTTCAGATCCTTTTGTAACTAGGTCGTAAACATAAATATGTTTAAAATTATAGAAGTTTACTAGTTGGATAATTCCTGTTACAGCGACAATCTCTTTATTCACATATAAGGCAAACATTCGGTAACCTTGTGGTGTCATGTCTTTGAGTAATTGAAGATATTCTTGTTCTGATAAATGCGTTCGTAGTTCATGCATCACAGGGTATGCTTCTAACCATTGTTCTTCAGTTGTTAATTGAATTACATTCATTGGTTTCCCCTCCTAAAAAAAGATATAAATTTACATGCTATTATACAACTAATCATATGAAAAAATCATCTAAGTCTTTGTACGTTCTTAGTAATCTTTGAAAGGACCCTCTCCAACTGTAAAAGCTCTTCGACGGTTATTCCATTTGTAACAATTTCATTAAATTCTTCTGCGATTGGAATCACTTTTGCACCAAGTTCTTTTCCTGCTTCAGTAAGATAAAGTCTAATGGCGCGACGGTCATCATTACATGTCAGTCTATTAATAAAACCCTTACTTTCGAGATTAGAAGCCATTCTCGCAACATTTGTTTTGTCTTTATTTAAACATTCGACTAGTTGATTTTGGGTAATGCCGTCCTGCTCCCAAAGTAACATCATGATTAAGTTTTGCTCTGGTGCAAGGTTATAGGGCTCTAATTTAGACTTAATATAATTTGTAAGTTCTAAATCAGTTTTATGTATTTTAATACTTATATAATCCTTTAGCGTTAATTTCAAAAAAATCCCTCACCTTGCAGTTATTAGTTGCTATAAAAACTAGTTTAGAAAAATTAACTGATAATGTCAATTGTAGTTGAATTTTGTTAATTTCTTAAAATCAATAATTATTTAATCCTTCGGTGTCAAAGAGCTCAGAGTTTAAATAGTTGCAATAGCAACTATTTTATTGGTAGTATAGAAAATGTTAAAAGGTTGCTGTAGCAACTAAAATATAGTTTATAATCGAAAGGATAGATATTAACATGGCAAAAGTATTGTATATTACTGCTCATCCCCTTGATCACACTAAATCCCATAGTATGGCAGTAGGTGAAACATTTATTAAATCTTATAAAGAGGTAAATCCGAATGATGAAATTATTCATATTGACCTTTTTAAAGAAAATATCCCACATATAGATGCGGATGTATTCAGCGGTTGGGAGAAATTACGTTCTGGTGTAGATTTTAATGAGCTTCCTACGAATGAGAAAGCTAAGGTAGGCAGACTCTCGGAGTTATCCGAGCAATTTATTAGTGCTGATAAATATGTATTTGTTACGCCTTTATGGAATTTTTCTTTCCCGGCAGTCATGAAAGCCTATCTTGATTCTGTTGCTGTTGCAGGTAAAACTTTTAAATACACAGAGCAAGGCCCAGTCGGTTTATTGGTAGATAAAAAGGCATTGCATATTCAAGCACGTGGTGGTTTTTATTCTGAAGAGCCAGCTGCTCAAATGGAAATGGGACACCGCTATATAAATGTGATGATGCAGTTCTTTGGTGTTCCTTCTATTGAGGGTCTCTTTATTGAGGGACATAATGCATTGCCAGAAAAGGCACTTGAAATTAAAGAAAATGCAATTGCACGAGCAAAGGATTTAGCACATACTTTTTAATTTGTGTGCGGCTACAAGTTTTACTAAAATAAGCAAGCTACTTTTTAGTGGCTTGCTTATTTTTTACGTAATTCGATACAATGTATGTCTCGCCATCTGTACTGCTTTTTATTTTACAGTCTATTAAAAGCAGGATTACGCAATGTTAATGAAATTCCAATTTTATGACAAACAGTGACGTAATGCATTAATGTAAGTAACACGACACCAGTGTTCATCCCAATGATAATCCCATGCATTTGCAACGAGGCCATTGAGCCTAGAAAGTACATCATTAAGAAAGAAATGAGTGTCGACCATACAGCATGCAAGAGTGCGTCCTTCACTAAGCCTAACCCAATTAAATAAGCTTGAAGGGGGATGACTAGAAAGTGAAATAAGAAATAAGGGACTAAAAGCTGCAAGTAGATGATAGCTGGCGAATTTTTAAAAAATAGCCCTGTTAACGGTTCGGCAAAAAAGTAAAAAATGAGCACGGATGGAATTCCGTAACCTAGAGTTATTTTCATTACTTTTACAAGTAATTGTTGGAGTTTATGATAGTCACTTTTCGAATAGGCTTCAGCCACCGTTGGGATTAAAACGATTAGTAAAGAGTACGCAATAAACGCTGGGAAAAACCCAATTGAAAAAGCAACCCCAGCTAGCTTTCCAAACTGAGCCATTGCCGTTGCTTCAGTCAAGCCTGCATTCATAAGTGCAGCCTTGATTAAAAAGGGCTTTACCGCAAACGTAACAGAATGGAAAATTCTCACACCTGTCATTGGTAGCGAGACATTAAGTAAGCCTCGTCTAACGGTAGCTCCGTCAATTGGGGAACTTGGATGGTTTCTTTCTGACCTCAATTGAATGAAGAACGAAGTAGCCATAAAGGCAAACACCACAAACTCACTAGCGATTAATGTACATAAAGCAATTAACAGAGCTACTTCTTGCTCGAACTGAAAAAATTGATAGACAAAGACTAGTAGGAGTAGTTGAAATGCCCTTCGTAAAAAATTTGAAAAAGCAATCTTACCCATTTGTTGAGAACCCATGAAGTAGCCACGGAAAACAGCTGAAAAGGAGATGATCGGAATCAGAATGTAGACAAGAATTCTCACATATTGATGGTATTGATCAAACACAGGTATAAACGGAAGTAAAATTATGGAGATCACTAAAAAGAATACGGTAATTAATGTAGCCAACCCAATGGCGTGTAATAACATACTACGATGGAAGCGTTTGTCTTTCTCTGCCACAAACTTAGAAATTGAAATAGGTAATTCCATGCTAGCAAGTACAGCTATTAGCATAATGGTAGGGAGGATCGACATGTAAAGTCCTAACCCTTGTTCTCCTAACTCTCTTGCCAAGACGATGTTAATAATTAGTTCAAGACTTTCGCCGAAAAAAGCAGCGATTGCTAATAATATAACTCCACGATAAAAAAGCTTCATAATGCTTATCCCCCAACAAACTTCAAAGTTACTTAATGAATATGAGACAAGTTCAAAGAATATGTGTACCGAAGATATCAACTGGCTTGAGCTAATTTACTATATAATCAAAGTGGAAGTATATGTTAAAATATACGGGTTATAATTATTTATTTTCACAGTGAACGGAGGTAGTTTAATGGAGAAGAAAATGATAATTATTATCCCGTTAATACTCTTTCTTTTTGGTATAGTGGGGTGTGATGATGACGTTTTATATCATGAATTTAATGCGACATATTCTTATCTTGAAGAGAATTCGGCATTTGCCTCTATTGATGTTAGCTTTGAACAATTACATGGAGAAATAATTTATTCATTTATGACTACAGAAAAAGAATATAAGTTTAGTTACGAGATCAATATAGAAGAAGGTGACATAAATATTGAATTACGTGATTATAACGGAGAAATATTGGAGGAAACTGGATGGCTCAGTGTAAAAGAAGGAAACTTAAAAATTGATATAAACGAACAAACAAATCTCCAGGGTGTTGGAGGGATAATGATGGTTACAAATGAAACTGACCGAATTATGATTGTTATTGATGGTATCGAGGCTACGGGAACTGTAAAAGTGAAATGGTAGGGAATGATGAATTGTTAATTATGGATTAGTTGAGGCTGATGCTTCGAAGTATATTCTAAAGGAACTTTTATTTACAAATATCAAAAGACATGAATCCAATGATAGATTGGATGTCATGTTTTTTTAGTATTTGAGGCAAATGAGAAAAGAAAAATTTGTAATAAATTTGTTTAAAAAACATGTAACTTTTTATTGCAGAAGACGACACAACATAGTGGAGGTTAATTTTGGAAATAAAAAGAGTTCGTGTAGGTTTTTGTACGATATAGTAATTAGGTCTATTTAATTATTCAAATGTTGTGATTATTTCCACTTTCAAAAAGTAGTATAATCTATGATAATAAAGATGAATATATGGAAGAATTTTAACATAAAAGTGAGGAACAGGTATGAGTTTAGATAGAGGAAGGCTAGTTGGGATTATTCTTGTTCTTACCGCGGCGATTTGTTGGGGAGTATCAGGTACTGTTGCCCAATATTTGTTTCAAGATCATGGTGTTAGTGTTGCTTGGCTAGTTGTTGTTAGATTATTAGTTTCAGGTGGGCTTATTTTGGGTATTTCCATATTAAGACAGGATCATAATGTTTGGTTAATTTGGAAAGGGCATTGGCTAAGTTTATTTTGCTTTGGCATTTTTGGTTTATTAGCCGTTCAATATACATATTTTGCTGCAATTGAAGCATCGAATGCAGCGACAGCAACTTTACTTCAATATTTAGCCCCTGCTATGATAGTTGTTTTTGTTGCTCTTAAACTAAAGAATTTACCTACAAGGACACAAGTCATTGCAATCATTTTAGCTTTAGTTGGAACTTTTTTATTAGTTACTCATGGCAACTTTCGCGAGCTTTCCATTTCGGGAGGGGCCTTATTCTGGGGAATTGCTTCGGCATTTGCGTTAGCTTTTTATACTCTTCAACCGATTAAACTGTTAAAACAATATGGTTCACTTGTCGTCGTTGGTTGGGGGATGATTATAGGTGGAATTGGAATGAGCTTTTTTCATCCTCCATGGAAAGTAGAAGGGGATTTTTCAGCTAGTTCGATAGTTGCGGTTTCCTTTGTTATTCTCTTTGGAACACTTATTGCGTTTATATGTTATTTAGAAAGCTTGAAATATTTGAAAGCCACTGAGACAAGTTTATTAGCGTGTGCAGAACCATTATCAGCAGCAATTTTATCTGTAATTTGGTTACAAGTACCTTTTGGTATGTCGGAATGGCTAGGGGCTTTTTGTATTATGGCCACGATTGTGATTCTATCTCGGATAAAAGAAGAGAAAAAACAAATTCCATCTCTAATGAAGGAGAGAAAAAGAGCATGAATGAGTTTCCCCAACAATTTTATAACCAATTAATGCATGGATATGATGCTAGTTTTAATCGTTCAGGTATCGATGGAGAACGGGTAGCAACAAGGTTGGCAAAGTTATCTGAAATTGGGTTAACATCAGAGAATGGTTCTAGCAGGATGGGTTTTTCAACTGAAGAACGGCAGGCAAAAGAGCAGGTAAAGAGATGGATGAAAGAAGCTGGCTTAGATGTCCGTGAAGATGGTGCTGGCAATGTTTTTGGTAGAATGAATGGGACAGACAGTGAGGCTCCTATTGTTCTTTCTGGTTCTCATCTAGATTCCGTTCCTAATGGAGGGCATTTTGATGGCCCTCTTGGAGTGCTCACTGCACTTGAAGTTGTAGAAGCATGGAAGAAAACAGGTTATCAGCCAAGAGTGTCCTACGAGGTTGCCATTTTTACCGATGAAGAAGGTTCTCGCTTTAAGGGTGGTTTAAGTGGAAGTACAGCAATGGTCGGAGATGTAAACCAGGAGGAACAACTAAAGCTAATAGACGTCAACGGAGACTCGTTTCAAAAAGTGATTGAAAAAGACGGTATAACGGTTAGTGGATATTTCGACTCTAAACGTGAGTTGAAGGAAATAGCTGCTTTTATAGAAGTTCATATCGAACAAGGAAAACAATTAGAAAATCAGAACCTTCCTGTAGGCGTTGTAACAGGAATTGCTGGACCTTGTTGGCTTGAGCTAACTTTTCATGGTGAAGCAGGACATGCTGGGAATACACCGATGAACGACCGAAAAGATGCGTTAATTGCAGCTAGTTTATTTATTCAAGAATTAGAACGATTCCCAAAAGAAGTAAGTTCTACTGCTGTGGCAACTGTTGGTCAACTTCACGTCCACCCAAATGGGATTAATGTTATCCCTGGTAAAGTAACGTTAACGGTGGACGTTCGTGACATCCATAAAGATACTAGGGATTTGTTAATCGATGAGATTATCACAATGGCTAAGGAAGTTGCCGAATTAAGGGAGATTACGTTAGAAGTTGTTGAGAATATTAGAATTGCCCCTGTGCCGATTTCTTTTCAAATGCAAGGAAAAGTGATGAAGGCTATTGAAGAGCAAGGCATTGAATCCTATTTGTTGCCGAGTGGAGCTGGGCATGATGCAATGATTATTGGTCGTCACATACCAACAGCAATGTTATTTGTTCGAAGTAAGGATGGGATAAGTCATAACCCTAAAGAGTGGACGTCTTTAAATGATTGTGTCATTGCAGCCCATGTATTAAAAAATTTGATTGAGGACCTAACAGAATAAAATCCATAGTAACCGTTTCAAATGACAATGGAACGGTTATTTTTACTTTTTAGATCTTTATACATTTACCAAAAAAAGGTACTCATAAAACAAATTTTGGAACAAAGACTACTTATTACAAGGATTTAATTCTAATTAAAAAGGAGATGAAGTATATGGCACGGTCTAACAATAACAACAACTTAGTAGTACCAAACCGTCAACAGGCAATCGACCAAATGAAGTTTGAAATCGCTTCTGAATTTGGAGTGAATCTTGGTCCTGAAGCTACTTCACGAGCAAATGGATCTGTTGGAGGAGAAATTACAAAACGACTTGTGCAGATGGCGCAGTCAACAATGGTTCGATAATTTTAAAATACTTAAGTTAGGTTAAAGAGGGTGACTCAAAAGCTTTGAGTCACCCTCTTTGTTGTGGTTAGTTTTAATTTATCGCTTAAGGGAATCGTATTTTTTCTTCGCTCATGTCTCTTCAAGTTAGGGATGAAGGTAATTGGCTCATGTTTTATTGTAAAATTTTAATTGGAGTTCGAAACAAAGCAGATAGTAGTTTCTGGTGTTCTCGAGTAGTCAATGATGAGTTAGTTTTGATGAAATAGCGGATTGCCTGTCCTCCAAAATAGTTTCTGAAGCCGATTTCCTTTGTTTGAAGTGAAAGTTTTCGTACCGTACATTCATGTGTATAAAAATAATTTAGAACCCCTTGAAAAATTATAAAAATGGTAATACAATCTAATTAACCGATGGTCAATAAAAAGGAGAGAGCAAATGTCCCCTCGTAAGCCAGCCTCTGAAGAACTAACAAGAGAGATGATCATAAAAGAGGCGAGAACTCAGTTTGTAGATAAGGAATTTCAAAAAGTTTCGATGCGTAACATTGCTAAACAGCTTGGTTGTAGTCATGGCGCGATTTACTATCATTTTAAAAATAAGGCAGAACTTTTTTACGGGATTGTTGAAGAGGATTTTGCCAAGCTAAATCGTCTCGTAGAAGTGACTGTGCAAGGTTCTGAAGATGATGAAACAAAACTCCGTCAAATTTTTCTTCGGTTTATTGAATTTGGCTTAAATCATCAGAGTCAGTATGAGATTATGTTTATGAAAAGAAATTCAGAAGTGGATAGCTTGTCACAGCAAGCTGCTTTCCACAGTTATCAAAAATTTGCCGAAGCGGTTCATTCGTTAGCGAAGAAAAACCTGGCGATTAAAGATGTCTGGTCGGCGTTTATTTCACTCCATGGATTTGTCGCATATTATCGCGGTTACGTGAACTGTTTTGAAGAAGCGAAACTTCCGGCCGAAGGGCACGTCGAGTTTGTCTTGAAAGGTCTACTCAGTTAATTCTAGCTCTAGTGAATGGCATATTCTTGTTAAAGTCACTAGAGTTAGCAACTATATTTTTTTGTGATTATTTGACCAGTGGTTAATTAAAAGGGAGCGATGGAAGATGAAGAAAGTATTAGTGTTAGGCGCATCAGGTGGGATTGGGTATGCGTTAGTAAATGAGTTAGTCAGTCGTGGAATTGAAGTGGTGGCATTTGCCAGGGGAAAAGAGAAGTTAGAGAAGCTTTATGGACATGAAAAAAAAGTGACAATATTTCAAGGTGATGCATTAGTAGACCTTGATGTAACAGATGCATCACAAGGGGTAGACGTTATCTTTCATGCAGTCAGTTTTCCATATCAAGAATGGGAGCAAACACATCCGATTTGTGTAGATGTAATGATTAGGGCAGCAAAGAGCGTTAAAGCAAAAATTGCCTTTGTCGATAATGTTTATGCATACGGTAGACAACTAGAATTAGTTACTGAAGAGACAGAGAAGGCACCACATACGAAAAAGGGGAAACTGCGCCTTGAGATGGAGTCTACTTTGAAAAATAGCAATGTTCCTACATTAATTGTTCATATGCCAGATGTGTACGGTCCTAACTGTGCCAATACGATTTTGCATGAAACTTTAAAAAATGTTATTCAAAATAAAACAGCTAATTTTGTCGGGTCAATGAAGGTGGCTCGGGAATATTTATACACTCTAGATGCTGCGAAGACAATGATTGAGTTAGCCTCACGTGAGGACACGTATAATCAAAATTGGAATATACCAGCTAGTCGTCCAATTACAGGGGAAGAGTTACTCGAGTTGTTTCGAAAAGAGTTTGGTTATACAAAGTCATTTCGTTCCATTTCAAAATCAATGATCCGGTTAATGGGGATTTTCCAACCGTTTATGAAAGAAATGGTTGAAATGATGTATTTAACGAAAGAACCAGTTGTGTTAAGTGGCAAGAAATATGAAGCGAGCGTTGGTGCTCTCTCAAGCACAACCTATCAAGAAGGATTAAGCAATACGTTGAAATGGATGGAGAAGGAATCAAAAAAGGAGCTGCTTGTATAGTAGAAATAAGTTGAGCTAAATCTTAGAGGTTTGGCTCTTTTTGTCGATTCTCTACGGGTAATAAAGGGGATTTGAGGGTCAATGATGAATAGTAGAGTTACATACTTTAATAATGACCTGGAGTGAACTAAATGACTAGATCATCACAATTATTATTCGACCCTTCTATCGGGAGACAAAAACCTGAGAGTATTATTAATCGATCAACAGCTTGCCCGTTTTGCGATAAGGTAAACTTGGAAAACATTATTGCTGAGGAAGGTCCGATTATTTTATTGAAAAATAAATACCCAACCTTAAAAAATACAAATCAAACTGTTCTCATTGAAACCGAAACATGTGAGGAAGAGTTTTCAAGATATGATAAAAAGCACTTATATAATCTAATTGAATTTGCACTGAAACATTGGATTGAGATGATAGAAACTAAACAGTATAAGTCTGTTTTGCTTTTTAAAAATCATGGTCCATTATCTGGAGGATCACTTCATCATTCTCATATGCAGATCGTTGGATTGAACGAAGTAGACTATACAGAAAATATAACATTAGAACAGTTTGAGGGAATTATAATTGCAAAAAGAGAGTCAGTTCTCTTTACTATTTCAACCAAGCCAAAAATGGGGTTTTATGAGTTTAATGTTATTATGGAAGACATAGAAGATAGTAACGTATTAGCAGACTTTACTCAAATAGCTGTTCAATATATTTTAAATCACTTCCCTGCTAAATGTGGAAGTTATAACTTATTCTTTTATCAAATCGAAGGAAAAATTCTCGTGAAAATATTGCCGCGTTTCGCTACATCGCCACTTTATATAGGGTATTCCATTGCACAAGTCGCCGTAAATTTAGAGGATATCGCCGAAGAGATGAGGACGTTTTATACAAAAGACTGAAAATATTTTTTTGAATTAACTATGATATGATGATCGCACTCACTGCGAATCATTCTGGAAATGGGGGGGGAAATGGAATTGAAAATTCGTAAAATGCAAGCAAAGGATATAAAACAGGTTCAACAAGTAGCAAAAATAAGCTGGAATACGACTTACAATGGGATTATCCCAATTGAAGTTCAGGAAAATTTCCTGAGCTCCGCATACAGTGATGAAATGATGCAAACACGTTTGGAGCGTTCTTTTATTTTTGTTGCAGAAGTGGAGGGGGATGTCGTTGGCTTTGCAAACTTTTCTTCAGTAAAAGAAGGTGGAAAAGTTGAATTAGCAGCGATTTATCTAGATCCCCAATTTCAAGGGAAAGGGATAGGGACCGGGTTGCTCGAACAAGGAATCAAAGACATTGAAGGTATAAAAGAAATTTATTTAAATGTTGAAAAGGAAAATCAAAGCGGCAGAACCTTTTATAAAGCAAAAGGTTTTGAAGTGTTGAATGAATTTGATGATGAGTTTGATGGCCATATTCTTAAAACCGTTCGAATGATTTTAAAAGTATCATAATTTTATGAGTCTGCAAGAAGCCCCTTGTCCAAAAAAACAAGGGGCTTTCATTTCTAATCGAGTGGAATAACGATTTTCGAACCAATGGTTAATTCATTTTCATTTACATTAGGATTTGCAGCACGTAAATCGTCCACAGTTACATGATCATAGGCACTCGCAATTTCATAGAACGTATTACCAGGTTGAATCGTATGATAGACCATTCGTGGTTCTTCAGGTACTGCGATGAATAGCACCATGTCAACCGGCAAATTGTACGGGTCAATACCTTCATTTAAGTGTAATAGTTTTTGAACTGTTACCCTTTCGTAATGCTGGGCAATACTCCATAGAGTGTCACCTGGCTTAATTAAATAAGTGACAAGTTCTTGATCGTGATTAATTGGCATTGGCTCAAGTTCAATCTTAATATCTGTGCCAATTTGTAATGCATATGGATCTACATGGGGATTTGAAGCTAGTAAATGATTTACTGTGATGTGATCATACTCCTCTGAAATTCCCCATAAAGTATCTCCCTCTTTAACTTCTACATGGGTTACTGCTGAAGCTTTAGGTGACAGTTCTGCAACTCCAAATGTCATTGCTACTGCTAGTATTGGTGCGAGTAATATTGACGCTTTTTGTTTCATCATTGTCTCCTCCTTTGTAGTAACGTCTACTATGTATCTACCTTCTTTATAGTTCTTTTAAACCTATTAAATGATATAGACTATGTTACAATTATTTGGAAAATAGTTTTTTTGAAAGGATGTCGATTGCAAAAAAAATACTGCATGACCGTTTTCACTAATATGATACAATAATGTAGGAAAATTTCTTCCATTAGGAAAAAGGTCTATATTGGAGGTGTTACAGCTGCAAGTTAGTTTCGAATTTCCGACCGACATACTAGCAATCATCTTTACTCTCCTTGCATGGGGTGTGATTGCTTATTTTATATTTCGCATTTATCAAGAAAATCATGAAAAACCAAGACTTTGGAAAGCAGTTATGCTTATTATCGTGGGACTCTTCTCATTTTCGTTCAACGTAACAATTTTTGATACGCTGATAAAAGTAGCGATTTTACCACTTGGTGTCTGGATTTTGTATTGGATTTTGAAAGATAGAGGAAACAGCTGGGAAAGGTATCGTAAATTTGCTTGGTTGGGGTTTTGGGTAAATTATCTTTTTATCGTGACTACATTACTAACAATACCACTACATAATTTGGTGTATCCTAAGAATGAGCTATCAACCTATCTATCTCGATTTGAAGATGGGGCAATCCTACAGATCCATCCAACAGCACATGAAGTTACCTTGAATAACCAAAAGCTTAAGGAACAACTTCAAACAATGGTGAATGAGCCAATACAGAGTGATTTCTGGTATCAAGATATAATTTTAAATGTTGAGCCAGCCGATCGAGAAGAACGGTTTCCGTACCAGCTCGTTGGAACTTCTTCAAAATGGGGAAGTGGCATAGCAACACTTGTACTAATTGAAAATGATGGCAAAGGGTTGTTAATTACAACAGAAAAAAGACAAGTATATTTCCGCTCTGATGATGCGTTTTTAGAGGGGGAGATTTTTCAATGAGAAAAAAGCGAGTCACTGCGATTAGCATAGTTATTTTAGCTTTAACTGTAGTTATTTATTTTTTCTATATTTTAATACCTAAGACTTTTCCAAATGATGAGCTTGTTATTAAAAGTATCAATCAACTGTTTCCTGAAGCGAAAGCCAGTGTTGTTCAGGAGATCATCTACCTTGATGAACGACATGCTTTTGTTCCTTTTATTTCTAGTCAGAACCATTACGGGAGAAGCTTTTGGGTCTTTGAAATGTATCAATGGAAACTAGCGAGAGTTGATACAAGAGGTGAACCTATCATTTGGTCAATTAAAGAAAAAGATCCATCGACTCACTATATTCTTTGGCATATGGATCCGAGAGATCAACTAAGCCATATCGATTTTTACTTGCTAAGAGATAGAGGCTATTTTATCAGTAACGGAGTTCATAGATACGAACCAAAAGTCCAAATGAAGACATCTATTTCTTTACAAGATCAATCATACGGAGTCATGCCATTTTCCGAGGAATGGATAGAAGTCATCAGCACGTTTAAAATACTTGAAAAAGGTAATAACCAAAGCTCATGGCTTTTTCCTAGACAGCAACGGAGTTACATTGGCTGGATGCATTTTGATATACATGGAGAAAGTAATTTCCCTGAGAGGTCTGTCAATGGAAGCAGCTATACCAAAAAAAATATTAACCTTGACTTTGTTAGAATATTAAATGAAGGTGATCTTGAATCCCAATAAGTAGTAAAGGAAGGTGCTATCAACAAATGAGAATACAACAACGCATGCGCCGGTTAATAAAACCAATCTTAATTGCTATTGCTCTTATTATCGTAGTAGTGGGAATTGGATTAACAATGCTTATTAAGGAAGCCTATCAGGTCGACCTTAGTAAACTAGAAGAACCACTTCCAAAGCCAACAGTTATCATTGATAAAAACGGTGACGCTGCATCTGAATTATCTTCATCCAGATTTACATCAGTGCCGTTATCGAGAATTCCCGACGAGCTTATTCATGCGATCATTGCTGTGGAAGATCAACGCTTTTTTGATCATTGGGGTGTTGATGTTCGCGGCATTATTAGGTCGGCTTGGCGGAACTTTCGAGCTGGATCAGTAGTCCAAGGTGGAAGTACGATTACACAACAATTAGCGAAAAATTTATTTTTTACATCAGAACGGACGTATACGAGGAAGTTCAATGAGATCGTCACTGCGTACCGAATTGAGCGCAAATATAGTAAAGAAGCGATCTTAGAATTATATTTAAACCAAATTTATTTTGGAGAAGGAACATGGGGTATTCAAGATGCTGCGAAAGTATACTTTGGTAAAGATGTTCAGGAGATTAAGTTGTCTGAAGCAGCACTACTAGCCGCGCTACCAAAAGCGCCAACCCATTATTCTCCTTTTCAAAATGAACAAAAAGCAAAAGAGCGACGGAATTTAGTTTTACTTTTATTATATGAGCAAAACTATCTGACTAAAGAAGACTATGAAAAAGCAGTGAATGAAGAAATTATCCTCAGGAACTTTGAACTTGATGGCTTGAGAGGTAAATATCCCGGATATGTTGATTATGTTATTGAGGAAGCTATTCATAAGTATGGGTTTAATGAAGAATACCTCCTAACGGGAGGTTTGCACATTTTTACGCAAATGGACCCTGTTGTGCAGAGTGCAATCGAGATGACGTATACGACAAATGAACTTTTTCCAAACAGCACTGGGGACGAACTGGTGCAAAGTGCTTCGGTTGTGATTGATCCATACACAGGCGGTGTTCGTGGCCTTATCGGCTATCGTGGCAGCCATGTATACAGAGGCTTTAATCGTGCTTCACAGTTAAAGCGTCAGCCAGGTTCGGCGATTAAACCATTGGCAGTTTTTGCACCAGCGTTAGAAAATGGTTATAAGCGAAACTCAATGCTTATTGATGAAAAATCAGATTTTAACGGCTATTCACCAAAAAATTTCAATGACCGCTACCGAGGAAGAGTGACGTTACATGAGGCATTAGTTCATTCAATAAATGTTCCAGCAGTCGCTTTGTTACATGAAATGGGCGTTGGCGTTGGTGTTGATTTTCTTCAAAGATCTAGTATCCCGCTGCATCGAGACGACCGAAACTTAAGCATCGCACTTGGTGGTTTTACAGAAGGAGTCTCGCCGTTAGATATGGCTCAAGCATTTAGTATGTTTCCGAACTTAGGATCAATGAAGAAAGCCCATGCGATTACGAGGATCACCTCAAGTACAGGTGAGATTTTGTTGGAGGTTGTGCAAGAAGACGTTCAAGTAATGAAACCAGAAAATGCGTATACAATGACACAGATTTTAAGCGATGTCGTTCAAGAGGGAACAGGAAAAAATGCTGCACTTAACCGACCAACAGCAGGGAAAACCGGAACGACACAATTACCTTCAACAGCAGCTTTTCAAGGTGTTTCTGGAGTGCGAGATGCCTGGTTTGTCGGCTATTCCCCAGAATTAGTGACAGCCGTTTGGGTTGGCTATGACAAAGTCGACCCCAACTATGTTATGGAGTCGTCTGGCGGAAATCACCCAGCAAAAATCTTTCAAGCTATCATGTCTAATGCATTACAAAATATACCGATTTCCTCTTTTCAAATACCGAAAAATTACCGTGAAGATGAGAAAAAGGAAAGTAAAGAAACGGCTCCAACAGGTAAAGAAAAGAATCAAGAAAAAGATAAAAATAAAAAACCTGGTAAAGGGAATGACAAAGAGAAGAAGCCTGGTAAAGGAAAAGGGCGAGATTAAGCTACTTCAAGAAGGTTGAAGTGTGGACATTCATTCCGTTATTTTTAGCAAGATCAGAGTATTTGGGAATTTGGCGGACATACGTTACGTTATTGATCAAAAAATGCGCTAATTTCTATCGATTTGAAGCAATTAACGTACCTGATGTCCGATAATCACTCACAAATGTCGTTACACATGAAAATAACGTACCCAATGTCCACAAAACCAATAACGTTAACGTGCTTTACTCAAGATGGAGTAAAGCTTTTTTATCGTAAAAAAGGAAAATAATGTTATAAATATGATAAAATGTAATAATACCTCCGAAAACTTGTTTTTTAATCAGGTGAATGAGGAGTCAAGAGGAGAGATAAAAATGAAAAAAGTAGTAATTGGTGGGTTTATTTTGTTAAGTGGTTTATTGACTACTTTAACAATTATTTTCGCAGCTGCTATATACGCGTCAAGTATAACAATGTGGGTTGGAAAGTCTAAGTTATGGTATGCAATTTTTGGAGCCAATCATTATGGTAATGAAGTTAGTCAAAGTTTACATCTTGGTTTCCCTTTTATAATAGGAGTTTTACTTTCGGTGATCGGGTTAACTATTTTAGGTCAAGAATATTTTAATATACCTAAAAACTTAAAAGCTGATAATCTACCTCAAAAGCAAAAGACAAATAATTTTACTGAAGAAATAAAGGAAAGTCTTAATAATTTCAAGATTACTCAAGAAATAAGTGAGGCAGAAGTAAGTTTTATTAAAAAAGAATATTTAACCGACGGAAAAATTAATGACGTATATCCAACCCCATTTAAAAACTATTACTTATTAGATGTAGATGGTGAACTTCATTTAGTGGTTATTAAAAATAACTTAGCACTAAAAGTAACGGAGCCCCACCTAAATAAAAAAATCGAACTAAAAGATTGGTATGAACAAATTACGAATAGTAAAAGACAATTTTAAAACCATGAAATTTTTTTCGAGATTAGAGCATTGTTTTTGTTGAGGTAATTAAGAGATTCCTATAAATGTGAGTTGGTAAAAAGTAGTTTGAGGAGGGAATTGACATTAAATCAAAAGAAAAGTTATTTACTATTATTTTCGGCATTATGGGATTAATCTTTATTCTCTCGTTAAGTGGCTTGTTTGGTCTTTGGATAAATGGAATTAGTTATATATCAAATAATGTTGAAGGTTATTTTAATAATGCACACACAGTTGATGGGGAATTTGTTGTAGAAATTGATTTGAGTGATTTTGCAAGTAACGAAGGAAAAACTCTATATGATGACGGAGAAAATCAAATTTATGTTTCAAGAGTATTTGTTCACAATAAATCGGATTATCAAGTTAGCTTCAGATCAAGTGGTAATTATAGTTTAAGTGGCGCTACACTAGTATCTGGTATCGAACATGCTTATTCGAAAAATGGTTTTACAAGTCTATTTCATGCTGAGGCGAAAGCGACGTATCGAGGAAAGACGTTTGCTTTGTCCCCTTCAGGCTCTTCAGGTTTAAACTATCGAGATGGAGATGAATTTGGATTTTATTTATTTCCTTCAGGGAATGAGATAGATATCTATTTGGTAGAAGAATCAATTGTGGAAGTGACAATTACAAATTTGCACGTCAATTTATGGGCGAGGAAAGTTTCGAGGTGAAATAGATTGATAAGTGTATCAACCTGGTTTGACCCTTATGTCTTAGAAGTGGTTGTAATACCACTTACTATCTTATTAGGAACTTTATCAGCGTGGTTTACAAAGAAGGTTTTAGTAGGACCGATAGTTCATGTTACAGTAACCATGCTTTTTAATATTTGGATCTGGTTATATTTTTATTCAGGCAATTCATCTACATTTTTTACGATCCATTTGAATAGCTTTGAATTTTATATAATTGAGATCATTTTTGTTGGTGTTACTTGTGTCTTATCGTGGGGCTTGTTAAGAGCGAAACGAGGGTAATGTGTTGGTAGTCATTAATAAATCAAGTTTTTGGCAACATGTTAATGAGTGTTGTTTGTATATTTTAAAGCAATTTCAAATGTATAGGACAAATTATTAACGAAAGCTTTAGGAGGGATAATTTGGTATATGTGATTTTTTCTATTGAAATTCCCGATGAATTTTTTCCTATTTTTATGATTGTTTTATTTACAATTTATGTGATTTATTGTTTTGTGAAAAGAAATACCCAATGTGTGAATTGTGAACAGCAATTTGCGAAAAAAGAAATTAGGAGCCCTTTTAGTAAAAGTGCGACGTTATGTAAAACCTGTGGAACAGAGCATCATGTAGAAAAGAAATTTATGGATATTATGTTTATCATTTTATTTATTAATTTACCTAGCGTATACGTAATTTCATTATTTGAATTAGATAAAATTTATAGCTTTTGGGTTTCAATGTTAAGTTCATTATTGTTATTCTTTATCATATTTTATTTCATTCCTTTTTCAGTTGAGAAGAAATCGATGTGATTTCAGCCCAACTAAATGTACCCGATTGACATTGTTCTTACCACTGAATAACAGGATATTTACCAATTTGTAATAGTGGTAATTTGTCAGCTAAATGCAATTTATAGGTATATTTTTTTTAAAAAAATGAGGGGGAATTTGAAATGATTTTTTAAAAAATAAGCTTAATTGCTATTATCATATTAGTACTATCATCTTGTTCTTCAGCTAATAGTACAACCACTATATCAGAGCAAATGGAAGGGATTGAATTAAATTTATCTATTGAAAAGGAAGATTTTTCTTTAAATGAAGAAGTTGTTGTCAAAGTAAGTATTACAAATCATAATGATAAATCTACCGAACTTTTTATACCAATCGACAAAGATGTAAAAGTGGGTATTGCTGGGGTTGTTGTTGCGCGACAAAATGAAACGAAGTATCAGATTTTAAATCCACTAGGAGAAGAGAACATCACTAATATAGTTGGTCGTTCATATTATGATTTTGTTCATGTGGTGTTAGATTCAAAGGAAACCATTGAGCAAGAGTTTATCTGGAACCAAGAATTAATAAATCAAGATACTCAGGAAACTATTAAGGCTCAGGCTGGGCAGTATATAATTAGCTCTTTTATTATATTGGATGAAATAAATGAACAACTTGAGTATTATGAACCAAAAAATCAGTTGATTTCAAAACTTACTTTTTCAATTATTGATTAAATAAATTCTTAATATACGCTATTGCTTGTTCAGATAACGGGAGCAAAATACAAATGCCAATGATATTAATGACAATTTTCCTGAGGTGAATATATCAAAGATATTGAAATAAAACTACTAAAGAAGGTAGTACAATTTAACACTGGTTTAAAGCTATTACTGATTGCTGTAATAGCCATTATTCTTTTTTATGTCTTATACTCTAGTTTTAGTTACTATGATTGGGAATCATCTGCAACGATGATCCTTGATACATTGCAGTCAGGAATTTTCCTATGCTATCTGCCTGCCCCAGTCTTCTTACTTTTATTCACCTTCACCTTTTTTAATAAAAAATGGGTATTGGTTTCTTTCGTTTCAGATTTAATTGTCATTTTATTCTTAGACAATATTTTGCAATTATTCTTATACATAAATTGGAGGTATTCACATGGTATTTTTAATCATGCTAGGTGGTATTTTTTTAGGCTCGATTATTTTTATGTTTACTTTTCTAGCATCTAAAATAAATGGTAAGTATTATTTAGCACCAATGGCGACATTTCTTTTTTCAATTGTCGTTACTGCATATGGCTTAATAGTGATTGGTGGCTTTGAAGGTATGGCATATGGCTTTTTAGCAGCAGGCTTTTTAATCGTTAGTATTGTTGGTACCCTTCTTTTACCATTATTAGTGCGTAGGCAGGAATCACATGAATATAAGAAAGTTGATAAAATTATTCTTGTTATCTTGCCGATTATATTTTTTACAACGATTGGGTTGGTTATGTATTCTGATCAAGGTTACTGGATTATTGATCAAGGAGAAACACCATATACAGAAAATGCAGAAAGGTATGTAAACTATTATAGGACTTCCACTATTTCGGAAGGTAAAAAACAAGTAACGCTCATATTAGGCGAACAATATTTAGGAAAAGAAATTGAAGTTGAAAGAGTAAGTAAATGGGGACCGACTGAAATCACTGTTAAAATTGTTGAGGGTAAGGATAAAGATAAAACTCCTTATATTATGATAGGATTAGATGAAATAAGAGAACCTTTAAAGCTCCAAACAACAGATGGACTGGTTTTTGAATCCATTATGGATAAAGTAAGCAATTAATTTACAAGTTTCAAAGACTAATTTGGGGTTTTAAAGGAACATTGTGAAGTAGTGTACTTAAAGTAACGGAGTGCTTTAGTGAAAAATTTGGCAGTGGAGGACCTGGATAGCCAGGTCCTTTTATTCTTCTTTTAAAATTGTCTTTTTGTAATTGGTAGATAGTGTTAAAATTTACTTATTCAAGTAAAGGGGCAGGTTAGTGACATGAAAAATTTTGTTTACTAAAATCAAATCGAGGAAAATATGTTAATGACTGTTTAAGTAGGTTTTATGTGGGAGGATAGAGTAATGTTTGGTTTAATGATTTTAAATTTATTAAATTTAATTTAATATGGTTAGGAATATCATATGCAATTATATATGTGTTAGATAAGTTCGTACCAAATGGATTGCACAAATCACTTTCCTATATATTGGTTCTTATTACCTTCAATTAATGTAACTCGTATTGGTTTATTAAACCTTGATAGTTTAATGTACGCTTGGATAATAGCTTCAATAATTTTAATGTTTTTCAAATATAAAAATCGCTAGTTTATTAAACAAATTAGCGTAAGCTCAATAAGACTGTCGCTTCTGTTGCTATTGAAGCAGAAAAGCTTAACAAGCGAAACTAAGGGGGATATTAGTGAAGTACAAATTAGCGCTTTTTCCAGTAATTATTTGGGCACTTTTAATTTTAGCTGGATGTTTAAACAATGCATTTGAAGAATTATCCGTAGACCTGTCTGACATTCCACATATGAATATAGGTTCCGAAATGCCCCGACTTTTATATGCTGATGACAACATAGCGGTTATTCAGGGTACATTTGGAGTCATTGTATATAATATGCAAAATTCACTTGTTTCGAATCGGATTTCATATGAACATATGAAACCATATGACATCTCAATGATGTTGGCATCTGTATCTCAAGACGGTACAACAATCTATATTGGAAATGATGATATGTCTTTTTCTAACGAAATTCTATATACCCATCAATACGATATTAGTTCTAGAGTCATCAAAGAAACAAAGGAACAGCCTTCTGGTGTGTTTATACCAAATACTATTGAAACACCTGGTTATAATGAACAGTACGATAAATATTTCGATTTGCAATATCTAACTAGTGACAAAATTGTAGAGTTCAATAATTTGTTTATATATTTACGTTCTTTAGACTGGAATATAAAAAACTTACAAATTGTTATTTGCAAGTATGAAGATGGTGAAAGTAAAGTTTTTGATGTGTTTAATTGAGAGAATGGAACAAAAGAAGAGCTTTTGCTTGTTCAACACCCCTTTAGTTAAAAAAACAAGAATAAAATTAATCTGAATTATGCAGTGTTTCATACACAACAATGCATAATTATTTTTTTCTAGGGGTTAGCTAATATATAAATGCCTGTATATGTGATTAAGTTTTAATCTTAGATACAGGAAATTTTTGGTTCCGTCTCCTATTTAAACAGCACGGTAATTCATATTTGCTATTATTTTTTGGGGGGATGATCTTATTAGACGCTCAATAGTTTTAGGTATACTATTCGTATTTTTTTTAGTTAGTTGTTCTTCTAGTAACAAAATAGTAACTAGTAATCATGATTTCCAAGGTTCCCTTTTATGGGAAGAAGAGGGAGTGAGATTATGTTGGGGGTCACCTCCAACGTCGTAATTGGTAAAATTTTAGCTGCCTTTTTTGTCGCAAAAAATATAATATAAGAGCCGTCAACTCTAACGACCATAGTATAATGGTCGTTAGAGTTGACGGCTCTAAACTTTAGAAAAGGAAAAGGTCATTTGTCTCAATAGCTTGGCGGCTGGACAAATGACCTCTAACAACTATGATTATTTTACTAGATTCGCCTCGTTCTATCAAGAAGTATAATGATTCCATTAATAAGTATGATGTTGAATTACGATGTCCGTGCTGCGGTAGAAGAATGAAAAACACGGCAAATATAAAAGATGGGTTCATATGAAACACCAGTCCTCGATAATCTTTGTGTTAAGAAGGCGTTGTGGTTCTTGTGATCGTACGTTTTCGTTACTCCTTGTTTTCTTACTCCTTGGTCTCGTTTTTCAAATGTTTTTCGTGAATTTATTGCACGGTGGTTGTTAATGGGAGTTCCGTTAACGCATCTCACTAAGCGACTTTCTCATTGTACAGTCCCAATCATTTCCTTACGGACTTTACGTCGTTGGAAAATGAAATTAACCTCTCGCTTTAATCAGTGGATTGCCAAGCAACGTGTTAGATTGGCGCATGATTACCAAGCAGGTGATGATTTACTTGAACTTTACCGTAAGGAATTAGTCTTATCCAAGAGTGTGAGCTTTACTTCAAGATTTTGTTTCATGGAAAAAAACATATTCCTGGAAAAGGAAAGTTATTCTCATCACTCAATCTTCGTCAACACAAAGGGTTATTCTGGTAGCCACCAGGAATGTCGTTTCAATTGCATAAAATTGGTTTCTACCCCTTTTTTACTACACAAAATATGTCTGTTTTCCTTTCCTTAAAAACAGAAGAAAATTAAGAGTGTTTACATTTGTAAAAAAGGAGAGGAAAACGAGTGGATGAAAATTTACGCAATGAAATCGCAGCATTTCGTTTTGGGTTAATTGCCCAAGTTGTTCAGCGAAAGCTTAATGCTGGGGAGAAATATAACCTTTTAAAGGAGATTGCAGCACAAAGATATTCCATCCCAGGCAGTGAGAAAACCACAATTAGCCTTAGATCATTAGAAAGATATTTGAAAAACTATGAAAAAGATGGATTTGATGCATTAAAGCCTCAAAAAAGAGAAAAAGGGAAGTCTTCAATATGTGGACCACTCTATATTGAAACGAGCTGTGGAATTAAGAAAAGAACTTCCTAGCCGTAGTGTGGAACAGGTAATTCGAATTTTGGAATTAGAAGAACGTGTTCCGGTTGGTGTCCTCAAAACACGTACGCTCTCAAGATATTTTCAAGAACAGGGTTGGAGTAAGCGAGATATTTACCGTGCGGTAAAGAAAGAATTTCAACATTTCGAACACGCAGCTCCTAATGATTGTTGGCAAGCAGATACACAACATGCCCTTTATTTACCCGATCCAAATCATTCGGGGCGAAGAAAGAAAGCATACTTAATAGCAATTATTGATGATTATAGTCGTCGGATTATGCACGCTGAATTCTTTTTTGAAGAACGTTATCCACGTCTTGAAAGATGTGTTCAAAAAGCGGTATTAAAGTATGGTGTGCCCCATTTGTTTTTCTGTGATAATGGCTCTGTTTATAGCGCAAAACAGTTTAAAGTGATTTGCGCGCGTATGGGGACGAAGTTAATCCATGCAAGCCCGTACTCGCCAGAATCAAAAGGCAAGGTTGAAAAGTTTTTCCAATATGTTGATTCAAGCTTTACCGGTGAAGCAAATCTTCTCATTAATCAAGGCAAGTTGACGACATTAAAATCGTTAAATGAGTACTTGCGATCATGGTTGGATGCCTACGATCATCGGGTTCACCGCGGGACTGGACAAACACCAAAAAAGCGATATGAAGCGAAACAAGAGGAACAACGGTTTCTTTCTCCTGAAGAGTTAAAAGAAATCTTTTATGGGAAGAAGACCGTTCAGTTAGAAAAACAGCGGTGATTGAATTAGAGGGAAATCTTTACGATGTAGATTCGTCTTTACGGGGTAAAAAAATTATCGTTCGTTATAACCCATTTGATTTATCCTATGTACAGGTTTGGAAAGATGACTTGCGCTACCCAGATGCAAAACCAGCTGAACTGCGAAATCAAAGTCATTCAAAACTTCATGAACCATATGATGAAAAGTCCTCACCAACGGCTGTATCGGATTATTTAGATCGGTTGAAAAAACAGCAGGATGAGGAAAAGCGAAAACAACTAGGAACCACAAGTTTTGTCCAATGGAAAGAAAAATCAAGGGGGCGTAGCGAATGTTAGATTTCTTCGAAATGAAAGGTGTTCCATTTACTCGTGAGATTTTAATTGAACAACTATATAGCTCATCTAGCTACAATGAAGCAACAGCTCGATTAGAGTACGCTGCTGAAAATCGACAGTTTGCTTATTAACTGGTGAGGCTGGTATGGGAAAATCAACGGCTGTAAGATCATTAGTACAAAAACTAGATCGTACAAAATACCGTTATTTATATTTATGTGACTCTGAACTAACTCCTAAACTATTTTATCGAGAAGTTTTACAAAACTTTGGAATTCACCCTGCATTTCGATCAACCGAAGCGAAACGACAGTACCAATCTTTAATGTTAGATATTTATGAGAATGAGAGAAAAACACCAGTTATTGTTATTGATGAAGCACACCATTTCTCGGAGCCGATGTTGCAAGAGTTACGCTTCATACTTAACTTTAAAGAAGATTCTATGTCTCCTCTTACCCTTATTGTCGTTGGGCAACCTAGTCTACGAAATCAATTAAAAGTGAAGCACCTAGAAGCTATCGATCAAAGGATACAAATGCGATACCAAGTAACAGGGCTAACTGAGCAAGAAACAAAAGCTTACATTAAACATCAATTGATAGTAGTTGAAACACCATATGAGATTTTTTCAGAAGAAGCCATTCAGGCAATTCATAACTTTAGCCAGGGATTCCGAGAAAAATTAATACTCTATGTAGTCAAAGTCTTTTAGATGCATTTCTTCAAGGAAATAAAGTTGTAGGAGAATCCCACATTCACCGTGTAATCAATGAATTATAAGGGAAAGTAACATCGAAGATGATTAATAACTTAGAAGATTATAAGAACCAGCTTGAAGATGGGATCGGCGAAATGGAGACTATGGTTGATCAATTAAGAGCTGAAATACACGATTTATTGGAGAAAAAGGTAGCATTAGAAAAAGTAGTTGAAGTGTTTAAAAACGATCTTAGAAATTTCAGCTAGGTTCTTCCGCTTTGGATGCGCCAAATTAAGTGACTAAATCAATCGCCAGTGGCAATGAGTGTGACTCTACATAACAAGCCACGTCAATGTCACTGGCAGTTAATATGACAATTTTCGAGACTGCGGACAAGATTAGTAGTAGTAGATATGAATATGACACAGGAAGATGTAACCTTTTTTCGTTACCCTGAGGAATGGGAAGCATATGTTATCAAGTGGGATGAGAATACGATCTTTCTAGATGAGGCTGGAACTGAAATTACAGTTAAAAAATTCCAACAGCATGATTATCATATCAAGATCTGGACAAACGAAGCCTTTAAAAAGGAATTGTCTAAGTTAAACACTGAAGCCGATGGAAAGCTTGTAGAAGGTTACCCTGTTTACACTGCACAACAAATTCAACTAATTGAGATGAAAGTGGAAGATTATTTAGTGAAGCAGGTTACTTTCCAAGAAGGAAAAATAGCTGTTAATGTTTTTTTAGGTGAAGAAATAAGTAAAGATGAAAAATTATTATATGGCTTTCAAAAAGAATTTAATGAATTTATTTCCAATCAAAGTAATATTCAAAGCTACAGATTTAGCTTAGGTGAGGGTAACAAACGAGATGTCCAGTTTTTAGAGATTGAAGAGTACCCAGCTTTTTTTGTTTTTGATCATGAGAAATTGATATTTAAAACGTATGAACAAGAAAAGTTTATTGAGTTTATTGAAAATTACTAATGTATAGTTTGAGGAAAAAGGGTACTGTGACTTTAGTTAGATCAGTATCTATTTTTAGTTAATATTTCTTTTGCGGCACAAAGATATTAAATTTGAAAAAACATAAGTTTTTTCTTACAAAAACAAGCCTAATGGCATTATTTCTAAAGGGAATCGGGAAGTAGGTCCTGTTGTATTTCGTCTATTACTAACATACTTATTAATGGAGAAATAAAAAAGGAGGGGTTTTGTTTGTTCCCAACAATGCTAATTAAGATAGCTATTATAATAATAGCGATAAGATCAGGTTATGTAGCTATTAATCTCCTAAATAAGTATCGTTCAAATTTACTTGATTTTTTGTATCATGTGGCGATTTGCATCCTCGCGATATCGTTTCTAGTCTAATTGTAGTAATTCCACTCCCATGATTAACACTATAGAACCTAATGCATATAATAAAAAAATAATTTTTTGAGGTGCACATCTATGACTAATCAGCGAACGATCAAGGTAGTTGAAGAGTTCATACAAAGACGCTTTAATAAAATTCTAGAAAATAATGAGATAGAAAACTTCGATAAACTACCTGGGCTAGTGGAAGCTTTAAAATTAATTAAAGAAATCGATATTGACAATAGTCATACATGATCGGAATTTTAGGCGGGGGAACTTTACTATATATAGTATAGACATCACCATGAGAAGCTATTATTCTTGGTGATGTTTTTTTGTTATTTTACTAACTACCTAAAACAAGCACTGAGTATATGAAACTTTTTTACATGAAAAACGTCAAAAAAATAAGGAACAAAAATTAACGACATGGAGGTGTTAGGAGATGACTACCAACAAAGTTTTATTATTATTGTTTATTTTCGTTGCCCTAGTTGCTTCAGCTTGTTCGCAACCCAATGAGGTAAAAGAAGAAGAGGGATTAACGTCAGAAATCCATTTAACTGAGCAATTGGAGGGCATTTTTAAAGGATATGCTGATGGTGACCATGTTGCCATTGAACATGAGGGCGTAGTTGAGTATTATTTGCTTACTTCTGAAGCAATTGAAGATATGCCAATTATTGAAGAAGGAAGTCAAGTTTATTTTTCGTTTGAGAAGGATGAAAATGGACGATTACGACTACAAAGTATTAGATTAGGTGACTAATTTAATTGATGTTATAGCGTTATGGTTATAATTGACTGTCCTTTTTATTTGCGGAAAGCACTTAATAGTGTAATCAAAGGTAGGACAACCTATGTTAACTTGTCCGGTCTCCTTCGCAAAAGTTTAATTGGTTCTGATGACAAATAATTATTAACAAAATGGCTTAGTGGATTAACTAGGCCATTCTGCTTTTTTATTGCTACGTCCACATCGAATTGAATCCTTAACTCTAAGTGAATCACTTCATAGAGAAAACGGAAATTACCACTGAAAAAGTATTTTGTATCACTTGTAAATAGATAACACATATAATTCTTCTTCATCAATAATTTTCCCAGTATTTATAAAACCTAATTTTTCGTATATATGCTTTCCTCTTAAATTCTCTGGATCGGTTGATAAATAGATTTTATGACAGTTCTCGATTTTTTGCATTTCTGTAATGACTAGTTTCATTGCTTCCATTCCATATCCATTGCCTTGATACTTGTAGTCAATCATAATCCGACAAAGCTCATAATAACCTTGTTTTTTAGTGTATCCGTACATCGTAAAACCAATAATTTTACCGTCTTTTTCAATTGCTTTTGTTGTCCATGTTTTTTCAAACTGCGCTTGAACTATGGACAGCGCATTAGATGCAATAAATTCCTCGCAAATTGTAGGCATTCCTTTACTCGTTGATAAGAAAATTACCTCCGTCCAATTATCTTCTGTAATATCTATTAATCTCATTTTACAGCACCATCCTATATTTTTATGGATTCTAACATCAAGTACGCAGAATTTACTAAAAATATTATTCAAATTCCTAGTATGGAGTCTTCTTCCTAAATATTAACATATTTTACCGGTGAATCAGTTGAAATGATTGTCTCTTTCAAATACAATAGAAAAAATACTTGGGAAACCAAGCATTTTTTTGTGCCATTATACTAAGTTGTTTTTATTGAGCACTGTGGATCGCAGTCAAAAATAATTGTTCGTTTTGCTTGTAGTAGCTATAGTTTACCTTTTCTTCGGCTTCAAGTGAGGTAATAAATTCATTTGTAAATCCAGTCAAGCGGAAAGCTTTTGGATTGCCGTCTTCGTCGATAATTTCTACTGAATTGTTGTCGATTTGACCTACGTAAGTACCTTCTAGGTTGTTCGCAACTTCATCAAGGGTAAACTCGATTTTTGAGCTTAAGTTCTCTGCTTCAAGTGCCATAGACCAAATTTCTAATGTATAGGTGCCGGGTTGAAGTGATGAGAAGACATTAACGTCTACATTGATTACTTCAGATTCGCCTGAAGCTAATGTTTTTTCAACAACTTGCTGTCCAAACATTTTATCCATTGAAAACGTGTAAACGACATTATCGCTTTGATCTTTAATTTGGTATTCGTACTCTTGGGTACTGCTAAATGTAAAGTCGATGTTTTTATCAGAAGTATTTTTTAAGGTGAAAGTGTAGTAGCCGTCTGAAAACTGTAGATCAGCTGAAACGTCCTCCTCGTTAATTACTTCTTTACTATCATTTTCATCAGGGGTTTCATAACCTGTTTGATTGTCGCCGCCTACTTTTTGGTCCACATCATTAGAGCCACATGCTGCTGTTATAAGAGTAGCTAATGTAATCGCTGATAAGACTTTCCAATGTTTTTTCATTTATATCGCCTCCGTTAGGGTGTTTTTTTTGTTACCTATTCAACTTATTAGTCGCTATATACCCTAAAAGGTTACAAACAATCTATTTGTTTAATTTTTGAGATTTTTGTGGCAATATAAATAATAGAGTTGATTAATCCAATATTGGAGAAAAAATGTTAGAGAATCCCAGAATAAACACATTACATGATTTTTAGCTGTACGAAAAAGGCCATGGAGCCCATTACTACGTTTGTCTGAATGAGAGCGAGTAGTTTCTTGGGGTTTGGGTAAACCACCAGCCAAATAAAAGTGTTATAGTATGTAATTATTTTAATAAAATGTTATGATAGGTCGTAGCTTTTTTGAGGGCACTTTAATGTGTCCTTTTGTGTGTAAAAATTGAATACATTTTTTTGAATGATTGTGAGCTTTTGCAATTTAGTATAAGGAGAAATTACTATGACTTGGGAGATTTTAACGATCATTGGCACAATTGCCTTTGCTTTAAGTGGTGTAATTGTTGCCATGGAGGAAGACTATGACTTAATGGGTGTATATATATTAGGGTTGGTTACCGCTTTTGGTGGTGGTGCCATTCGTAATCTTTTAATTGGCGTGCCGGTATCCGCCCTATGGGAACAAGGGCATCTTTTTACCGTAGCTTTAGTTGTGATGACGATTGCCTTTTTCTTTCCAAAGCTATGGGTCGCGCGTTGGTTAAAATGGGGCTTAATCTTTGATGCTTTGGGATTAGCAGCTTTTGCTATTCAAGGAGCATTATATGCTACAAACATGGGGCATCCGATTAGTGCAGTCATCGTAGCAGCGGCGTTAACAGGTACTGGTGGCGGAATGATCCGCGACGTCCTAGCGGGAAGAAAGCCTTTATTTTTACGGAATGAAATTTACATCGTTTGGGCAATGCTAGCTGGCCTTGCCATTGGAGTTGGGGCAATTACCGGTCCTATTGGGATTTCAGTGTTATTTGTTTGTATTGTTGTTTTACGAATGCTATCAGTCTATTTGAAGTGGCAATTGCCACATCGTAGACTTGGGTAAAGAAAATTCTCTAAAACTACTTTAGTCAAAATTGAAACGACCATTCACATGGTCGTTTTTGTTGTGTAATTAAAGGGGGTTAGTAGATTTGGAAAGATGAGGACTTACGTTCCGCTATTCATAAAAAAGATGACCATTTTCGGTTAATAGGACATAGGATCAGCTATTAACACAATAAGGCACTTTTCTAATAAATAATAATAAATTGATTTTCCAAACTGGACAATTTTGGTATAAAATATCATTAGGGCATTTTTGTGAAAAAACATTAAATAAAGGAGGAGCCATTAAGTAATTCTAAATCGTTGTTTTTTGCGGAAGAAGAGGAGGGCTCATGATGAACATACTAGAAGTAAAAAATTTGAAGAAACAATTTGGGAAATTTACTGCTTTGGATGGCGTCAACTTAGAGGTAAAGAGTGGGGAAATCTTTGGGTTTATTGGTCCAAATGGAGCTGGTAAATCAACAACCATTCGTGTGTTGCTCGGTATATTGAAGGCAACGGAAGGTGATGTAAAAATATTTGGTCTAGATGCATGGGATGATGCTGTGGAAATCCACAAGCGAGTTGCCTATGTTCCTGGTGATGTGAATTTATGGCCGAATTTGACTGGTGGGGAAGTAATCGATCTTTTTGTGAAGCTGCGTGGAACAAATCATAAAAGTAAGCGAGAAGAATTGATTAAAAGGTTTAATTTAGATCCAACAAAGAAGTGTAAGACCTATTCTAAAGGGAACAGACAAAAAGTTGCGTTAATTGCTGCTTTTTCCTCTGATGCAGATTTATACATATTAGATGAACCAACTTCAGGTCTTGACCCATTGATGGAAAGTATTTTTCAAGAGTGTGTAATGGATGTAAAGAGACAAGGCAAGTGTGTCATTCTTTCAAGCCATATTTTATCTGAAGTAGAGAAATTATGTGATAAAGTAGCGATTATTCGTGAGGGAAAAATAATAGAAACGGGAACCTTAGATGAGCTACGCCATTTAACACGTACTCATATCCTCGTCGAAACAAAAAAAACGATAACTTCTTTAGAGAAATTAAAAGGGATACATGAAATAGAAAAGATAGAGCAAGGGTTTTCCATTCAGGTTGATACGGAAGAACTTGATCAGGCTATAAGACATATAAGTCAATTCGGCATTTTGAAGCTTGAAAGTGCTCCACCGACATTAGAGGACTTATTTATGCGTCACTATGAAGGTAGAGAGAAAGTTAAGGAGGAAGGAACGGGAGGTGTTATGTAATGGCTCAACACATACTTGCAAATACTGGCAAGCTTACTCGTTTTCTTCTCAAACTTGATCGGTTAAGAATTCCATTATGGTTATTTGGTCTAACTTTTTTTACATTAATTATTCCGCCTGCATTTATGAATCTCTACCCTAGTCAACAAGAAAGGGACATCTTAACAGAAACGATGGCAAATCCTGCGATGACAGCCATGCTTGGACCTGGTAATTTCGAAAACTATACGATTGGTGCAATGACGGCACATCAAATGTTACTTATGACTGCGGTCGTTGTTGGCTTAATGAGTATTTTACTTTTGACAAGGCATACAAGGGCAGATGAAGAAGATGGTCGCGTGGAAATGATTCGTTCTTTACCTACAGGGCGTCTTTCTTACTTAAATGCTTCATTACTTGTGTTATCTGGTACGAGTGTCGCTTTAGCACTACTTACAGGCTTTGGGATGTATGCACTTGGGGTAGAAAGTATGGATTTGGCAGGATCATTGCTCTACGGTGCTGTTTTAGGTGGAACAGGACTGGTTTTTGCTGGAGTCACAGCTGTGTTTGCTCAGCTTTCAGCAAGCTCCCGTGGAACGCTAGGATGGTCAGTTGCTGTACTATTAATTTCTTATCTTGGCCGAGCAATTACAGATGTGAGTAATGAAACATTGTCTTGGCTTTTTCCTTTAGGTTGGGTTTCAAAAACAGATGTGTATTCCTCAAATAATTGGGGACCGATTTTCATTATGGTTGGAGTATCTTTCATCTTATTTTTAATAGCAAATTTTTTAAATGGTATTCGTGATTTAGAACAAGGCTTTATTCCTTCAAAACCTGGACGGAAGTTTGCGAGCCGTTTTTTACAAAGTCCTATTGGTGTTGTATTTCGACTTCAACGGACTGGGACAATCTCATGGGGAATTGGCTTGTTTGTACTTGGGGCTTCCTATGGATCGATTTTTGGAGATTTAGAAAAATTTTTTCAAGGCAATGAAATATATGAACAAATGTTAATGCAGGTTGAGGGTGCTTCAATAGTCGAGCAATTTATCCCAACATTAATGATTGTTATTACGTTGTTAGCTTCGATCCCTCCGATTATGGCCATGAATAAACTTCGGGGCGAAGAGAAGAATGGCAGGATTGAGCATTTGTTAAGTAGAGCAGTATCAAGGACTCAGCTAATGGGAAGTTACTTAATTATCTCCCTTATTAATGGGTTTTTGATGATTTCTATTAGTGCACTAGGCTTGTGGTCTGCTGGTCATGCGGTTATGGATGAAGGGCTTGATTTTGGAATGGTCTTTGGTGCTGCGTTCGTTTTCTATCCTGCCATGCTTGTCATGATCGGTATCTCAGTAGCACTTATTGGAGTGCTGCCAAAACTGACTAATTACATATGGCTTTACTTTTTCTATTCATTTATTGTGCTTTATTTAGGTGCCTTATTTCAGTTTGATGAGTGGGTAGGGCTATTGACTCCATATGGACATGTGCCAAGTGTGCCTATTGATGATGTGACATTTTTGCCGCTATTTGTGTTGAGTTTGGTTGCGGTAGTCCTAATGATCGTAGGGTTTGTCGGGTTTAGAAGGCGTGACATAGCTAGTTAAGAATTAGGCGCTAGCGGTTAGCATCTGTTAGTTGGACCTCAGTTTGGTTATTACTTAAAAAATCGTAGTTTTTAAAGGTTAGGAGGACTCAGTGCCGCTATTTCATTACTTTGAAGGCATTTTTAGATGTTTTCAAACGAATATTGGAACCTGTGTCCTAGCAAAAGGTACATTTGAAGGAATCCCCGAAATAGAGTACTCAATGTCCTACAACTCATCAAAAAAAAACCGAGAGTCACATGCTCTCGGTTTTTCATCATTATTTTATTGCCCTTGACCTAAAGAATAGCCTAGCTCACCATCAAATTTATATAAGTTCTCTGTTTTAATAAAGTCTAGTCCTGCTTTCTGGATGCGAGTTAAAAGGTTAATGATCGCATCATTTGTTCCAGAGCCTTCAGTTTCGTTTAGTTGGAAACGGCAGCGCCAGTGGTCGGTTGTGAATGTTTCTGGAAAGCCGTTAGGATAAACTTTTACGCCGCGGTTTGTAATGACAGCTAAATTGAATTCAGGGCCTGCTAGTGTTTCTAGCTTCTGACCAATAAGCTCTGCGGTTTGCTCGTTATTAAATAAGAAAACATCGACACCGTCTAACTGGCGAACTACATCTGATTTTGGTCGATCTGTCACCGATGGAGCAAGTCTGAACTGAGTATCTTCTGATTGTTCAACGTTTTCGTACTGAACAGGTTGAAACGTTGTCGGTGTTTGTCCAAGTCTTTCGATTACAGCTTGTGCAAATTGGGCAGTCCCTACAGAAGGGCGACCTTTGGCAATATCTCCAGTATAAATTTCGTCCTCTAATGTTTTTAACCACGCGTTATGTATACGAGCAGCAACTTGGGGTTGACCAATATGGACTAACATCATAATCGCTCCATGGATGAGACCAGATGGATTTGCAATTCCTTTTGCAGCGATATCAGGTGCACTACCATGAATTGCTTCAAACATAGCAATGTTGTCGCCAATGTTTGCGGAACCAGCAAGTCCAACACTTCCAGCAACTTGAGCAGCCACGTCGGAAACAATATCTCCGTATAGGTTTAAGGTAACAACGACGTCAAAATCTTGAGGTGTGTCAGCGACTTTCGCCATTCCAATATCTATAATCCAATGATCCGCTTCTATTTCAGGATATTCTTTGGCAACTTCTTTAAATACTTTGTGGAAGAGTCCATCGGACAATTTCATAATATTGTCTTTCGTTAAACAAGTGACTTTTTTACGATTATTTCTTTTGGCATATTCAAAAGCGTACCGAATAATTTTCTCCGAGCCAGGGCGAGTAATTAGTTTAAGACATTGAACAACTTCAGGTGTTTGCTGATGCTCAATTCCGGCATATAAGTCCTCTTCGTTTTCACGAATGATGACCATATTCATGTTTGGATGCTTTGTTTTAACAAAAGGCGCATACGAAACATTTGGTCTAACGTTTGCAAATAAGCCCAACGTTTTCCGAATGGTTACATTTAAACTTTTGTATCCGCCACCTTGAGGGGTAGTAATTGGACTTTTAAGAAAAACTTTTGTCCGTCTTAGGGATTCCCAAGCTTCGTCAGGGATTCCAGTAGTGTTACCCGTTAAATAAACCTTTTCACCAATATCGATGAATTCAGGTTCAATCATTGCTCCAGCGTGGTCCAAAATTTTAAGGGTTGCCTCCATGATTTCAGGACCAATGCCATCACCTCTTGCAATAGTTATCGCGCGTTTCTGTGTCATCTTTGTATCCTCCTGTCGTAGTTGATAAATATACATTCCTTGTATAAGTGTGTGTTCAAAAAGGAGGATAATCAGAGCCGAGGAGGTCGAGGCGGCGAAGCTTCGAGCAGCGGAATGTATGCAATTAATACATGAGCAGCACAGAAGCGAGCCAACGAAGAGATTCGACAGCTATGATTACCGGACTTTTTGAACATCCTCTATAAGGAGTAAAGCTTACTTTATCATATTAACCCAAATGCACTTTTTGTAGCAAAAGAGAGGTACCGTAAAATGGAATTAAATATTTTTTCATAAGTATTAGTACAATTTTTATGTATTTAAAAAAGTTTTGGAAGATAAAGGCGGCGAAGAAGCGTAGAACATGGCGAAAACGGTAAGTAAACTTGTAGTGGGTAAATAAAAAAGACGTCCCGAGGGACGTCTTTTTGCGTATTGCGGCGAGTGACTACACTCCACATAGTGTATTGCCAAAGGCGTGTCGCTCGACTTATGCAAATCAGCTCATCGCTCAATTAATATACCATGGTCCATGCCAAATGACAATAGAAAATAATGGTGGGAAAAATATAGCTTTGATAAATCACCTTTTCTGTGTTGTTTTATACAATAGGTAGTAGGCGTTTTACTCACCACTAAGTAAGGGAGAAATCTTATGTCAAAACTAGAACGCTACTTCAAAGCTTATCGAAAACAAATTGTTGGTGTAAATGAAAGTTACCTAACACCTTTTGGAAAAAAGAAGATCATTTATGCTGATTGGATTGCCAGTGGCAGATTATATCATCCAATCGAAAAAAAACTATTAAAAACAGTTGGTCCCTATGTAGCCAACACACATACAGAATCAAATGTGACCGGTACTACTATGACTCAAGCTTATGCCCATGCGCATGAAATTATAAAAAAACACGTCAACGCAGGGCCAAAAAGTGATGTCATTATTACGTATGGCTTTGGGATGACAGGTGTTGTCAATAAATTACAGCGTATGTTAGGTTTAAGGGTTCCTGAGAAATATAAAGACCGAATTTTTCTGAGTCCAGAAAATCGGCCAGTTGTGCTCACGACTCATATGGAGCATCATTCGAACCATACATCATGGCTAGAGACAATCGCCGATGTTGTCGTCATTGAGCCAGATGAAAATAATCAAGTGAGTTTAAAAAAACTTCAAAAAGAGTTGGATAAATATAAGAAACGAAAGTATATCATTGGTGCGTTTACATCGTGCTCAAATGTAACAGGTATTGAAACCCCGTACCATAAGATGGCAAAGCTCATACACGAATACGGCGGTGTTTGTTTTGTGGACTTTGCTTGTTCAGCTCCGTATGTGCAAATAGATATGAGGCCTGAGAATAAACAGGAACATTTAGATGCAATTTATTTTTCACCCCATAAATTTTTAGGGGGACCTGGGACGAGTGGCGTTTTAATTTTTAATAAAGAGATGTATAAAAATAAAGTACCTGACAATCCAGGTGGGGGAACGGTACAATGGACAAATCCTTGGGGTGGAAGAGCTTATTTTAACGAAATTGAAAAACGTGAAGACGGAGGCACTCCAGGTTTTTTACAAGCGATTAAAACGGCGCTATGTATTCGTTTGAAAGAGGAAATGGGTGTTCTAAATATTAAGGACCGGGAGCAGGAACTTGTAAAACTTGCGTTTGATGAACTAAGTAAGATTGATGGGCTCCATATTTTGCAGGGAGATGTCCGAAAGCGCCTTGGGGTGATTTCTTTTTATGTAGATGGCATTCATTACAACTTGTTAACCAAACTTTTATGTGATCGTTTTGGGATTCAAGTTCGTGGTGGATGCGCTTGTGCTGGCACCTATGGTCATTATTTGTTTGGCATTACTCCTGAACAGTCAAAGGCTATTACTGAAAAAATTGAAAAGGGAGATTTATCGACAAAGCCGGGGTGGGTTCGGCTATCGCTTCATCCGACTATGACGAATGCAGAGCTTTTGTATGTGACAAAGGCGATTAAACAAATCGTTGCAAATAGCAGCACTTGGGAACGCGATTATCGCTATGATCGTAAGAATAACGAATTTTATCACTGGAAATTTAATTCTGGTCCTAACGTTGAAAAATGGTTTGAAGAAGGCTGACCTCGAAGTTAGTCTTTTTTTGTTTAATGACTAGAAGATTGCTGGAATGGTACAATCTGAGGCCATCATAGAGTGAGAATAAGTGAGAAAAAGAAGGGAGTTGTTTTCATTTGAACAATTATCAAAACGATCAAAGGCCCCATGCTGGCGCTCCACAAATGATTTCTTTGGTTGACCCTTACGTTTATCAGTCACTTCTTACTGTTGTTGGAAAAACGGTTGTCGTACAAACGACAGATGGTAGTGTTCGAGGTGAATTAGCTGATGTAAAGCCGGATCACGTCGTTGTTAATGTTTCTGGATCAGCCTTTTTTATTCGAATTCAGTGCATTGTTTGGGTAATGCCGCAATAATCACCTTGCGTGAAAATTTGAATTGAGAAAGGGGAGAAGGTCTTGTTTCAACGATTCGATAAACTTTTAATTGAGTTACCGCAACCAGAATATCCAGATCCAAACGGGGCTTCAGCCGTGCAAGAGTTACTCGGTGGAAAATTCGGTGAAATGTCTACGCTAAATAATTACTTATTCCAGTCGTTTAACTTTCGAAACCGAAAAAAGTTTAAGCCGTTTTATGATTTAGTCGCTAGTATAACAGCAGAGGAAATTGCCCATGTTGAACTAGTCTCTCATACAATTAATATTATGTTGGAGAATACGACATTCCCTGGCGATCCAAACATTGCGCCACTACAAAATGCGAAAGATTTACGTTTCCATCATCACTTTATCGACACGGCCCAAACGGCAAAACCAGCAGATTCTCATGGGCGTCCGTGGACAGGTGATAATGTCTTTAATAGTGGTAATCTGTTGCTGGACTTGATCCACAACTTCTTCTTAGAGTGCGGGGCAAGAACTCACAAGATGCGTGTATATGAAATGACTGACCATCCAACTGCACGGATGATGATTGGCTATCTCCTCGTTCGTGGTGGTGTACACGTAGTTGCCTACGCAAAAGCGATCCAAGCAATTACAGGTGTAGACATGACAAAGATGGTACCGATACCAAACTTAAGTAACCGGGCCTTTGAAACGGCAAGACAATTTGAGGATGCAGGTATTCATACGAAATTATATACATGGAGTCCAACTGATTTTCGTGATGTTGATAAAATTTGGAAAGGAACGCATCCAGAAGACGGAAGACCACTTGAAGTCATTATTGGTTCCCCAGAGGGAGCGCCTAAACCTGATTATGATTCTGTACCAGAAGAATTTGCCCCTGGTATTTCAGCAGAAGATTACCAGGAGATTGTAAAGCGTTTAATGAAGTCAGCAGGAATGTAAAATGTAATTGCAAAAGTCAAAAACAAGGTTGCTCTATTTAGAGGCAACCTTGTTTGTTTGATCTGATAAACTTATTGTTTTGGACTCTAGCTTTTCTAATATTGCGTAATCTATTACCTGTAAACAAAATAAAGGACAGTCAATAGCAATGCAGGGACAAAAGTGACTACGTAGATGATCGACAATCGCATCAATCTCTTTTTTGTTGTTTTTAGGTAATTTTTATCGTTGGGTTTAACTGCAATCATAATTGTTGCTACTAATGCAGCAATGCAAATGACAGCACTAAAAATAAGTAGAATGTTCATCATACTGAGGATCTCCTCCTAAGACTGAAAAATTATGAAAACAAAGAGTGAACTTCATAATTACCAATAACGAACCATAACAATCAAACTATATGTAGTTGCGGCGACTTTACGCAACTACATATAGTATCTTAATGGCGATAATTAGGAATTATGAAATTCATTTAGATAGTTATAGTTTATCAAATGATCGACTATGAAGGTTAATAGTTTGATTTAGTATTTATTTAGAGATGGGATGTTGTAGGGGTTAATGGGCAAGAATTTCTATTAATTAGGAGATTTCGGTTTATATACTGGTTCTATGAGTTATAGATTACCATTTATTAGGAAAATTAAGTTCGTAGACTAGTTCTACTCTCCAGTTTGATAAAAAAGAAAAACGCAGTAGTCGCGTTTTTCTTAATGGTAAACCTATTATTTTTAATAACGATTTAAACGGTTGTCGCTATAAGCAAGTCTGGCGAGTCGGAAGCTTGAGACGGCAATCTGTCCGAAGGTAACTTCCTGGTCAGGTCTAAACCTGTTATTGCTAGTCGTTAACACTCCTAATGCGTTGGCTAAAGCAACATAGCCTTTATTTTCGTCCTTAACCAAAGCTGAATCAGCAAAGTTAACCTTGTAGATGTTGCCATGTTTTGCTGCTTCTTCTAATCCAAGGGCGCGAACATACCAAACGGCTAACTCTTGGCGAGTAAGTGGTTCGTCAAAAGCGAATTGTTTTTTATTTTTGTCTAGTATCCCTAAATTTACTGCACGTTCAACGACTTGATAGAGGGCGTGATCAGGTTGAATGTTTTCAAAAGTGTGTGATGGTTGATCGTCTCTACCATAATGATGGTCGTAAAAGCGGGTTAACGATTTCATAATGACTGAAAGAGCTTCTCCTTTTGTTGTAGAAGCATCAGGGTTGAAGGTGTCCACATCATCAACTTTTATAATTCCTGCATTAATCATAAAGTTTAATTCTTCTTCGGCCCAATGATCAGTTACGACAGGCTTTTGGGCTTCTTCTTCCATGTTATAGAAGCTTGCCCATTCGCCAGTTAAAGCGTCAATAACATGATGTTTTTCGTTATATTTTGTTGTATAAACTAAATTGTAGAGATTACTATTTGTTTCCCAGTAATTGTTCATATATCTAAGTTCCACTTGTAAATTTTTTAGAAATTCCTTCATTACTGTTTCCTCGGCAACTACGCTTTCTTTTGATGGCCATTGATTAATATCAAAAAGATTAACATTGAAAGAACTTAATGAACCGCTAGGACTAATACCGATGTTTAACCCTTCATTAGAAACGAGTAATCCATTTTTAATGCGTGGAAACGAAATATGGTAACCGTTTTTAGTTGATGGTGTTTCTACTGTTGGGTAAGCAAAATGATGTAAATAAGATGGTGCATACTCTTTCGCATATTCAACGGCTAATTTTAATGCTTCATCATAAGTAAGTTCTTTTGTAGGTTCTTCTGCTTTGCCATATTCCTTTAACAACTGTTCTTTTAGGTCATGGTATTGCAAAATTGCACCAGTCTTTTTGTCTATTTCTAAACCGGTGCCAGACCCTGAGTTACCCATGTAATACATATAGTTAACTGAAATGACTTCTTTTCCAAGATAATTTTTTCTCTCTTCAACACCATCAATCGTTAATTTAATGCTCTCAACATCGTCAACATTTAATAGCTTTTCAGCCAACGCTTTTGCATCATTAAGAGAGTAAGAAGAATGTTTTGGCTTAAGTGGTTGATCTACGAGCATCTTTATTTCTTTTGAATTAGGTATGTTCTCAACAAAGCTGTTACGTACCATCCAATTTCCTGTTGAAGCATGAACACCATTCACATGCGGAAGAGGTAGATATGCTAATCGAACTTTCGCTTCCTGTGTTCGGTAATCAAAATCTATTAAATACTGAAGTTCTACTGAAAAGTTTTCTTTAATTTGCTTAAGTATTTCTGTCTCGGATTTCGCTTTACTTAGATCTTCGTATTTGAAATTTGGATTATGTTGGTATGGGCCATTAAAGTTAGTGATTTCACCGTTACCTAATACAGTGATATGAACATTTTGGTCAGAGACAGGAACCCCATTTTTAAATTTTTCATAAGAAAATTCATACCGGATCGGTTCTGTTAGTGTTTGATTGCCACCATAGTAATAATGATTATTTTCAGAGAGCTTGTAATCACCACTTTTCTTTGCAAACTTACTTAAAAATTCATCAGCAATCTTTTCGGCCTCATCTTTAGAGACTTTTGCTGGAAAAAGTGCATCTGCTTCGTTTGCAGGACGATAGTAAAAACGATTTAATTCTAAATCTTCACCGATAAATTCGAAATCACCATGAACATACTTCCCACTAATTTCTTTAGAAAAATAAAGATTGTAGCGGACGATATCTTCATTGTCCTCAGGGAATCGGTGCCCAGAATGTAAGTGGAAATCGTTGTTTGATACGAAATCAAACTTTCCTGGGAAGAGTTCCTTTACTCGCTTAATAAGCTCGTTTTTGGAGACGACATTTACTGAAGCAACTTGAATTTTTACTCTTTCCTCTTGTTTTTGTTCAAATAAATTCGTAGCTCCAACGCTTGGTGCAACAAGACTTAATGATAATAATGCTGATAGTGACAAAGCTCCAATACTTTTTTTCTTCAAAACTATTCCTCCTAATGTTCTCTTTTAACCTTTACTACTATATGAAAGGTTCTAGTAACTATACGATCGTTTTTTCCAAAGGTTCCCATAATTAGAAATTTAGTAGTTTCGACCTACGAAATAACTAAATTTTTTTAAACTTGAGATCGTGTAGTAAAGCTTTTACACTATTACTGAGGTAATTTAAATAATAATATCTAAAAATGATATTTTTTATACAGACAGAAAGGATGTGCCTTATGTGTGGGCGATTTGCGTTAAGTGCTGAAGAAGAGGCAATATCGGAACGTTTCAACCTGACTACTCCAATTGCAGGTTATGAGAAAAGGTATAATATAGCTCCAAGTCAGCTAGTTCTGGCTATTATTAATGACGGTCGTAAAAATCGAGCTGGTTACTTAAAGTGGGGGTTAGTTCCGCAATGGGCCAAAGACGTAACGATAGGTCATAAACTAATCAATGCTCGCGGTGAAACTATTACTGAAAAACCAAGTTTTAGGCAAGCGTTTAGACAAAAACGCTGCTTAATTGTTACAAATGGATTTTACGAATGGAAGCGAGAGGGGAAAAATAAAATTCCTATGTACATAACGTTTAAAGATAAGCGCTTATTTGCTTTTGCTGGGTTATGGGAAACGTTTCAAACTCATGAAAGTGAACCCCTCCATACTTGCACAATTATTACAACTACACCAAATGATCTAGTCCGTGAGGTGCATGACAGGATGCCGGTGATTTTGCCAAAAGTAAATGAACATAAATGGCTTGATCGTACGTTTGAAGATGTATCATTTTTACAAAATATGATCAAACCGTTTCCAGCGGATGAGATGATCACTTATCAGGTGTCTAGTCTTGTTAACTCACCTAGAAATGAAGGAGCTCTGCTAATAGATAAAGTTGAACCAACGACATTATTTTAAGTGATTGAAACCTTTTTCAGTTTTTTTCGTAAATTGTAATAATTAAACATTTAGGAGGTACTTATGAAGAAGCTGGTTTTAACTTTTCTTTTAGTAAGTGCTTTGTTAATAGGAACTGCATGTGGTTTAGAAAATAGGGGTACTTCAGAGTATGAAAGTTTAGAAAAGCTGTTATCTGAACTGGTAGAAATCCAAATCCAAATTTCCCATCATGAAACATACCCAATTGGTAGTGCACAGATTAAATATGGATTAAAAGTGGAAGACGGCAAACCTCAAAAAGGCGAACCGGTGGGAGCTACAGTTAACTATCTCGTCGCGAAAACGGAAAAAATTGAGATGAATGAAGAACAATTGGCTCATCTTCTTGAAAACAACCGAAGTGAGCTTGTATATGGTGATTTCTATCATGATGATACAGTGATAACTCTAGACATATTTAAAGATGGCTTCGGAGAGATTGCGTCAGCGGAAATAATTGAAATTGAAGGTGAAATATTCAATATCAATTATTAAAAACAGATCATAATGATGCCGTAGTGTTAGGGTTTGACCTTCAAGGTGTTGGATACATTGTTCTTTACCAACTAATTGATGGCAACACGGAAGAAGATGCTAAACAATTTGTGAAATTCTTCATAAATCAAAATAGTAGTTAAATTTTTTTGCTATTATATGGTAAATATATGTTAATATAGAAATATTAAGTGGTTTAAAAAGGTCTTATTTACTTTAAGTAGAATACAGTCGTTATAGCTATTCATTCCTGCTAAGGAGTACAAAAACGTATGCAGAACAAATGGTACTACGTCATTTTAATAGTGGTATTGCTGGTTGTTATTCAAATTTACCCAATGTTAAATGTGCACACAAATGAAATGGTGAGAGAAGAAACTGGAAATTTTATCCTCTATTTTGAAGAGGTCGATCGAGCGGTGGCAAGTGAAATAGGTGAGTTATTAAACACAAAACGAGGAGGAATTAATCATAAACTCTCCTTTGAGGGAACAGAAATGACAGAAGTCTATATTTATCCTGATCAAAATACACTTCACGGAAAAAAATATGGAATGATAGGGAGACTAATTGGACCTAAGTGGTACATTGGTGACAATATTGGTAAAAAAGTGTTATTAGTATCACCAAATAATCCAGGTCCCGAACATTCATCTGAAAGTGTTGTCACGGCAGTTGTTCATGAATATGTTCATACGGTCGTTTACCAGATTAATAGGAAAACACCGAAATGGATTGATGAAGGCTTAGCGGTCTACTTAGCAGGTCAAAAGCCAATGGCAGATTCAATATCTAAGAATCCTGTTCCTTCATTTAAAAAAGTAAAAACAAACAATCCAATCACATTCGGAAATATCGGTGGCTATGAATATTCTTATACGTATATGAGATTTATAGATTCTCAGTTTGGGTTAGAGGCAGTAGGTCAATTTCTAAGAAATGAGCTTGATTATGAAGCTGCATTTGGTTACACAGAAGAAGAGCTTTATGATATGTGGCTTGTTTATTTAGAAAAGGTTTATTAAGGGAAATGGACTTTAATTAAGATTAGTAAGAACCCTTAATAGATAAAGGTCATTTTCATGTATGGGGTACTAACAAAGCGTACCTATGAATAAAATATCACCATAGAAATTACAACGTGAGGAGTGTTTTAATGGATGTCTCAAGCCCAGCTGGCTTTTGGATTAGACTTGGTGCAAGTATAATAGATGCAATTTTGTTATTTTTCGTGTTAGGATTTATCTCACTAGCTCTATACGGTCAATTTACTACGGAAGGCTATTCCTTTACTGATTTCTTAGACCTTCTATACCACTTATTGTTACCAATTTTTTGGTATGGGTATACAATCGGGAAACGAGCGGTAGACATTAGGATTGCAAGAGTAGATGGGGAAAAAGTAGGACTCGGTACAATGCTATTAAGAAATATCGTTGGGGGAATTGTCTACATTATCACATTAGGAATTGGCGTAATTGTAAGTGCTTTTATGGTCGGGTTAAGGGAAGATAAACGTTCAATTCATGACTTTATCGCAGGAACGTATGTGACATACGATCCTCCTGAAGAAGAAAACAATTAACGGGCAACTTTAATGAGTTTATTTTAGAGATGCAAACAAGCGATCAGGTAACAAGACGCATCGATTTTAACTGAACTGCACTCCGATTGTGATTAATTACAATTCAACGTAGGCGATAGCGGAACAATGCTGTCGCTTTTTTATATTTATTAATGGCTGTATGTTAATGGTGGAAAGACTACTACGCCCATTTTAGCAAGGATAAGTTAAATCGAAGTCCTTTCTCTAAACGTAGGCATATGATGTTCTATAAATTATGAAGGAGTTTGATCAAAATGTATAATGGACATCATATGTATCCATATCCTTATTACACTAATGTTAACACACCAATGTATTACGCAGATAATATGCCTAGGGAGAATCAACAACAAGTAGCTGAGGCGTTATTTGATGGAATTAAAAGAGAAGCCTCAGACATTGATCTTTATAGTCGATTGGCAACAGTGGCACCAAACCAAAAGCATAAAAAAGAAATTCTTCACGCTTTAGATGAAAAAAAGGGATATTTAAATCAGTTTACAAATTTATTTATGACACTTACTGGAAGTAAGCCTATGTACGAAATCGATAACGTGCCTTTTCGTAGTTATCGAGAAGGGTTACAAAAGGCTTATGAAAGTGGAATTAAGGGACATGAAGAGTATCAAAAGATTTGTTCACTTACTCAGTATCCGCTAGTTCAAAATGTATTTTTTGATGCTTCCATCGGTGAAAGAGAGTATGCTTCGCGATTTAGCTCCTTAGAGGAGGATGCCTTTAAAGATTATGGTTCAAACCCATTTGTGGTGAATATTGAGGAGGTCACTAAACAAAATAATTCTTTTCGCACCGCTTTATGGACAGGTAAGCATTTGCAAGTGACCTTAATGAGTATCGATGTTGGAGAAGACATCGGCTTAGAAGTTCATCCTGACCTTGATCAATTCCTCCGCATCGAACAAGGTCAAGGGCGTGTTCAAATGGGGGATCGAAAAGACAATTTAGACTTTGAAGCAAATGTCTTCAATGACTTTGCGATCATGGTACCAGCTGGGAAATGGCACAATCTAACAAACACAGGGAATGTACCTCTGAAAGTGTACTCAATTTATGCACCACCTCAGCATCCATACGGTACAGTTCATGAAACAAAAGCAATTGCAATGGCCGATGAAGAAAATCATTCCCATTAAAAATTTCTATTTGATTTAGAGCGTTTCTGTAAAAACAGAGACGCTTATTTACATTTTTTCTGTAAATTATAGGAGATTAGTGTTAATTTGAAAATATAGCAGCTGAAGCTTTCGGCTAAGTTAGTGGGAAATATTGTTATTATAGTAAAATTGAAACCATAAGCGAAATTGGAACGTATATTGTTTTAAGTTATTATTAGAAAGGGTGTTAAGTATGGGAAAAAAAGAATTTATACCTGAGCAACACATAAAAACGCGTTCACTGTTCCGTGTGTTAGGACCATTATTTGTTATCGTAGGTGCAGCATGCATGCTAGTGGCATTCATAGATTTCTTTACACTTCAAGGTTTTGAAGAACCGAAGTATTTTTGGTTATTTTTTGTGGGAATGCCTTTTCTTTTTATTGGGTTTTCATTGTCATCTCTTGGGTACGGTGCGACTGTAGCGAAATATCAGAGTAGAGAATATGCACCTGTGGCAAAAGATACATTTAATTATTTGGCGAAAGAGACTACAACAGGGGTGAAAGAAATAGCTAATGCGGTACAGCAGGAAAGCCCTTCAAAATTAGCGATAACGTGCCATAGTTGTCATCACGAAAATGTTATGAATGCAAAGTTTTGCAATGGTTGTGGTGATAAATTGGCGCAAGTTTGTCGCAGTTGCCAACAAGAAAATATACCTAGTGCACGATTTTGTAATCATTGTGGAACGACGTTGTAGGTACTTAGCTTTAAATTAAGTTTGAGGGGTTTTGACATGGAGTTACTTAATTTATTTATTGCCGTGATCGAAATTTTCTTAGCAGTGCATTAATTACAAAGTAGTTGGTGTGATATGAGTGAAACAAAGCATCGGGAAAGAGATTTGATTGTTTATTAGGGAGGTGAAGAAGGTGAAGTGGTCGATATTCCAGGTAGTAACGGTATCTTTTATTTTCTTATTTATGTGGTTTTTAGAACACATATCAGGGAATAGGACAATTCAACCTTCAAACGGAGAATGGACTGCTGTGAATTCAAGTTACATGACGTTTCTCATTCTTGCCTTAGTTGTAAGTTGTTTTTACCTATTGTTTTTATTTGAAGCTAAAAAAGCAAAAACTATTTTTGAAAGCAGTGTTTGGAGTAGAATGCCAAAAATTTGTATCATTGGAGGAGCACTATCAGCAATCCTTTTTATTATTGGAGGAACGTTAGGCCCTATTTTTGAGTGGGTACAACAATGGCGATTTTTACTTTACATATTCCTTGTTTATTTCCTGCTATTAGTCTATGTTTTTATATTTTCAGTCGAGCACAAAAACAAAGAGTTCAAGAAACCGTATGAGAAAACTATTCTCAGCTCCTATTTTTGGACGATAGCAATATTTATTGTTCTGTTTTTTTTGTTTTAATAGATAAGGCTTGAACCAAAATTTTTACTAGAGGAGAGCAAGATGAAGATTAGAAAACTACATTTGAGTGAGGAGCCACCAATGGAGTTGCTTTTACTAGCTGACCCTTCTTTGGTGATTGTGGAGGAATACTTAAACCGTGGAGAATGCTTTGTTGCAGAAACTAATGAAGAAATAGTTGGTGTTTATGTTTTACTTCCCACTAGGTCAAAGACTGTGGAATTGGTCAATGTTGCAGTTGTAGAAGAGCAACATGGAAAAGGAATCGGGAAGCAGCTAGTCATGGATGCGATCAAAGTTGCCAAAACAAATGGGTATATAACAATCGAAATAGGTACTGGGAATTCAAGTATCGGCCAATTAGCTCTTTATCAAAAATGTGGCTTTAGAATTACAGGTGTCGATGTGGACTTTTTTATTCGGCATTATTCAGAAGCCATTTTTGAGAATGGGATACAATGCAGGGATATGATCCGTTTGTCACAAGACCTTTAGAAGGCAATCCTGTATTCGTTAGATACTAAGAAAATAAACGCACTTAAGGCGAAATCACAATAGGAGAAAATACTAATGGCAAAGAAAAAACCTTACATATACTACATCGCTCTCACTTTAGTAGTAATTCTTTTACTCATCCTAATAGCACCTAAGTTACAACAGCTGACGGGTCTTGGGCAAGGAACATCATCGGATAATTCCCTTCAATTTAATGAAATTAATGACATGGAAGATGCCGAATCTGTTCTTTTTAACTGGTATGAAGACCCAAATGCTTGGACTGGTGGCTTCAGCCTTTACTTTGATGATGCAAACATGAAATCTTTGGTCGTTGATTTAACAGAAATGAAAGTAACTGAAGGAAATTTGGATGAACATGATATTGGAGTTGGACAACCGAATAGTTATTTAATTGCCTTTGTTCACGACTCTAGTAAAAACATTTATACGACCTTAACGGTCAACGACAAAGGTAGTGTACAGATTTGGAATAGGTACGCGAACGGAGAAACGCCTGAATTTTATATAAGTGAAAATAATCAAGCATTTTATGAAAAGGTTGTTGGAATTGTCGCAGCAAAAAAAGATCGGGAGAAAAGTGCAACAAAAAATGATGAAGTTCCCTTTGAGTATAAAGCTGAAACAGCTGTAGGAACATCAATATTAGAAATTCGAAGTCAAGATGGAAAGCTAATTGCAGATGTTAGTGATATCGAACCTAACTCTCTTCAGGTGGTTACGAGGGTAACGGGTAACACCGCCTTACAAATTCGTTTTATTGACAAAGAGTTTGTTTATCGCTTTACGAAGGCGCACATTGGTGAAACAACTTATTTTTATCTTGATGGCGATGTAATTTTTTCGCCATTTATTGCTCAGCCTTTATTGACGAATGACCTAGTGATCGAAGGTGATTTTACCGAAGTTTCTTTAGAAGAAATTTTGGCAAAAATGAATCAACAGTAAATTTATAGAGCCAAGGGGTGGGTGTCATTATGTACGAACTAAAAACAAAAGAAAACGACAATGATGTCATTGAGTTTATCGAAAAAGTAGAAAACCTAAAAAAACGGGAAGATGCATATAAATTACTAGATATTTTTACGGAAACAACGGGGTTTCAAGCGAAGATGTGGGGAACAAGTATTATTGGATTTGGATCCTATCATTATAAATATGCCTCTGGTCACGAAGGAGAAGCGCCGCTTGTTGGCTTCTCACCCAGAAAAGCTAAAACTAGCTTATATTTTGCAACAGGTGACACAACTAGAGTCAATTTATTAAAGGAGTTTGGAAAGCACACAACAGGAAAAGCATGTGTTTACATCAACAAAGTTGCAGATATCGATATTGAAGTATTAAAAAAATTAATAAAGCAATCGATCTTGTTTTTAGAAAAGACATACCCAGATTCTAAATAAGCACGAAATTTAGCTGCACCCTAGATGTTGAACGTAACTAACAATTAGGGTGCAGCTTTTTGCTATTTTAAAATTCTGGTAAATTGTCTAAATTATTTTCTTTAATTCCGTCAGGTTCACTCCGTAAAATGTCGCGACCGTATTTTTGAAATACGTCTACATGGGCTAACTTGCCAGCCTTGGCGTCATTTAGTGCCTCTAGATAATCTAATTGCCTGCCTGAGCTAGTTTGAAAGGCAATTAAATCACCTTCATCATTTTTGCGTACCGCCACAATATGCTCTTTTTCATCTTCTTGGCTCATGTCCATAGGATCTGTATTTTGGCGATATTTTTCATATACTTCTTCAAAACGATTATTATTTTCCAAGTGAAATCCCTCCTTCTATCATAGTTTGTGTAAACAATGTTGTTTAATTCTAGAGGAATCGTGAAATAATTTTAAAGAGAGAAAGGGGAGTTACAATTGCAAATTTATTTTTCACCGGAGTTCATCAATCAAAATGCGCAAGTTTTAAATATAGTAACGGACAGAAATGAAGCTATTGGTTACCTGTCTTTTTTAATTGAGGAAAGCAAAATGTATGTGTTTAGTCAATTACAAGAAGAAGGGGTTTGTGAAGATTATAAAGATCTTGTAAAACCTTATTTACAGGGATTGATGAAAATTAAACCAGATCTAGAAGTCATGATGTTTTTAGCGGTTGGTGGTAAAAAAGTTGATATAGAGCTAGATAAGGAATAACAACAATATAAAAGTTTAATAAATACATCCTCTTGTCGTAAGAGCTTGTTTCGTTGAATACAATGTACAAGCGGTTAGTTTGTCCGACTAACTAAACAACTTTACTGACTGGAGGATGTTTTTCTTATGAGTGTTATTTTTGGTTATATATTTTTAGGCTTGTCACTAGCTGCGCCGATTGGTCCAGTAAATGCAGCACAACTTGACCGTGGCATTAAAAATGGTTTTTTTCATTCATGGCTAGTAGGATTAGGTGCTACAGTTGCCGATGGAATTTATATGCTCCTCGTATTTTTAGGAGTTGTACATTTCCTTGAAATTCCGTTTATGCAAACATTCCTTTGGTTATTCGGATTTTTCGTGTTAGTCTATACAGGTTTTGAGAGTATCCTTGGTGCTAAGGAAGCAGCGATGTTAACACCTTCTGACCGTACTAGTGAATCTTATTCTAAATCGTTCTTCTCGGGATTCTTTATATCCTTATTTAATCCGTTAACGATCCTTTTTTGGTTAGGAATTTTTGGATCTATTTTAGCCAAAACTGTCACGACGAATGAACTAAGTACCGTCTTGCTATACACTGGTGCGATCTTTTTAGGTATTACCGTTTGGGATATTACAATGGCTCTACTTTCAAGTAATTTACGTAAATTTTTAACGAGTCGGTTCCTCGTCGCTATTTCTGTTTTTTCAGGGTTGTCACTAATTGGTTTTGGCGTTTATTTTGGAATTCAAGCAGCTACTGTTTTATTTTCGTAAAAACAGAAGGCAGCTTCGGTTTCTTTGGCTTCTTCCAATGTTGTTTCATAAATAAGGTCACAATTAAGATAATTGCAACAAAGGCAATGCTGACGAAAAAACCAGGGCGACTGATACTGTGAAACAGTGTTCCAAACACGGCAAACATGACAAGGGCAAAGCCTAAAAATCGCTTTATATTATCAAATGTTGTAAGTTCGTGAATTTTCCCATAAGATCCAATTATAAATAACCAATTGTATAACAGCATTAAGCCTGCGGCGGTTGTGATGTATTCATAAATACGTCCAGGCATAATGATCGCTAAGATGATGGAGACGATAATTCCGGCAGTTGTTAATAAAATCGCATTGATAGCGATTTTATTGTTTTTTACTCTTTTTGCTAATCCTGCCGGTGCATCTTCATCTTCCGCTAAAGTCACTAAAATTCGAATCACGGCGAATAGGGAAGCAACCATCGTTGAAAAACCAGCTATGATAAAAACGCCGTTAAAAATATCTGTCACATAAGGAACGTTATAATTCGCTAATGAAGTTACAAAGGGACTCGTGTCTGTCGTAATCTTATTAACTGAAACCATAATTAAAGCTAAACCAATTGATGCGATATAAAGTCCTGTAAGAGTAAATAGCATGACCTTACCAGCTTTTGTGGCATCGTTCATATTGGTTAAGCGAATCGCTAATAGCCCTACAATTTCAATTCCCCCAAATCCATAAAAACCAAATATTAATGAAGGTAAAAATCCTCTAATCCCGTTTGGGAAAATTCCATCATATGTTCTTGGGACTGTGACTTCGGCATCGGCACCACCAAATACTCCAAATAGAGCAACTACCGCTAGTATGATAAACATTACGATGGCAGCAAGCTTTAGGACGGCTAATAAATTTTCTACTCTGTCAAACCCACTTGGTCCAGCCAAAATAACGAGTAATCCTAAAACAGCATATCCACTTGCAAAAACCCATAAGGGGATGTTAGGAAACCAAAACTTCGTAAAAATTGATAAGGCAGTCATTTGGCTACCCATAATTAACATCTCTGAAAGAAAGTAAACCCAACCGCTACTAAAGCCGGCCCAACGACCGTAAGCCTTTTTAGCATATGTACGAAACGAACCTTTTTGTGGATCAGCAATCATCATTTTAGCTAATGCTTCATAAACAAAATAAGTTCCTAAGCCAGCAAGTGCGTAGGCTAATAAGACTGAAAAACCCGCCATATTGATGGCAATACTAGAGCCTAAAAAGAAGCCTGTCCCAATTGTGCAAGCAACTCCCAACAAAGACAGCTGCCACCACTGTAACGGTTTTTCTTGTTGCTCACCAGAATTTGTTTTCAATGTAATCCCCCCTTTTCTCATTCTTTTATTTTTCGTAAAAGTGATGAGTTTATGTAAAAGAATGCAGAAAGGGGGTGGGGTAGATGTTAACAGTATAAGTACTGAACAATAATGGTCGCAGAAATTGTGATCTCTCCTGGTTGGATTGGTGTTGCTTCTGCTTTTGCCATCAAAGTGGTCGCATACGGAACTGGCGGTGAGGTTGTTGCTTGGAATTCATCAATTTTGTAGGGAATTGGATTTAGATTAACGGATAATTGTGAAGTTAAAGCTAAAGCTTTGCGATAGGCGTTTTGTAGCGCAATTTTCAAGGCTTCATTGTAATAGACCTGCGGATTGGCTATCGTAAATTCAATGTTTGAAACAGAGTTCGCTCCTTGACTTACCGCAAGATCAACGACTTGACCAGTTAGATCTATTTGATTAATTTTGACTTGCAACTGATGATTAACCTGGTAGCCTCGGAAAATTTGCCGCCCATCTGTGTAGTCATATAACGTGTCAATTCGATAAATTACCGTTTGAATATATTCGCTAGGAATCCCTAGTTCGACCATGGCGGTAATAACATTTGCGATAATTCTCGCGTTTTCTTCTTGTGCTTCCTGCAAGCTCTTTTTTTCCGTTATCGCCCCAATCGTAATGTTAACTTGATCTGGGGCTACGGAAATTTTACCTTCACCTGAGACCTTTAAGCGTTTCATTTGTGGAAATTGCATGAGATCAGCTCCTTTTTGTGTGGTGATTACTTCAATATTATTAAAGCGCTAAAAATAAAGAACAAACTTTTAACGACTTCTTGAAAAAAGTGTTTGATATATAAGTTGTTTTTTTGGCCTTTACAACGTAACAGTGTTATGTTACATTATTATTAACAAAATGAACTTCTGGGGGTGAAGAAATGGATGATCACTTAATTTCTAAAAAAGACTTGCTAAATGAAACGGGGATCTCATATGGTCAGTTATACCGTTGGAAGAGAAAAAATCTAGTTCCTGAAGAGTGGTTTGTTCGTAAATCAACGTTCACAGGTCAGGAAACGTTTTTCCCGAGGGAGAAAATCCTAGAAAGAATTGATAAAATTATTAATTTGAAGGATGGACTGTCATTAGATGAGCTAGCCGATATGTTTTCTGACAGCCCAACAGATCTTACTTTATCGAAAGAGGAGTTAATAAAACGTAACATTGTTTCTAAGACTTCCTTAGATGTGTTCGTAGAAACTGTAGGGGACAGAAGTGAATACTCTTTTGACTTAATTCTTTATGTATATGTTCTTGATGACCTGCTACAAAGTGGTGAAATCGGCTTTGAGGAAGGGAAACAAATTTTACAATCATTAATAGATCATTATCCGAAATTTCAACAAAAGGGCTGCGTGCTCCTTGTAATAAGGAAAATGGGAACCGCTGTCGTTCTTTTAGTATCAAGTGGTGAAGAAATATATTTAGAGAAGACAGCAAAGATCGCCGTCAAGTACTCGATTAGCACGGCAATTGAACGTTTAAAAAAGATCGTTCATGTATGAGAAATATAGAGTATAAATCGTTTTTAAAGAAAAATCCGAAATCTAAAACTGATTGTGAAAAAAATAATCTAATGAGGTGAGAAGATGGAAGTACAAAAGATTGGAGATCTAATTATTTCTGGAAATGGTAGTACAGCAGGTGGTACATTCAGGAACGTAAAATTAAATGGGAATGGAAAAATACAAGGTGATACTTACTGTGAAGTTCTCGAATGTAATGGAGCAAGTAAAATTGAGGGAAATGTTAAAGCTAATTCAACCGTTGTAAATGGTAGTACAAAAATTAGTGGGAACTTAACCTCTGAACGAGTTAGCTTTTCTGGAAGTTCAAAGGTTGAAGGTGATTTAACATTTGAAAATCTTATCTCAAAAGGTGCTAGCAAAGTTGCAGGAGGGGTAAAAGGAGAGAAGCTGTTAGTCGAAGGCACAATCGCTATCGGAAAAGATTGCGAAGTAGAAGAAGCAAATTTTCAAGGAGGATTTACCATTGATGGACTTCTTAACGCGGATAAGATTTTTGTTAGCTTACATGGTAAGTCTTATGCGAAAGAAATTGGTGGTGAAACAATTAAAGTGACAAAATCGAATGGAACCTCACTTGGGTTAGATAAAATTTTTAAAGTTCTATCACGAGATTTGACTGCGGAGGTTATAGAAGGAGACATCGTCGAATTAGAGTATACGAAAGCAAAAGTTGTTCGTGGGAACACAATTAAAATTGGTATTGGCTGTGAAATTGAACTTGTAGAATACAAAAATGAGCTAGAAACTAATAAAAGCGCAAAAGTTATTGAAAGTAGAAAAATAGATTAGAACAGTGTTGGGAGTAAGGATTTGATAATCCATACTCCTTTACCTTTGTGTAGAAGCCTTTTTGTAGTTGACAGCCAGATAATTAATTTCGTACAGTAAATGTCGAAGAAGCTTTTACATAACTTTTTGGAGGGATTACGAGATGGGAACACCAGATATTCAAAAAAACATAGTACTAAATGCAGCAATTGAAAAGGTTTGGAATGCAGTAGCAACCTCTGAGGGGATTAACTCCTGGTTTATGCCAAATGACTTTAAACCTGAAGAAGGGTATGTATTTACAATTCAATCTCCTTTTGGACCAACTTCTTGTAAGGTTTTAAAGGTAGATGCTACAAACCAAGTCGTCATTACTTGGGGCGAAGCAGGTTGGGAAGTTTCATTTGAGCTTAAAGACTTAGGAGACAAAACGGAATTGACCCTCGTTCATTCAGGGTGGGGGGAGCCTAATGAAAAGGTTCAAGGTCCGGGACCAGATATGACAAATTTACAAATCAGAACGACGATGGATATGGGCTGGGAAGGACTTCTTAATAACGGCCTTCGTAACGCTGTGGAGGCTTAGGTCATCTGGATAACGAAACCAATGAGCACGCAAATCGATGAGAGATTTGTGTGCTTTTTTATGGTTTATATTTTTCGTTTGTAATTAAAAATAAAGTAATTCATATTAATTTTTTTTAGGGGCAAAATATCATATCATAAGTTCAGAGGGTGATTAGATGAGTATAAGTCATATTGATATGACGGCAACAGAAATTAGTTATTTATGGAATACTTATCATGTCCAAAGTTTGAATGTTTGTCTATTGAGCTATTTTGATGCTATTGTCGAAGATGATGAAATAAAGAAAATCAATGCAGATAGTCTAAAGGTAAGCAGAAAATATTTAAGTGAGATTAAAGCTATTTTTATTAGCGAAAATATACCAATCCCAATTGGTTTTTCAGAAGCATCAGATTTAAATGAAACAAAAGACCGATTATACACAGACCCATTTATATTATTTTACCAATGGTTTATAGCTAAGGGGAATTTAAACTTTGGTTCAATGGCAATTAATACGATTGCAAGAGATGATATTTTTACGTTTTTTCAAAAGTATTCTTCGGATGCCCTTACATTGCTCGACGAAGCTAGAAAGCTTCTCTTAAACAAAGGTTTATGGATCAGGGCACCTTATATGCCACCTTCAAACGAACTTGAACTTGTAAAAAAAGAGAGTTTCTTAAATGGTTGGTTTGGCGACACTCGCCCATTACTCGGTATAGAGATATCGAGTCTCTTTTATAATCAAATTACGAATACACTTGGGTTATGTGTGTTGAATAGTTTTATTCAGGTAACTGAAACAAAAGAAATAAAAGACTATTTTATTAAAGGAAAGAACATCGCAGCTAAACATATTGAGGTACAAACGAATATTTTTAAGAAAGAAGAAGTTGCAACTCCTTCAACGTGGAATTCTGGCGTTACAACAGCTAAGGACGCACCTTTTTCTGAGAAATTGATGCTAAATCTTGTCGCAATGCTAAATGCTCAAGGGGTGAGTAATTATGGGATAGCCATTTCTACTTCAGCAAGAAGGGATATTGCCATGACCTTTACCACACTTGCCGCTGAAGCAGCAAAGTATGCAGAGGAAGGCGCACAGTTATTAATTGAAAAAGGATGGATGGAAGCTCCACCACATGCTCCAAAGCGCATAGATAATTAGTAATGGTAAAATACTTCTAAAAAGACGTATGGTGTTTATCCACTTACGTCTTTTTTGTGATATTAGTGAAGGATTTTTCATGCATTTAGCGAATGTTACTATATACAAACTTAGGGGTGACATATTTGAGTAAATTGAATTGGTTAAAATTTGAAGATTATATAGTGGAGAAAATGAAACAACATCATATACCTGGGTGTGCAGTAGCTGTCTATTCGAACGGGGAAGTAATTTATAAAAATGGCTTCGGTTATCGAGATATGATTACAAAACGTCCAGTCACTCCTGAAACGATTTTCGGAGTTGCATCAATTACAAAATCTTTTACTGCTTTAGCAGTTATGAGATTAGAGGAAGCTGGATTTTTATCTGTAGAGGATGCGGTAACAAAACACTTACCTGAATTCAATTTAATTGGTGTAGACGATATGAGCCAGATAAAAATATATCATCTCCTTACACATACAGTAGGTTTAGCACCGATGTTTCGTCGAGAAGAGCTAAAGAAATTAAAACATCATGTTGCCTATCTATCGGAAAAGGAATATGAGAGGTTAGGTGATCCTGGTGAATATTTTAGTTATTGTAATGATACATTTTTGCTACTTGGGGCGATTATTGAAAAATACACTGGCAAATTGTACAGAAGATATGTCACTGAATCGATTTTAAATCCTCTAAAAATGTATCGTTCTACATTAAGTATTGATGAGCTAGGGAAATATGAAAATGTTTCAGTTCCATATGACTACAACAAAAAAACAGGGCAATTAGAAGAAAAGCCGTGGCCGAAACTTGGGAATTATGAAATAGGTGGCGGAATTCGTTCGACAGTTTTAGATTTATTGGATTATGGACAAGTGTTTATTAACGGTGGAAAGAAATTAGTCTCTGAAGAAACCGTAAAAAGAATGTGGCAAAATCCCATTAAAATCATTAATAACACATACTATGGCTATGCCTTGCAAGTAACACCTAATTATGCAAATTCAACATTAGTTGAACATGGGGGCGGGCAGCCAGGTGTTTCTTCGCATTTTGGGTTTGTTCCAGAACAAAAGCTGATTGTGTCTGTCCTATGTAACGTCTCTAATGTGCCAGCAGATGAAATTTGGCTAGCAACAGTCAATACCGCCCTTGCGTTACCAATTGATAAACAGCGTAGTATAGAACCTTCGTTTGAGATTTCGGCTGAGAGGTTGACGAAATTTCTTGGTACCTATGATTCGTCTGAAGGCGGAAAAGCGACGATTTTCCTAGAGAATGGGAAGCCAATGCTTGAAGTAAATGAAGAAACTTATTCATTAAGAGCGAGTAATGATCACACTCTTGTTATTGAAATGAATGAACGGCCAATAACGTTTTATGTAGATGGCGACGACCAAGCTTGGGCAATTTTATTAGGATTTAGAATGCTTACTAGGAAAAAGAGCTGGGTGCCAGGCACCTAGCTTTTCTTCATCTCCTCGCTACAGATAAAAGCAAGGTCTTCATTGCCGAACATCGATAAAACGGCGAGTAGAGTTTCAGTAGGGATTTCATCAGATTCTTCCTTTGGAACTGTAGCTTCTATTGCTTTTGTTAAAGCTTCGTTTGTTTTTTGTTGCGGGTAAGCGCGTTCGTATAGTTCGATTGGATTTAACTCGTGATTTGTACACCACTGTGCAAAAATAAGGATCATCATTTCTTCATCTCGTTGATAGTTTTCAATGACTTCATTTTTCATAAACATTTCACCTCGTTTAAATTGATTATAAGGAACGGAACGTACGTTTTCAATATTGAGTTTTATTAGTGCTTGTAAACAATTTAAAAAGGGCTCCCACGTAGAGAACACTGCAAAACGAATACAGAAAAAGGGAAAAAGCGTTTAGAAGCGTTTTTTCTCTTTTTTTGTTATTCTGAGTTTATTAGAGAACAAAGGTCGTGTTAATCATGCTTCATCATTCAAGACAAATGAACTTATCCTTCCACTCAGAGCTTTATAATCTCCTCATACCTGAAGACCACCAATTACGAATTATACATAATAAAGTTGACTTTAGTTTTATCCATGAAATTGTAAAGAAGTCCTATTGTGAACATTACGGTCGCCCAGCCAACGAACCTGAACTATTATTTCGATTATTGTTTCTTCAAACTTTGTATGATCTCTCTGACGAACGAATGATAAAAGAAGCTCAGGTGAATTTAGCTTACAAATGGTTTATTGGAATTAACCCTGAAGATTCTTTACCTGACCCGTCTCAGCTTAGTCGCTTTCGCAAACATCGTTTGGGTGCTCAACATGTGGACAAAGTTCTTATTGAAATTGTGAAACAGTGTCAAGAAAAAGGGATAATCAAATCAAAATCACTTCTGATTGATTCTACACACATGCAAGCAAATGCGTCTAAAAGACAGCCATTAGAAGTCCTTCGAAAGGCCGCTTCGAGACTCCGAAGATCTGTTAAGAAGCAGCATAGTGCTTTGTATCATAAATTACCTTCCTATCCTAATGTCAAAGATATACCTGAAGAAGAACAAGGGAAACGATGGCTACATTATCTGGCTCAACTTGGAGAAGAGGTAGAAGAAGCTCTCCCTGACGCAGAAGGATCAATAAAAGAAAAATTACATGTCGCTAAGCAGATCGTAGAAGATGAACGATTACTATCAAAAAAGGGCATTGCTTCAGCGGTTGACCCAGAGGCAAGGTTTGGATGGAAGTCGAAATCACGCTCTTTTTTTGGCTATAAAACTCATATTGCCATGACTGAAGAAGAAATTATCACAAGTATAAAAGTAACAACTGGAACAAGTGATGATGGAAAACAACTAAGAGAATTGGTTGATCAAACAAAAGAACAAGGGATTGAGCTTGAGGAAGTTCTAGGAGATACCGCTTATTCATCAAAAGGAAATCTATCCTACTTACAAGAACACGACATAAAGGCATCTATCCCTTTAAATCCATCCGTTTATGGAAATAGAGAAGAAGACTTATTTCGTTACGACAAAGAGACGGACCAAGTAATGTGTCCTGCTGGGCATTGGAGTTTCCGTAAAGCTCGGCAAGGGAAAAAGAACGTAGGAACAAATCAAACAGATACATTTTACTTTGACGTAACTACTTGTCAATCATGCCCTTTACGGGAAGGTTGTTATAAAGAAGGTAGTAAAACAAAAACATATTCTATTTCTGTACTATCGAAAGAACATGAACAACAAATGAAATATCTAGAGACGGAAGAATACAAAAAGAGAAGTAAAATAAGACCGATTATCGAGCACAAAAATGCCGAGTTAAAAAGGTTTCATGGTCTGACTACGGCCAAATACCGTGGTCTATTTGGCGTGAAAATACAAGTCTATCTCGCCGCTTTTACAGTTAATATCAAGAGAATGATAAAGCTAGAACAACTACATATGCACTCGTAAGAGGTGCATCTCTATTACATAATGAAAAAGTTGCCAGTTTCTTCAAATTGAAACTGGCAACTTCTTTTTTTCCTTTTAAAAGTCCCCATTTTGCAGGACTCTCACGTAGGAGCCCTTTTTTCGCATTTTAGGAAAGATTTGACTAAAGGATAAAGAAAAACAAGTTAACATTCCGTTTTTCTAAGTAATTTAACTTTGTAAAAGGTTAAAGGAATTAAACTAAGGCGAATGCCTAGGACTTAGCGGTAAGCAAGTCTTATGTAGTTAGCTGTCCAAGCTCTTCTTCAAAATAAAATGTTTGTGGATTCTCTTTAATCGTATACGAATAGCGTTTCATGTTTGGAACGTAACTAAATTTACTGATTGTAACCGTTTCTCCAGTTGTTTTCAATGTTACTTTGTCATTTTCTTGAAATTTGTTTTTATTTTTCAATTTAGTTACCTACTTTCTAATAAAGTTAATCTTATTATCTCATACTTAAAGCGATTTTACATACTTTCTTCCTAAAGTTATTTTTAAAAATGAAAACCTCTTTAAAAAATTTCCCTATTTTCTAGTTTTGTAAACACAATTTTTAAAATGAAAAAATTACTAAACCACATTACAGAGGATAATAGGAATGATTGTCGAATAGATTTAACTATGGTATTTGCTACAATTTAGTCAGTTTCTCTACTTTTATAAAAGAAAAATAGGGTGCCTTTTAGTTGGTACCCTATCTTTTCTCATTTTATGAGTAATTAGACAGCTGGAGTTACCCAAGCAGCCCCAATGATTACTAATAAAATGAATAGCACCACGATTAAAGCGAAACCGCGACCAGCTACAGGAGCCACAGGAGCTACAGGAGCACCAGTAAAGCAACCAGGAGCAGCAGCGCCATATCCATATCCGTACATTAACAACACCACCTTCCCGTGAAGATATTACAGCATATGCATAGTTGTGTAGGTGGGTATTAGTTATTTGTGGATTAATCTAGAAATGGGCGATTGTCCTGAATAATTAGGACTGGACATAAATTGAGTTTAAATGTAAAAACTATATTAAAAATCTAAAGTTTTTACGGTTACATCTCCTCTGAACAGACGTTTATTTCAAATGAAAGGAGACGGACGTATGATAATGGATCGATTAGACGCTTTGTATCCTCAAGCGATAGAGCATACAAAACTTAAAGTGTTTGAAGATATTGACCGCTTTCTCGAAGTAAAAACGGAACCACCAAGCTTTAATGAGTATAAGAAAGAACGTTTTCAATACCTAGGGCAAATATGGTTTAATATTTAGTTAAACTTAACGAATAATGATGTTCCAAGAAAAGAAAAAAAGCGTTTTTTAAGTGAAAAAGGTTATGAAGTTGATGCAGTTGATAAAAAATTAATTAACAAATTTTTTCGAAATGAAATGATGCTATTTCCGCCCTTTGAGGTAATAGAATGGCTAAATAGTCAATTTGAAAACGACAATGATGCGTGGGGTCACAGATATCCATTAGCAAGAGAGTGTGCTTTTAGGCGAGAGGAAGAAGAACGAATCGCTCAGAAAAAGCGTTTGCTTTACATTGAAATAGAAAACACGGCTGCAAAGACTATTGACGAAGATTTTGAGGTCTTTTATTTATTTGTTCGTAATAATGTTGCCTGTAAGTTAGCTAATGATATTAAAGATAATCCTAAATATTCCACAGTCGAAGAACCTTATATGATTGAAGAAAAGTTAGTAGAGCAAGGGAAATTTGATACTTCAAAATATACAACGATGGGAACGTTCTTCCAGGAGCTCACCGGGTCTGTTCATAAGCTATATCAATGGGAATATGAAACGTATAAATCTCGTTATAAGACTCTGTTAGATCAATATGTTGATGATCTTGTTGCTAACTGGATTTTAGACAAGCTTTCACCTACAGTATTAAAACAATACGAAGAACTAATGGAAGAAGAACTGACAGTAAAGACACTGCGACCCATTTTGGGTGATTACGTAAAGGCATTACAATCAGATTATTTCTTGGAATTGGAAAAGGAGTATGTAGAGGACTTAGTAAGATTGGCAAGCATTCCATTTGAGATAACCATTCATCAACAACAATATGATGAAGATTTAGAAGGAAGAGAGAGAAGAAAACAAGAGGAATTAGCTGAAATTCAGCGCTTGAAGGAAGAAGAAGCGCGAATGGTAGAAGATATTTTTGGACGCGAATACAGTCCCTCTACGGGGAGAAATATTCGTTACGTTCTTCATATTGGTGAAACGAATACAGGAAAAACGCACCACGCCTTAGAACAAATGAAAAAAGCCAAAACAGGTCTATACTTAGCGCCATTACGACTTTTAGCACTTGAAGTGTATGAAAAGCTTAATAAAGAAGGAGTTCCTTGTGGTCTGAAGACAGGAGAAGAGGAAAAAGAAGTAGAAGGAGCAAATCACCTTTCCTGTACCGTAGAGATGTTTCATGAAAAATCGTTTTTTGACATTGTTGTCATTGACGAAGCCCAAATGATTGCTGATAAGGATCGAGGCTTTTCTTGGTACAAAGCGATTACAAAGGCTAACGCCACTGAAGTTCATATTATTGGCAGCTGGAATGCTCGGGAAATGATCGTTCAGCTCCTAGGTAATTCACAAATTGAAATCCATGAATACACTCGAGATATCCCACTTGTTGTTGAGAAAAAAGAATTTAACATTAAGCACACGAAAAAAGGCGATGCCCTTGTTTGTTTTTCAAGAAGGCGTGTCCTTGAAACTGCTTCAAAGCTTGAAAATGATGGGCACTCTGTCAGTATGATTTATGGAAGCATGCCCCCTGAAACAAGGCAAAAGCAAATTGATCGATTTAATATGAGGGAAACAACTGTAATCGTAGCCACAGATGCTATAGGAATGGGCTTAAATTTACCGATCCGGCGGATTGTATTCTTGGAAAATGAAAAATTTGACGGGACACGTAGGCGCAGGTTAACTTCACAAGAAATCAAGCAAATTGCTGGGCGGGCTGGTCGTAAAGGAATTTATGATGTTGGAAAAGTTGCTTTTACGAAGGATATTCGAACAATGGAACGATTATTAGAACAAGAGGATATTCTGATTTCTACGTTTGCCATTGCACCTACAAGCTCTATTTTTGAACGATTTCAGAAATATCATCGTGATCTTAGTAAGTTCTTTGAGCTCTGGTATAAGTTTGAAAGTCCAAAAGGTACAAAAAAAGCTTCACTTTCTGAAGAACGAGAACTATACGCAACGATTCGGGATACAGAAGTAGAAGGACGGCTTTCGATGATGGACTTGTACGGATTTTTACATCTGCCATTTTCGAAAAAAGATCCTGAGCTAATTAAACAATGGCGAGAAACGATGTTTGCCATTGTTAAAGGAAAGGACCTTCCTGAACCGATAACAAAAGAAGGGACGCTTGAAGAGTTGGAGCTGTCCTATAAAGCTTTGGGATTGCATTTATTATTTTTGTATCGATTAGGTCGTGGGACAGAAGCGATATACTGGGAGCGACTTCGGGCAAAAATTAGTGACCATGTTCATGAAAGGCTTAAAACGGATGTGAAGGCTCTTACGAAAAAATGTAGAAGCTGTGGTAAAATTTTACCGTGGGATTTCCACTTTCCAATATGCGATGCTTGTCATGCTCATAAGAAAAGACGTCATGACCATTATTATGAGGGATATCAATAAAAATAGAGCGCAGGGAGTTTTTTTATCTCACCGCGCTTTATTTTTTTTTTTTTTTTTTTTTGACTATTTTAGTGAAATTCATTGACCTATACAGTTGCTGTTGGGGACTGATAAAGATAAACAGCGCCTAAAATAAGTAGCAAAATGATCACTACTACAAATAGAGCTACCCAAAAACCTCCTCCTCTTCCGTATCCTGCTGGATAAGCCGGAATGTACGCAGGCGTATAAGTAGGACCGTATGCTGGTGTAGGAGGACAACAAGAGTCATAAACTGGAGCACCGTAATAACCCATATAAACACCCCTTTTCTTAGGTTATAGTACAAATTATGTAAGGGAAGGTTTAAGTGCTACATAACAACGTAGGAATGGGCTTTAGGCGTTTATTTATTGGAGATGAGCAACCTTATTGACAAACATAACATATACTATCAGATCTAATATTTACAGGAGGCTCCTATGATTCATACGCATGTTGTTAAACAAGGCGAGACACTAATAACTATATCTGAGGATTATCGTATTCCTGTTCAAACAATCATTTCAGAAAACCAAATTAGTAATCCTAATTTAATTTATGTTGGTCAGCGTCTATCAATTCCAGGGGTGCCAGACCCTAATTTAATATCCTACTCCATCATTGTCTCGATAAGCAATCGCAATCTTACATTACTTAAACATGAATCGGTGGTAAAAACGTATCCGATTGCGGTGGGCAGGATTCTTCATGGAACTCCGATTGGTGAGTTTGTTGTAATTAATAAGGCACCAAACCCAGGTGGGGCATTTGGAACAATGTGGATGTCGCTTTCGAAAAAACATTATGGGATCCATGGAACGAATGATCCTTCCTCAATCGGAAAAGCAGTCTCAAAGGGCTGTATTAGAATGTTTAATGATGATGTGAACGAACTTGCAAGCACAATCCCTATTGGGACGCGGGTCATAATCCGTCCATAAAATAGCAACAATTTTGTGTCCAACTTATCTGACGAGTGTGTTAAAATAGATCGGGCGGAAGCGTTATTTTAAAGATTGTCCGATTATTTCACATTGCCACGAATAAGGATGAGACAAACATGAGAATTAACAAGTATATTAGCTTAACTGGTTTTTGTTCAAGGAGAGAGACCGAACGCCTAATTGAGGCTGGAAGAATCACAATTAATCATGTCGTTTGCGAACATAATGATACAGTTGAGCCGGGAGATCTTGTTCTAATTGATGGCAAGACGATCGAAGGCAAAAAAGAAAATGTCTATATTATCTTAAATAAACCTGCTGGAATTACATGTACAGCAAATAAAGGTGTTCAAAGTAATTTAATTGACTATATAAATTATCCTGATCGAATTTTTGCTGTTGGAAGATTAGATAAAGCATCAGATGGTTTGTTGTTAATGACAAATGATGGAGATATCGTAAATCAAATTCTCCGTACTGAGAATAATCATGAAAAAGAGTATTTAGTTACCGTTGATCGACTAGTTACGGATGAATTTGTTCAAGGCATGTCTGCAGGGGTTGACATCCTAGATACGACAACAAAGCCATGTCACATGAGTCGGATTAGTGATTTTCAATTTCGAATTATTTTAACTCAAGGTCTTAATCGACAAATCCGGAGAATGTGTAAAGTTTTTGGTTATAGAGTAGAGCGCCTTCACCGTGTTCGGATTATGAATATAAAAATAGGTGACCTACCTGTAGGAGACTGGCGCTATTTAACCGCCAATGAACTTCGTGAACTCATCGCATTACTGGATTAGGGTGAAATTTGGTTGTATAACAAACTATATTAGGCGAATAATTACTAGTGATAAGATATTTTAGCCAAATTTTTATCAGCATAGAGAAAAAATGTTGTATTTAGATAAAAGAAGCGCTTCCTCATAAAACGAGTAAGCGTTTTCGCGTTTAAGAGGCGTTATATCGGTTTAAGTGCATATGTGAATTTGTTCACAATTCCTCCATGAAGCTGACGAATCATTGTCAAATATTTTAGTTTCCAGTGTTCTTTGCCATGATATAGTAATAGTAAGAAAACAAATTAAAACTTACTAGATCAAAGGAGTGTTGTGACATGAGAAACGTAAAATTAGCAGTTGAAGGGATTTTCGCATTCATGATTTCTTATTTTTCAATCTTTGCAGCTTTAATTATTTTGCCGTCATTTCTAGGGCTTGCTATAAATCTCCTTGCAGGAAACTTACAAAATGTTGGAACATTATTTTCAGTTATTGTCTGTGCAGGAGTATTAAGCTCAAGCTTTATTGTTAAGCATTTAAGAAGTTTAAATATCATTGCAGTTTAAATAATATTTTTTTGCAGCTTACTTGTGAATGAATGAGCAGATAGTGAAAATATAAAAAACAAAAAAAAAGAGGAGTGTTGTACTATGAGAAATATTAAATTAGTTGTTGAGGGGATTTTTGCATTTATAATTTCTTATCTTTCAATCTTTGCAGCTTTAATTGTTTTGCCATCATCATTAGGATTTGCCATCAACCTTTTTGCAGGAAACTTACAAAATGCAGGAATATTATTTTCGGTGATAGTATGTGCAGCTGTGTTAAGCTCAAGCTTTATTATCAAACATTTGAGAAGCTTAAATATCATCCCAGCTAAATAAGGTATTCTCAGATTTTAATTTGTGAATTTGTGAGCAATTAAAAATATTGAGTCAAAGGTATAGCGCTTGGCCATTAAATAACGATACTTAATCAAAGGAAAAGCAGGATTGGTCACTTATTGGACCAATCCTGCTTTCTTTATTTGCTTATATCTTCTCGTTTATCAATATATATTGTACCTTGCTGGTCTATTTGGGCAAAGAATACATCATTAATAGAAGAAATATTGTTTTCCTGTAATATTTGCTCGACCCAATTAGTGTCTTTTCCTAAAATATTTAAACTTTTCGAAAGAATTTTTCCATCAATAATAAAAGCTTGGGCTATTCCTCGACTCGGCTGAACATTAAATACATCTTTTTTCATCGCACGTAAATAAGGAGGTTTTGCAAGGATTGATACGGTTCCATCCATCTCCATCATAGCAGTTTCAATTTGATCTACATAGAAATATCCCTTTTTTCGTAAAGTCGTAAGCAGTGCATCCATCGTCATTCTTACTTTTTTCAGTCCTTCTTCGAGGATTTGGCCATCTTTGATCAGATATGTAGGTTCATCTTCTAAAACTTTTCTTCCCCATAAGCTCTTCATGGCAACAATACTACTTATAAATGTATAAAAACAAAATAATAGTAATCCAAACATCCCAATATAAATAGGAACATCTTTCATTAACATGGAACTTGCCACAACTGAACCAATTGTTATTCCTGCAACAAAGTCAAAAAATGTCATTTGGGCAATTAATTTTTTGTTTAGAAACCGGCATAATATGTACAAAATTAAGAAACTTATGGTTGTTCTGATGATCATCTCAACTACAGTCATACTTTTATACCACCTAAGAAACATATTTATCTTTATGTTTCCTAGTTATATTGTAGGTATGCATTAACTGTTAAATTTATTATTTTCTATTAAAAGTGGTTATTTCAAGAAGGAATATAGCAAACGAAAAACAAATGACCATCGGATGTCGATGGTATTCATCAAGAGGGTGGAACACATATTTAGTCCCTCAAAAAATTGTTCCGTAACTTCCGTCGACGAAACTAGATAATTAGATTGATTAATGTTTTTCTGGGCCAATTCATATAATGAGTTTAGTAACCGTTCATTTTCCTTTTGTAAGTTTTCATTTGTCAACCTTAACTCAAAAAGAGCCTCGTCAATTTAAAATGCGGAACGTAACCTTTTTTATTTTTAGCCTTTCTTGCAGCCATGAATACCCCCTTCATTTGTTGTGATAATCTACTTTTATGAAAAAGCCAATTACCGTAGGTTTCTGAGGGGGATATAAGATTTTACAAGTATGTGTGGAGGAGGATCAAATATATATTTTTGGTGTGGAGGGGGAAATAGATGAACAGTCCATGAGTTGTAAAAGGTCAGATCGTGTACGATCTAAAAGATGAACGATGGGTTAAAAATGTACAAAAATTAAATGGCGCTGGAAAAAAAGTAGTATTAACGTTTGATGATGGGCCAAGTCGACAACTACCTGAAATTTTGGCGATTTTAAAAGAGAAAAATGTAGTGGCTCACTTCTTTTGGCTATCGAAGCTTTTATATCCAGAAAGACCGTGGATAAAAGTATTAGAAGAAGGTCATAAGATAGGTTCACATACTAAAAATCACAAGAATTTAATAAGGTTAACTTATGAAAAGCAGTATCGACAAATTAAAAATAGTGTGAAAAAAATTGAAGCAATTACAGGGGTGAAGGTTCGCTATTTCCGTCCGCCCTTTGGTCAATATAACGAAAATACACTGGATATTTTAGCTAAGTTAGAGGTCATTCCTGTTATGTGGGAAATTTCTTCTTATGATTGGGAGCACAAAGCGAGTCCAGAGAGGATTGTTGATAATGTAGTAAGTTATGCAAGAGATGGCTCAATCATCCTTCTTCATGAAACGAAGCAAACCGTTATAGCACTACCGAAAATTATTGACGGCTTAAGAAGAAGAGGTTTTGAATTTTCATTAATAGAGTAGGGGGATTGCGTTCCCCCTACTCTTATTATTTGCTAATGTCCACCTCAAGCGGACTTTTTACTGAAAATGTCTTTTTGTGGTGTCTGACACCACAAAGTTAAGCTACGTGTTTGGTTTTTGTATCTAATGGTTTTTTGTTAGTGTATCTTTCAAGAATGTACCCTACAATCCCACCGATAAGGGCTGGGACTACCCAAGCCAATCCTAATTGAAAAAATGGCAATTTTTCAATTAATGTTTGCAAACCATTAATCTTCAGACCATACATAGCTAAGCCTTCTATCGTGCTCACTATTAAGGTGAGGATAATTGCGCCACAATAGACTAGTTGTGCACCATTAAAAAAGCGATTTAAGAAAGCTAGCATAACCAATACAATTGTTATTGGATACACCATAACAAGTACAGGAATAGATAATGTTATAATTTGGTTTAACCCTAAATTTGAGACAAATAAACTAAAAAGAACGATTACAGTTACCGTAGTTTTGTAGCTAATTTTTGTCGTCCATTTCGTCACGTATTGACTACACGCTATTGTTAATCCAATACATGTTGTAAAGCATGCAAGGAGTACAATAAAACCTAAAAGTAATTTTCCACTTGGGCCAAAGAGAAGCTCAGCACCACTTGAGAGAATTGAACTTCCATTTTCGAATGTTCCATAGCTAGCCATTTTTACGCCCATTATTCCAATTGCAACATAAACGAAAGCTAGGCCAACTCCAGCAATCATTCCTGCCTTTATTGTATGCCTCATGATATCCTTGTGGGTTTCAACACCTTTAGCTTTAATAGCATTAATCACGATAATTCCAAATGCAAGAGAAGCAATTGTATCCATCGTAAGGTACCCTTCAATGAAACCAGTAAAAAACGGTGATGAAGCATACTTTTCACTAACGTCTTGAGCAGGAGCTTCTAGCTTTAAGAAACTGGCTACCGCTAACGAAACAATAGCAAGTAGTAAAGCTGGAGTTAACCATTGACCAACGCGATCAACCATTTTCGTCGGATTTAAACTGATAATGTATACAAACCCAAAGAATATCACCGTAAACAGAAGTAATGCAATTGAATCAATAGACCCACCTTGAACAAAAGGTTTCAGTCCAATTTCAAAGGCAACTGTAGCACCACGAGGAATAGCAAATAATGGCCCAATTGCTAGATAAACCGTTGATATAAATACGAAACTAAAGATTGGATGAACACGACTAGCCAAACCTTCAGCTCCATCTTTCACCAGTGCAATAGCAGCAATAGCTAGGATCGGCAAGCCAACTCCAGTAATGATAAAACCAGTTATGGCAATCCAAAATGATGTTCCTGACTCCATTCCTAAAAATGGTGGATAAATTAGGTTTCCAGCCCCAAAAAATAAAGCAAATAACATAAGTCCGATAAGTAATGTGTCTTTTGTTTTCAAGATAATCCTCCTAGTTTACGTAAGTGTTCTTAAATTCTGTTAAAAATAAAAACTCATCCTAAAAAGGGACGAGTTTATCGCGATACACCCTATTATGTGTTAAAGTTCAATTGCTTCTAGGATCAATCGTACATTACGCTGTAAGAAATAAAAAGAGAGACTATCAGCAAAGCATACTGAATTAGCTTTCTTAGAGTAGAGAAGTTTCTATTAGTAAACCATTACACTCCAAGCGTTAGAAATGAAATAGTTTTTCTAATAGCCGTCTTTTTATTTCAAAATTTTATAACAGAATTTTGCAACAGTTTTGATTGTATATTTTTTTCGGAAAATTTCAAGTCCTTTTCAAAAAGAATAAATATTCAGATATTTGAATTGGTGATCAATTTGCCTTAGTTAGTTTAGATAATCCTCTTATAGTCTCTGTTTTCTTAGAATAATAACTGTGGAGAATCATCCCTAAAATAATGATAAATAAACCACATGTGGCTATTAGATTCGGTAAAGGACTTGATAAAAGTACGACTTCACCTATGATGACAAAAAGTACTTGAACAGATTGGGTTGCTTCAACTGAAGCTAATTTACTATGATCATCTCTTACGCGGTTCGTAGCTATAAAAAATAACGTAGTCGCAATAACACCTGAGCAGATGGCGACAATAAACGATTGCACGACTTGATCGGTAGACGGTGGGCCAACTTGAACATAGCCGATTGCTGCAATAACGATCCAAAACGGGAGTGTCGCTAAAACCATTCCAAAAATTCGTTGGAATGAGTCTAATCTGGCACCGCAGACTTCCATCATTTTTCGATTACCCAATGGATATGAAAAAGCTGCGATAATTACTGGGATAACCCCAAGTAATAGAGTGTTGGTAGAGACATTTCCACTGTTTTGAAACTGGATTAAAATAACCCCAATTAGTATAAATGATGAGATAAAGAGGGCACGGAAAGGGATTTTCTTTCTTACCTTTTTTGTTCCAATTACTTCATAGAATAAAGGTCCAAGTAAAATCCCTGCAACAATGGTTATTTGCCAAGTACCTGCTACTAACCAACCTGGTCCATAGGATGCGGCGAAGGTTATTGAACCATAAAAAAGGACGAAACCTGTAAAACTCCATACTAACCAGGGGAGAGGCTGTCTTTTCATTTCTTTAAATAATGGCTTCATATTTTTTCTCAACAATACAATGATAAATAGAAGTGGAACCATAAAGAAAAAACGTAGCGAAGAGCTCCACAACCAGCTTCCACCAGACAACTCCATGGAACGGTTTAATATAAACGTAACAGCAAAAAACATTGATGCTAAAATTCCAAGGGTAATTTCCTTCATAATAAAATCACCTTCCATTTCAAAAATACGGTAATTCCATCATACTTTTCTCAATGGTAAATTACTAGGAAAAAATCCTTCTACTAGTAACATAAGTTTGTCCATCACATCATATAATCTTTTATCGAATAAAATGGACGGTGGAGAGATGGGTCAAATTTTTTATTATAAAAGTGATGATGGAAAAATATCGATATCAGATGAGGTTATTTGTATTTTTCATATGAAATTTAAAATAGATGAACTGAAAAGTGGAGAAGCACTTATTGGTAAGCCGGATCAGACCTTGAATTTAGCCCTTGCTCTTGTAGGGATTTTTTGTATTTTATTAGGGAAAATACGTTCAGGACAACTGTCTCAGATCATCGACGCAAATGTCCTCTTTAGCGCTTCGAATTATTTTGATTTAGCGGGGCTTATCATCATTCTTATCGCCCTCTTAATTACGTTGCCACAAAAAGAGCAGTACGCACTCCAATTAATGTTTAAAAACGGCAGGAAAAAGAACATTATCTTAAAAGATAATCACGATGTTTTGGAAATCGGTGAAATTAACAAAGCGATCAAACAAGCAATCCGCTATGCCGAATATCGTGGGAAAATGAGGTAGGTGTATGTGGTTTAGCAAAAACAACAATATTTAGTTTAAATCGGCAAAAAACTGGTTTATCGTTAATAATCCAGTTAAATTTCACTAATAACTGTTGCTCAGCAAAAGCTTTTATAGCGAAAAATTTAATAGTTTCAATAATTCATCAATTTTTCCTTCAAACGTAAAAAAGAATGGGTTGTTTTCGTCATTGAAGATTAGCAAATAAGGGTCTTCACCTTCAGGGATAACAAGCACAGCCTCATCAACTAATGCATTCATCCATTTATTTTCGATCTGGATAGAAGGTTCTAATGGTATTTTGATCATGTAACCTTTTTCAGGAATCGGGTTAAATTTTCTTACTACGTTATTAATCTCTACGATATAGTTTTCAATTTCTTTTTGTACAAGTGAACTTGTAGGAACTGTTTTAATGATCTCATCCTTTTCTATATTAAAAATGAAAATATTTTTATCCGTTTGGGCAGTCACAGTGGTAGAAATTAAAATAAAGATTAATAAAAACAGGGAAAGGGTTGTTTTAAACATTTTTGGTCACCTCGATTGATAGCATACCCTACTAGGATGAAAATAAGTAAAAAAACGCTGGTGGCAGCGTTTTTTTCGTGGGAGTATTTACTTACCAACTGCAAGGATGATTTCGTTTCCTGAAGGATCATTAGTCACGTAATTACCGTTTATTTGACTTACAGAATATTGAAGGCTTTGTAAATTCTGAACGATAGTCTGTTTAGCTTTTTCGTTTGGGAAGTTTATTGTAAAGTTTTGTAGACCGACACTATTTTTTTGTGGCTGAGGCGCACCAGTTCCGTTCCAAATATTCACGCCGATATGATGATGGTAGCCTCCAGTGGAGAAAAATAATGCATGGTCATCCATTCGAATGACGACGTCTAGGCCGAGCCCTTGATGATAAAATTGTTCTGCTCTTTTGATGTCTGAAACATGTAAATGGATATGCCCCATCAATGTTTGTGGGGGAAGACCTTCCCATAATTCGCCATTAGCATCCGCCGCGATACTTTCAAAGTCTAGCTGGCTGTTTGTAGCATGAATAAGTCCATTTTGCCAACGCCAAGACGATGGCGGAGTATCACAATAAACCTCAATCCCGTTTCCGTCAGGATCGTTAAAGTAAAGTGCTTCACTGATTTCATGGTTTGCAGCACCTGTAATTTGAAAACGTTGCTCTGTTAAATGATTAATGAATTTTCCTAACTCTTTTCGATTAGGTAATAAAATTGCAAAATGATACAAACCAGTTGTTCGAGGTTGTTTTGGAACAACCTCTCCTCGTTTTTCCAGCGTTAATAAAGGTGTTGTTCCATTAGAGGTTAGAACTGCTATAGTCTCGGACTGTTCTAACACTTGGAAGCCAACGATATTTTTATAAAAGGTAATTGATCGTTTTAGTTCTTGAACTTTTATCGTTACATGGTTAACAAATACATTTGGTTGTTGGTGAAATTCAGACATGTTTAACCTCCTTTATTCCTTAACTCTAGTTTAATTCCACGTTTCCAATATTAGCAAACATTTAGCATTTCCGTGTGTGAATTGTTTAACGAAGTTCATGAAATAATAATTATTGGAATGGAGGTGGGACAAATGGCAAGAAACAAAAACCGTGACAATCGTAAAAATAACGACGATTTAAACGTTGAAAATGTAAATAACGAATTCGCGTCAGAGAATGATGCACAAGATTTAAATTGTGACGATTGTGTTGATGATAAAAACGATAAGTAAATATTGCGCTGCCGCAGAATTCTCTGTGGTGGCTTTTTTTGTGTGAGAACGGGTCGAATGGTTTTTTACATAAATAACCACTATATGCTAAAATGGTTGTAATACAAAAAGTGATGGGAGGGTTTGTAGTTAAATGGAGCAACAATTAGAATCAATTAAAAAGCGTTTAATTACAAGAGTATCTCCGTCATTAATATATCTTTTTGGTTCCTATGCAAAAGGAACAGAGCATGCTTCAAGTGACATCGATATAGCCTATATGAGTGATGTCGTGTTAAGTGACTATGAGCGTTTTATGCTTGCCGAAGAACTTGCAAGCGAATTAAATAAAGATGTTGACCTTGTAGATCTAAAGCTGGCAACAACTGTTTTCCAAACTCAAATTATCGCAACAGGCAAGTTGATTTATTGTACTGATGAACTATTGAAAATGAAGTTTGAAATGCTTACTTTAAAGATGTATGCGAAATTGAATGAAGAGAGACAAGTTGTCCTTGATAAAATTCGCGAAAGCGGTGAGGTTTATGAGACAAGACGTAATTCTAAATAAAGTAAGTATTATCGAGCGTTGTTTGAAAAGGGTTTTTGAAGTATACGATAATAACCCAGTAAATCTAAAGGATTTCACCAAACAAGATTCAATGATCTTTAATATCCAAAGAGCGTGCGAAGCCTCTATTGACCTTGCCATGCATATTGTGGCAGAGAAAAAATTAGGAATTCCTCAAAATAGTCGTGAAGCTTTTGAGCTAATGAAAGAAAATAGCATAATTACAGAAGAGACTACAAGTATTATGAAATCTATGGTTGGTTTTAGAAATATAGCGGTCCATGATTATCAGACAATTAACTTAAACATCCTACAAAAAGTTATAGAGACTCATCTAGATGACTTTTTGGATTATACTTCACAAGTATTGAAAAACTTATAAAAAACATGCTCAAAATGCCAGCATGTTTTTTTGATTCCTTATCTCTAACGAGTTACACCCTACACTTAGTAGGACCTTCCCTTTTACATAAACAAATGAGAAGAACCAAACAATAGGTAGGAAGGGAGCGATTCAAGTTGAATAAAAAAGACAAAAAGCCAGTTCCAAATGTTTCAGGAAGCTTTCAGGTTTCAAGTGATACGCAACAAGAAGGCTTACAGGAACTTGAGGAAGATAAGAAGTTAGACGAGGAGTCAATGTATTACGCCCGCTTATTTATGGAGGACTAATAGAGTCCTTCGGATGTTAATCATTTCTATTTAAAAAACACGTTGCAAAAAGAGTATGAATTCCTCGTAATTCGTACTCTATTTTTATTGATAAAGCACACGGTGCAATTAGGTTTTCGAATGAGCAAATATATTCCAATTTTTTGAAACTTAATCAATTCTAATCCGTAAATTATGAAAAATGACTATGGAAAGGAGATCGTGATGAAGCATCTAATTACATATTTAATATTTATTTTATTCCTTATTGGTTGCAGTAATGAGTCAGGGTCATCATACAAAAATGAAAAAAACGATTTAGAAATAATAGGGAGTGTAAACGTAGAGAGAGAGTATTATCCGACGGATGAATGGCAAACAAAATCCCCAAGTGAAGTTGGACTAGATGAGGGAGTTATTGAGGAATTGATAGAGGAAATTAGCAATACAGATGTTAACACGATGTTTATGATAAAAGATGGATACTTAGTAAAAGAGTATTATAAAGGAAGTGCATTGAAAGGTAGAACAACTCCAATTAACTCTGCTACAAAGAGTATCATTTCTGCATTGATTGGAATTGCCATTGACAAAGGGTATATTGAAAGTATTGATCAAAAGGTTTCTGATTTTATTCCAGAGCTTCTAAAAGATGATATAGAATCAGATAAATTAACCTGGACAATTGAATACTTATTAACAATGAGTGTTGGGTCACAATGGGATGAATTTAACGGTCAGTCTTTTGGAGATATGATTGGTAGTAATAATTGGATTGACTATATGATCAATCAACCATTAACAGATGAACCTGGAGAAACTTTTAACTATAATTCAGGGGCCTCTCATCTTCTTTCGGTTATTATTGAGAGAGCAACAGGAATGACAACCAAAAAATTTGCAGATGAATACCTAATTTCACAGATTGGAATTAAAACAGGCGTATTGGACTACTATTGGCTGACGGATCCAGATGGCTATTATACAGGTGGGCATGGAATTGATATAGAACCTATTGAATTAACTAAATTTGGTTACTTATTCCTAAACGGCGGTAAATGGGAAGATACTCAAGTTATCTCAAGAGGATGGGTAGAGTTGTCCACGTCATTTCATATAATTACAAATCTTAGTGATGTAGGTTTAGGAGATTACGGCTTTCAATGGTGGGTCGATGAGTTTGAATGGAATGGACAACCTATTCCATATTATTACGCTGCTGGAGCAGGAGGGCAGCATGTGTATGTTATCCCAACCTTCGACTTTATCGTACAGTTCACGGGGCGGTTACCAAGTGATGCAAATGCGACTATTTATTTAGACCAATTGATTAATCAATATATTGCATATCTTTTTTGATAAAAATATTTATTGAATAGTTTTCTCACAAAGATTTAGTTGTATGGTAGATTTGGAGGAGGTATAGCTTGAAGAAACCTATTAAAAAGATATTGTATTACATTTTAATCGGAATGGCTTTTACCATTTACTTAATTTATTTTCAAAACAATTCGATTGTAACAAGTGAATATAGCATTCGTTCAATCGAGGTTCCGCAAAATTTTCATGGCTATAAAATTGTTCAATTATCGGACCTGCACAGTAAATCTTTTGGGAATGACCAAAGCACTTTAGTTAAAAGAGTGAAAAAGGCAAAACCAGATTTGATTGTATTCACAGGTGATTTAGTTGATTCAGAGAGATATGATGAGAAACCAAGTTTAATGCTGATGGAAAAATTGGTTCAAATTGCTCCCGTTTATTTCGTGACAGGAAATCACGAATGGTGGTCTGGGGAATACAAAACATTAGAGGAGAAATTAAATAATATCGGTGTACAGGTGATGAGAAACGAAGCAAAGGAAATTACCGTTGGGGCTGAAAAAATTCAACTAATCGGAATTGATGATCCAGCAGGAGAGTTATATGATCAAAGATCTACAACTGAAAGAAATATCACGATAGCATTAGCAGGAATTGAGAAGAAAGAGGAATTTCATATTCTCTTATCACATCGCCCTGAAATGTTTCCACTCTACACTGAATATGAATTTAATGTTGTTTTTTCAGGACATGCTCATGGAGGACAATTTAGAATTCCTTTCGTTGGTGGTTTAATTGCCCCAGATCAAGGATTATTACCAAAGTATACTTCAGGGATGTACAATTCAGACAACACGACAATGATTGTAAATAGAGGACTTGGAAATAGTATTATTCCGGTACGGCTATTTAATCGTCCGGAAGTTGTTGTATTATCGTTGAGTTCTGCTAAATAAGGCAGTGCAAAATGTGAGGTAGGTGAAAAAAGTCACGTATTAGATTGACTAATATGTGACTTTTCTTAGTTTATTTTTGTTTTTCCATTGGGCTTACAAACATTAGTTCTTTGTTAGTTAAATCAGCGTCGTAGGAACGAATAATCAGTTTGGCAAAATAAACTTCTTCAGGATTACCTGTTTCTACATCGTATAAGATATATTCAAAGTTAATATCTGTATCATAACCGCCACCAGCAATCGGTTCATATTTAACAGAAATGTACTGAAGGAAATTTTCGTTTTCTGTAGGCGGGGTAAAAACATCATAGTAGTGAATTTCAACACCATCAATAAGTGGGTGAGGAAGGTTATTCTCTCTAAAACTATCGAAAAATGCTTGTATCTCGGCATTCTCCTCATCTGTTAATTGCTCGGAATACTCGTTTTTTACGATCTCTTGAATAAATGCGATTGTATCCTCTTTCACCGCATCTTTCCCGATGAAAAAAAATGAACTGATTATAATGGCACCGATCATGACGATCAATGCAATGAACCCAAAACGTTTCAAAACGATCAACTCCTAAACTTCTTTTGATTCTAATTCATCAATTAGCTTTTCGGCGAGTTTTCGATATAAATTACTTGTACTAACTAGTGTTGAGATGAGCATCACTTTTTCTAAATAATCTTGATCTTCGACTTCAAGGTTTGCAACTTCTTTTTTTACTTCAGAAGCTTGAAAGTTAACCTCTGCTTTAAAACTTTCTACATTTTTTTCAGAAAGCTGAAGGTAACTGTTATAAAAAGCCTCTAAATCAATGTCTTTATTGACTGTCTTTTCATTAATTCCTTCTAACGTAGTCTTAATGTCATTGATAGAGAGTGCGCCTTTTAGATGATAAATCATGCTAATTAAAATAAGATGTTCTTTGGAGTACTTTTTGTTTTTTATCGGGAAAAATACTTTCGCCTTTGCATAGTTGTTAATCATCGTTTTAGTCATAACTTTGTCGGTATCATTTCGCTTTGTTTCGCCGTATGTATTTTCAAACAGCTGAATGATTTGGTCCATGTATAAATCGATATTTGGAATATGATCAAGGGTAATTGCCTTGTCCAATCCCAATTGTTCAATAAGCTCAGTACTCGTTTTCATTTGCTTTACCTCGTTTTTCTTTTGATTATACTGAAAAAAAAAGTGAAAGTAAACCTTGACTACTTGACGGTCTGGATATATGATTATAAGTAGTTATTAAAACTATGTATGATCACAAGGGGGATTTAACATGTATAGTTATATACGCGAACCAATGAATGGATTTACACATTTAGCTGGGGCGATACTATCATTTATCGGATTATTAGCATTAGTCATTAAAGCTTCTATGACAACAGGGTCAGCACTTGCTGTGACGGCAGTTATTATATTTGGGATTAGCATGGTCTTACTTTATGCGGCATCTGCTACGTACCACATGGTCATGGCTAAAGATCGGGTCATTGCCTTTTTAAGAAAAATCGATCATTCAATGATTTTTATTTTAATTGCCGGATCTTACACACCGTTTTGCTTAATTAGTTTAAATGGAGTTACAGGGTGGCTGTTTTTTGGGATTGTAAGCTTTATGGCAGTAAGTGGCGTTATCTTCAAGATGGTTTGGTTTAACTGTCCAAGATGGCTTTCAACAGGCCTTTACATTGCAATGGGGTGGATGGCGGTCTTTATTTTTGCCCCATTAGCCGAGAGTTTAGCGGTTGTAGGCATCTCGTTATTAGTTGCTGGTGGCGTGTTTTACACGATTGGTGGCGTTATTTATGGGTGGAAACCGAAATTTCTAGAGTTCAAGTATATGGGCTACCATGAAATTTTTCATATTTTTATTTTGTTTGGGACGTTATCTCACTTTTTATGTGTGTATTTGTTTGTTTTGTAGGTGGTGGGACTTTAAGTGGTTCCGGATCGGACATCAGATCTGTTAATTATTGAAAAGGGCTCATTTTTAGACGCTAACGGACATGAGGTACGTTATTTCCTTGATTTACGGGTCAAATATGACTTTTTTAAAGGAATAACGGAACTGATGTCCGATAATTTCGAAAAAAATCAATTTTATCAAAAATAACGGAACACATGTCCGATAAGGTGAAAACAGATCAAATTGCGGTTCCAAACCGTAAGTGTATTTTGTTGTTAATATCTACTAATGATATAATGAATTATTAAATTAGAATTATTTGGAGGAACTATGCTTACATTTGAACAAAAACTTGCAATAATTGAATCTTTCCCAGAATTAGAACGTCACGATGTCTCGCTAAATCGTGTTAATTTTCATTTTGTGGGGGGAGACAGTGATAAAAAGAATGTCGTCTACCACTTGCACCCAAATGGAAATGGATTTGTTTATGCAGCAAAACTTAAAGTACCGAAAAAAGACGCTAAAGGGATGGTTAACATCCGTGATTTTTCAGAAGAAGAATTACGTTCAATCATTGAACGCTCAATTGAATCTTTACAACCAAACGCTGTTAGTGAAGTAGAGGAAACTCTTCAAAATATCGATGAAGTCTGGATGGATAAAGAAGGGCATACGCTTAGTATTCTTCTTGAAGATGAGATGTGGAACGTCTATGCCGGTGAGCAATTAGACGGAACATTTCCATCGTATAATGAAGCAAAGCAATACTTACTTGAAGAAGGCTTTAAACCGAAGCGAAAGTTTGATAAGCAGACGAATTAATTTAATAAACAAAGAAGAGATGGCCAGCAATGTGACCATCTCTTCCGTCCTTACCCATTCTTTCGTTACCTTACAATCTGGGGCCGTATCGATCTTTGCTTACCACAGATAACACCTCATTTCATTCATGTTAAAAACATTCTTGAAATTTCAGTTCACTGTGCAAACGAACCACCTCATCTTGTATATTAACATCAACAAAGTGATGGGATTGGGTTGAGAGAGCATTTGCTGCCCTCGAATAATATGATGTCCCCAAGGAGAACATTTTATTATATAAATAAAGAAAAAAATGAGGTTACATATATGAATAATTTTAACAGTTTGCCACTTAGTGAAGACATACAAAAAGCACTAACCAGTTTAGACTACAAAAAGCCAACGGAAGTACAAGAGAAAGTCATCCCAGCGGCATTAGAAAAAAAAGATTTAGTTGTTAAATCGCAAACGGGAAGTGGGAAAACGGCTTCATTTGGAATTCCGATTTGTGAACTCATCGATTGGGAGGAGAACAAGCCACAAGCGTTAATCTTAACGCCAACTAGGGAGCTTGCAGTTCAAGTAAAACAAGATCTAACTAACATCGGTAGATTTAAACGAATTAAAGCAACTGCCGTTTATGGTAAGTCTCCTTTTGATAAACAGAAATTAGAGCTGAAGCAAAAATCCCATGTTGTAGTTGGGACACCTGGGCGGGTCATGGACCATATTGAAAAAGGAACATTAAAATTGGACAAGGTAAAGTACCTTGTTATTGATGAAGCTGACGAAATGCTGAACATGGGGTTCATTGATCAAGTTGAAGCAATCATTAAAGAGGTTCCAAAAAACAGAGTAACAATGTTATTTTCCGCAACATTGCCAGAAGATGTTGAGAAACTTAGCATTAAATATATGAAGAATCCCGTCCAAGTTGAAATTCAAGCAACAGGGATCACGACAGATAAAATCGATCACTATGTGATGGAAGTGACAGATGACAAGAAGTTTGAATTGCTTAGAAATGTCACAGTTATAGAAAATCCTGATAGTTGCATTATTTTCTGCCGGACGCAAGAACAAGTGGAAAATGTAATTGAATGGTTTAATGAATATAATTATCCGTGCGATAAAATCCATGGTGGAATGTATCAAGAAGACCGTTTTGCGGTGATGAATGATTTCAAAAGAGGTAAGTTTATTTATTTAGTGGCAACAGATGTAGCAGCTAGAGGAATTGATATTGAGAATATCACCCACGTCATTAACTACGATCTACCGCTAGAAAAAGAAAGTTACGTTCACCGCACAGGTCGAACAGGTCGCGCAGGAAAAACTGGAAAAGCGATCACATTTGTTACACCACATGAAGGAAGACGACTTGCCGAGATAGAAGATTATATAGGCTTTAAAATTGAGAAAATTGATGCTCCGACGCCAGAAGCAGTTGTGCAAGCAAGACCAGAATTTTTATCAAAAGTTAAGGCTCGTCCAACGATTAAGAAAGATAAGAGTGAGCAACTAAACAAAGACATTATGAAGGTCTACTTTAACGGTGGAAAGAAGAAAAAGTTACGTGCAGTTGATTTTGTTGGAACGATTTCTAATCTACCTGGAGTAACCGCTGATGACATTGGAATCATTGAAATTCAAGACAATGTGACCTATGTAGATATCTTAAACGGTAAAGGCCCACATGTTATTAAAGAAATGAAAACAACAACCATCAAAGGAAAGCAATTAAAAGTTCATAAAGCGAATAGATAGCATTTAGGGTGTCAGACACCGACGAAAGTTCACTTTCATCAACATGGATGTATATATGATTGGCACGAATTTTCAAAACGAAGAAAGTGAACTTTCCTGTAGTTACTATTTACAGGGGAGACACCTTTAATGGACAAAAAATAGATAAATTCCACCTGGAGTGGACAAATTTGGGTAGTGTCAAAAGTTCTATGAAAACTAAAGGCTGATGACACTTTCTACCAATTAACTGGTGGTAGCTCTCGCCATCGCTCTTGACAAACACGCCAATGGTTTAGCGAGAGGTTTAACAAGGGCGAAGAGGACAAAAGAAGGCATAGCTAAATAAGCCCTTGGTACTTCCATTTTAAACCATTGGCAAGTTCGGTTTGTCAAGAGTGCGCTCCGCCGATGGCTAGGAAGGGCTCAGCTAAACAAAAGTTAGGCAGTTTGCTTACTTATCCAATCCTGGGCAAGACCAATAAGAGTTGTCCATCTAGCAGGCATGTTTGGAAGCTTCTCTAACTCAGGAATTGTTACTGGTACTTTTCCTTCCAAAGCTGAATGTGGTCTTAAAAAGTTAAAGTAAGCAACGAACAAGGTCACAAAAGAAACAGAACCATGTTCTGAACCGAAACCATGAGTGGATCGATAGTTTCCTTTAAAGGTACGATTTAGCCGCTCGATAATTTGTTTGAGAGGTCGATATTCTTTTGACACCTCGTCTTCGTTCGTTAAGCCAATTACCTGAATGACCTCAAACGGGATTTGGTGCTGGGCATAAAAGTGTTGTGCTAATAAGTAAATGGGATTGCCATCGACAACGAAAGTTAGGTTTTCTGGGATTTTCCTAAGCTTTAACAACACTTCGTCTATCGCTTTAATAGCTGTAGCTGTATCTCGATTAGGTGACACAGGATAAGAGAGAATGACTTTCTTCACGGCATCAAAAAAGAAAAACAGGTAATGCCAACGGCCATTTACGCGGATGTATGTTTCGTCACCACAAAATTGATCTGAGAGTTCGTAAGGATAGTGATCAATATACGGTTTCAACCACAATGCCACACTGTTTTCGTAGTTTAAAATGCTTTGATGAGAAATTGAAACACCGTGTACATCTTTCATCAACGCTGCTGTTTTACGGGCTGAAAGTCCATAATTGACGTGATAAGTCAAAATCAGTCCAAGCGTATGTGGAGACACATAAATTCTTGATAGATCAACTCTCGGTCTCTTTGGTGAATGCTTCGCTAATGGTTGAAAATCAATGTGAAACTGGCGGTAAATATAGCGAAGTTTAAAGGCTTGAGGATCTTCTTTGAACCGATTTTTCTCTTTTTGAGTCATCGCATTACGTTTATGTTGGTAATAAGAACAAGCGTCGTTTTTACACTTGTACACATGGAAGTCTTTTCTTTCCTTCACTTTTTCAAGTGTTTTTGAACAGTGAGGGCATTTCAGGATTGCTTCCTTGAGATATCGATTTCTCTCACTGAAAAGACATGAACACACCTTACATTGAAATTGTCCTTTCGCTCCATTGTTCGCATACAAATAATCAGATGGAGCACCACACGTAGGACATTTCATTGATGAAGGAACGGGTGTTGAATTCGACCGTCTTTGTACTGGTTTGAGAGGTTTACCTTTAGACTTAAGATGCTCGGTTAATAAAACTTGAAAATCTAGTTTTTTTGGAACTTCAATGATCGGTAGATCATCAACTTGAAGCTTGCGATATGGTTTATTAACTGGAGCCTCAGTCGGTTTATCAAACATGCTCTTCCCTATTAAAAGGGTAAGGAGCGTTCGAATTACTTGTTCTTGGTAGTTTATAAAAGTAAGTAAATAGGTTATAATTTGAGGTAACAACTTGTCACTTTCCTTTCTTTTGGGATGTTGGGTGTGTGGTAACCTCAATTATCTACAAAATTCAGGGGGTGGCAAGTTTTTTGCTTATAAAGCCCTTTAAACTAGGATTTAATAGCCTATTTCTATATAAAGTTTTGACAATACGCAAATTTGTTGGGAGGTAGAAAAATGGTTTATCATTTTATTCGATTTGTTGTCGGTTTGGCTGTAAGAGTTCGGTATCGTCTTAAAATTACTGGGAAGGAAAACATTCCTGAAGGTGGCGTCATCATCGCGATGAACCATCAAGACGCTTGGGATCCATTATTAGTAGGTACAAATACACCGCGAAAGCTACATATTATGGCCAAAGAAAGTTTATTTAAAAATAAATTGTTAGCTTGGACAATTACCGAAATGGGTGCCTTTCCAATTAATCGTGAAAAAGCAGATATTAAATCCTTGAAAAATTCCTTGAAAATTATTAAAGATGGAAAAATTTTTTCTCTTTTCATTGAGGGCTCGAGAAGTAAATCAGGAGAAATGTCAGAGCCGAAAAAAGGTGTTGGCTTTATCGTTGCTAAAAGTGGGGCCCCTGTTATCCCAACGTATATCTACGGAACAACAAATAAAAAGTGGTTTCAAGCTGCAGGAGTGGTTTTTGGTGAGCCAATTTATTTTGGTGACGAAACTGATTACGAAAAAATTGCGAATACGATTGCGAATGCCATTAAGGACTTGAAAAATAAAGTTTTGTAAACATATAAGGAATCGAGGGTGAAATCAGATTGATTTTAAACTCAATTTTTTTAACAAGGCAAATGGTTAAAGGCTGTATAGTAGTTTTTAGTTAAAATTTTACAAAAGCACTTGCCGTTATTACCATAATATGCTATGATAATTTCATCTTATTAGAAAGCGAGGGGATGTATGATGAATACATTAATAATGAACTTATTACCAATTGTAAATAATCCACAGCCCTCACGTGATGCGATCTAATTTGCTTTTTTCTATTGGATACGTATATTTCACCATGGGCTGTGTAATCAGGCCATGGTTTTTTATTTGACGAAAAAGGGGCCTCTATGTAGGTTCCTTTATTTTTTTATCCAATAGGAGGAAGTTAATATTGAAATTAGAACAATTAGGTTGGAATGAAGATTTTGCACAGGAATTTAAACAATACGAAATAGAAGGATTTTCCGTTGGGAGAATTGCATTAGAACATAAACGAATGTACCGAGTTTTTTGTGAAGAAGGTGAGCTACTAGCTGAAGTTTCAGGGAAATTCCGTTTTGGAGCAGCTGGAAGAGAAGAATATCCTTCAGTAGGAGATTGGGTTGTGATTGCTGCGAGACCAGAAGAGGGCAAAGCGACAATTCATGCGGTGTTGCCAAGGTTTAGTAAGTTCTCGAGAAAAATAGCAGGGAGAACGACAGAAGAACAAATCGTTGCAGCTAACGTAAATACCGTGTTTTTAGTGAATGCTCTAAATAATGACTTTAATCTTCGAAGAATTGAACGTTATCTAATTATGGCTTGGGAAAGCGGTGCGACACCAATTATTGTGTTATCGAAAGCTGATCTTTGTGAGGATGTTGAGACGAAGCTTGCTGATGTCGAGTCAGTGGCGTTCGGTGTCCCTACGTACGTGGTCAGTTCAATAGAAAACAAAGGACTCGAGCCGCTTCATCAGTACTTGCAGCCAGGGCAAACCGTTGCTTTATTAGGTTCTTCTGGTGCTGGGAAGTCAACGTTAACCAATTATTTTATTGGTAACGAGAAACAGATTGTTCAAGAAGTCCGTGAAGGAGATGACCGCGGTAAACATACAACAACTCACCGTGAATTAGTCATGATCCCAAATGGTGGTCTAATTATTGATACACCAGGGATGAGAGAACTTCAATTATGGGAGTCTGATGACGCGTCAGAACAAGTTTTTCATGACATTCATGAGCTTGAAGAACAATGCCTATTTAGTGATTGCAAGCATCAATCCGAGCCAGGGTGTGCGGTAAAAAATGCAATTGCTGAGGGGACCTTATCGCAAGGAAGATATGATAGCTTTTTGAAATTGCAAAAAGAACTTGCTTACCTAGAGCGAAAAGCCGATATCCGTGCCCAACTTGCTGAAAAAGAGAAGTGGAAGAAAATTTCGATGTTTGCGAAGAAACGATAGAATCTTAAAAGGATATAGGAGATCTCTAGACAGTTCAGTTAGGGAAGATGAAAAGTGAATTCATCATCTAAATAAATGGAGTATTTCACAATGAAAGTCTCTAGAATTTATTGTTGCAATTAGCATAGAAAACGTACAGGGGTGAAAAATCTGTGCGTTTTCTCATTCTTTTAGTCCATATGAATTTGTTGTTTTTTAAGTTTCATTAATACATAATTCTCTCGATGGATCCAACCGTTTTGTGGGAATTTTTGAATCATCTTTTGGTTTTGTTTAATGGCATCGTCAATATGGACCCATTTCGGAGTGTACTCTTGTTGTAGCTCATAGTCATCAAGGTTTTGTTTTCCTCTTTCCCCTTGTAAATTACAGCGATAATAATGAGAAGTCATTTGAAAGATTGCATCTTGATCGTACTCGTCAATTTGTTTCTCTATTATAACCCCAACTTTATCTCCTACTAAAGTGCTCAAATATCCGGTTTCTTCAGCAATTTCCCTTATCAATGCCTCCGAATGGCTCTCATTTTGCATTAATCCACCACCAGGAAACTTATAATCTCCTAGATTGGAATGAACTAGTAGGATTTTATCACCGTCGATAATAACTGCCCTCACTGCTTCACGAAATTTCACCTTTACATCATGATGTTCAGTTCTTTGAATTCCTAATGCAACTTCAAAGCTCAACTAAATATGCCTCCTCCGTCTAACTCTCATTCGTTATATTACTTTTTTATGTAAAACCTTAAACCTTTCACAAACAACCGGGATCTGATAATTAAAATCTAGATTTACATCTTTAAGTTCTTTTTTAAAGATAGTTTCATGAACGTCACGCCAAAAACTTAATGAACGATCACCTTCGCCTTCTAGATATGCGTGTTCTGCGGCAACTTTATCAAATGGAACCACTTCTACGGATATCGTTTCGGCTATTGCAACAGCTTCTCCATCCCCATCAAGAATAATATTGATAAGACCTGCATATGGCAAATCCTCTTTTTCTAGTTCATATAACGTATAATTTGATGCTGTGGCTGTCTTTACTTCATCTAACACTAACAGTGCTAGCTGATTAGCTATTTCTTTAGTATTTCCAAATGACCAAGCTACATAATTTTTCGGTGCATTTGGGTTATTTTTGCGATAGTCCTCCCACATTTGAATAATAGAAACATTGTTCATTTATCTTCCTACTCTCTTAAAATCTGATTTCGTTCAAAATCCTGCAACTTTGAAAAACGATAGCTTATACGAATTTTAACATAATAGAAAGGGTTTTATGAACTCTAAATTAGTAAAAATAGTGGTGTATAACTATCTCTTAAAAAACGATAACCTTGGCGAAAGGCCAAGGTTTTCTTATATAATAAAAATATTCAAATTTTTAATACAAATCTGTCCTCCGGTCGGCAAAGATAGGAATTTGTTTGCGAACTTGTGGGACTTTCTCTAAGTCTAGGGTTGCTGTTAAATGTTCTGGATGTTTACTAGCTTCAGCGACAACTTCGCCCCACGGATCTATGATCATTGAGTGACCAGCAAATTCGTTATTCGGATCACTTCCAGAGCGATTACAAGCAACAATATAGCACTGGTTTTCGATGGCACGGCTGATCAGTAATGTGCGCCAATGTTCAAGTCGAGCAAGAGGCCACTGGGCAACGACGAAAACAATTTCAGCGCCGTCAGTTGTGTGGGCACGAAGCCATTCTGGAAAGCGGATGTCATAACAAATAACGCCAGAACTAGAAATGCCATCTAGCTTGAAATGGCCTTTAGTATTACCAGCTTTTAAATAAAGATGTTCATCCATTAATTTGAACAAATGAACTTTGCTATACTCACCAATACAATCACCTGAGCGATTAAAAAAGTACGTTGTATTCGTAATTCCAGCGTCTGTCTTTTTGGCAATAGAACCACCGACAATGTTCACATGATGCTCTTTGGCTAAGTTTGATAAAAAAAGTTGGGATTCAGCGCCGTTGGTATCAGCAATGTCATCTAAGCGAGTTAAGTCATACCCCGTTGTCCATAGTTCTGGGAGAACGATCACATCCGGTGCGCCCACCATGGCTTTCGTTATTTCTTCCTGAACACGTTGTTTATTTGCACTTGGGTTGCCAAAAACAATATCAAACTGAAGACAAGTAACTTTCATTCAAAAACAACTCCCCATAGTTTCGTTAAATTAACTTTAACGATAGATGGCTTTTTTTTCAATAAAAAACAAATGAGGTGCGCTATGAAAAAGTTTAAACAATCTGATGTTTTAGAAAATCTTCCAAAGCAATTTTTTGCTAAGCTTGTCCAAAAGGTTGAGGCGGCGAAACAGGTTCACGATGATATCATCAACTTAGGGCAAGGGAATCCTGATCAGCCAACGCCAGCTCATATTGTTGAAGCTTTAAAAAAGGCAGCAGGAAATCCTAACTACCATAAGTATTCACCGTTTCGTGGCTACTCGTTTTTAAAAGAAGCCGTCTGTACATATTACAAAAGGGAATATGACGTAGAGCTTGATCCAACGACAGAAGTTGCGGTTTTATTTGGGGCAAAAGCAGGATTAGTTGAGGTTAGTCAATGTCTTTTAAATCAAGGCGATGTTGCCCTCGTGCCTGACCCTGGTTACCCAGACTACTGGTCAGGAGTTGCCATTGCAGGAGGAGAGATGGCGCTCATGCCACTTCTAGCTGAGAATGATTTTTTACCCGATTTTTCAAAATTAGAAAAAGAAACGTTGCAACGGGCGAAGCTAATGTTTTTAAATTATCCGAATAACCCAACAGGTGCCATAGCGACGAAGGAATTATTTGAACAGGCGATTGTGGTCGGTGATGAACATGATATTTGTGTAGTTCATGATTTTGCCTATGGAGCCATTGGTTTTGAGGGTAAGAGGCCGATTAGCTTTATGCAGATCCCAGGTGCAAAAGATGTGGGGATTGAAATGATGACCATGTCAAAAACGTATAATATGGCAGGCTGGCGCATTGGTTTTGCTGTTGGAAACGCTAGTGTAATAGAAGGATTAAATTTAATCCAAGATCATTACTATTGTAGTATTTTTGGCGGCATTCAAGAAGCGGCTGCTACTGCATTACTTGATTCTCAGATCTGTGTTGATGAACTAGTCAACTGCTATGAGAAAAGGCGAAATACGTTTATTAAAACAATCCAAGAGATTGGCTGGGATGTAGAAGCACCTAAAGGGTCATTTTTTGCATGGTTACCCGTTCCAAAAGGTTATACTTCTGAGGAATTTGCTGATTTACTTTTAGAAAAAGCTAGAGTCGTTGTTGCACCTGGAAATGGGTTTGGACAATACGGTGAAGGCTATGTTAGAGTTGGGTTACTAAGTGATGAAAAATTATTAGTTGAAGCGGCAAAGAGAATTGAAGAGTTACATATATTTTAAAAGGTGGTTTTAACAATGATCGATGCATTTACAAAAAAAAAGATAACAAAGATACTTGATGAATATATCGAAGCGAAAATTCCTAAGCATGTAAGAAATGAACTAAGATTAAATTTCACGATAAGAGGGAGCAATGTGACTCTTTATCAGGAAAGACCAGCGTATATGAGTGATGATTGGGTTAAGCTAAATATTGCTCAATTTCGAATTGACCAAAAAGAATGGAAAGTTTACTGGCAAGATAGTAAAAGTAAATGGCATCATATTGATGACATAGCGCCTAGTAGTAACTTTGAAACACAATTAAAAGTCGTTGATCAAGGGCATAATGGGTTGTTTGATTTTTAAGAGATGAAATGGTTTTGAGGAATAGTTAATTTATTTAGTTTTCATATAAGTCTATAGAGAAGTTCAAATAAAATAACATACGAATTAGCATATCAATCAGTAACGATTTGGTATGCTTTTTGTTAAGTAATTTTCTAAGCCTGTTAATAAAAGAGAAAGTTAATTGTCACCTTTTATAAATGCAAATAATTTTTTATTAAATTCTTGTGGCGTATCCATATTTACAAGATGTCCTGCATTTTCAAATACGATCAGTTTACTCTTTGGCTCACTTTCATGCCACATATTAGCTACTTTAATTGCTACAGGATTATCGTATATACCACAACCTATCATAACAGGATAATTTCGATTGGTGGTATTGAATTTATTAACAAGTTTTGTTAATTGTGCTAGATAAATGAATGACCTTTTCTTAAATCTAATATTCATTTGATAAAATTTCTCTTGCGCTTCTGGCGTAACTGCAGAAATAAGTTTATTGCTTTTAGCGAACCACTTAATAGAAATAATAGCCTTCAACATCATTTTTACTTGTTCGCCACTATTTTCTTTTTGCAATTTCGGATCAAAATTATTTATATAATATCCACCTATGCAGCATAAGGAAGCTACTTTATCAGGAAATTTGTTAGCGAAATCTTGTATTATGATCGCCCCGATAGAGATACCTACAAGATGAATTTTGTTTATCGCTTCGTTTTCTAATAGTTTAAAAATGTAGTCCGCTGTTTTCGTAATGCTGTCACCTTTATGAGTTTTAATTGATTTTCCATGTCCAATTAAATCCAAGGTAATTACTTGATATTCATTAGCGAAAAATTTAATCTGTTCATCAAAACTCGTATGGTCTGCAAAAGCAGCGTGAATAAACAAAATACTTTCTGCTGACTTTTTTTCTTTTATCCAATAATGAATAGGAGTCCCAGATAAGTGCTTTTCTATCATTTTATTTCTCCCTTTACAAATTATATTTAATTCCATCTAATGCATTATTATTACATTCTAATTGTAACGGATTTTTACATCGTTTTGGAAATAAATCACTCTTTTTTAAAGGAATTACATAAAACCAACATTCTATCAGCACAGAGCCTTTACTTTTTCTTTTTAACTTGAAACTAATCGTTTTCATATGTCGTCTAATAATGTAAGAGATATAAAGGGGGGCTTGCACTGTGAAGAAGAAACTAATTTTTGCTAGTTTGGCAGTTGTGCTTATTTTTGTCGTAGCTTTAACAAAGCAACAGATTTCTAATACGGCGATAACGATTGGAAAAGAACTTCCTGTGGTTGGTACGGCTGAAAATTTTGAAGAGATTTTAAAGGAGATTGAAAAGAAGCAGCAATCATTTGCAAAGGCTATGCCTGCTATGGAAATGAGTATGGATGGGGCTGGACTGAAGAGTGATACAGCAACTAGTAGCGGAGGTTCTGACCACTCTACTACAAATGTCCAAGTAGATGGTGTTGATGAAGCGGACCGGGTCAAGAATGACGGCTCTTTTATCTACCAACTTAGGGACAATGAATTGGTGATTTCAAAAGTAAATCCGGTTGATGAGATGACAGTTGTTTATTCTGAAAGTTTTAGTTATGACGATTTTCATCCGTATGAAATGTACGTAGATGAAGAGCATCTTGTTTTAATCGGAATGCGCCCCATGTATGATGCAAAAGGCTACTATCATAAGGAATTCACCCAAGTAAAGGTTTATCAGTTAAACGAGCGTCATAACTTAGAACTTGTCCGTGAAGCTGAAATTGAAGGTTACTATTCTTCATCGCGAAAAATAAACGACCAAATGTATATTATTACGAATAAATATTTGCCGTACCATCTTTTAAGAGAAGACAATTCGGGGGAAAAAGTTGTGCTTGATGAGATGAAGCCAACATTCCGTGACACAGCTCATTCTGAGGAACTTCAAATGGTTGACTGGGAGAAGATCTACTATTTCCCTGAGTCTACAGAAGGAAATTATTTAATCGTTTCAGGAATGGATTTAGGAGATCTTAAAAAACCGATTTCAGTTTCGACGTATTTAGGGGCAGGAAACACGATTTATGCTTCCACAGAACATTTATATATCACAAGAACTCATCACCTTTTTGAGGAAACGACAAGGGAAAAAATTGCGGCACTTATTTTCAACCCGAGTACAAATCAAGAAACGCTTATTTATAAATTTAGATTGAATAAAGGTGAAGCAACCTTTTTAGCAGAAGGAAAAGTAGAGGGAGCGTTATTGAACCAATTTTCCATGGATGAGCATAATGGGCATTTTCGGATTGCAACAACAAATGGGAATATGTGGAGTGAGAGCAATCCTTCAGAAAACTTACTTTTTGTGCTAAATAGCAAATTAGAAGAGGTTGGCTCTATTCGAGGAATTGCACCGGGAGAGCGAATTTTTTCCGCGCGATTTATGGGGGACAGGGGCTACATTGTCACGTTTAAACAAGTTGATCCGTTGTTTGTGCTAGATTTAAAGGACCCTACGAACCCAAACATTCTCGGCGAACTGAAAATTCCAGGGTTCAGTGACTACCTGCACCCATATGACGAAAATCATCTAATTGGCTTTGGGAAAGACACGGAGGAAAATGATAGTGGTGGCGCAATGGTCCGCGGCTTTAAGATGGCGTTGTTTGATATAACTGATGTAAACAACCCGAAGGAAAAATTTGTTGAGATCATTGGAGACAGTGGGACGCACTCAGAATTACTTTACAATCACAAAGCATTACTATTCTCAAAGGCGAAAAACATCATTGGCTTTCCAATCGACGTTTATGAAAACACAAATAACAACCAACGTTCAATGTACCCATCAATCTCGTTCCAAGGAGCTTATGTCTATGGTCTCGACCTTGATGAAGGCTTTCAGTTAAAAACTCGTATCACTCACTATGATACGGCAGTGATTTCAGATAATAATTGGGATTATCAAAAGCATATTTCTCGACTAATTTATATCGGCGATAACCTCTATACGCTATCAAATTCAAAAATAGAGGCCCATGATTTAAATAGTTTTGAGAAAAAAGGACAAATACAGTTTGGGAAATAAATTGTTACGGTTGCGAAATAGTAAATCGAGTAGAAAATCGGAGACGGTTTTGTGCTCGATTTTTTTAGGGAAGGAGGGTGTAGGAAAGGAAAGATGTATCCCCTGAAAATTGTTAACTGAGGTTGAGGAAAGATTGGAATTGCGTGAGATTACCTAAAAACTGTGAAATGTAGGCAGGGAAAAGGAAGGAGTTGCACGCTGTTACCTAAAAACTATAAAAAATAGACAAGAAACTGAGGAAAGTGCCTATGATCACCTAAAAACTGTAAAAAGTGGGCGAGAAACAGGAAAAGGTTGCCCGTTATTACCTAAAAATTGTAAAAAGCAGGCAGGAAACAGAAAAAGGTTGCCCGTGATTACCTAAAAATTGTAAAATAAGGGCAAGAAAAAGAAGAAAAGTGCCTGTAATCACCTAAAAACTGTAAAAAGTAGGCAAGAAACAGGAAAAGGTTGCCTGCAATCACCTAAAAACTGTAAAAAACGGGCGAAAACAGAAGAGAATTGCCAATAATTACCTAAAAACTGTAAATGTCGGTCCTAAACGAGATCTTGTATTATAGTAATCTCCCATTAACAAATCTCCCTTCCATTTTTTATGGTAAAATATTGTAGGGATTTTAAGTTTGCGAGCGGATTGGAGGTTTTTCTATGAGTTATAACGATCATGAATTAAGCATTCGTCCGTTTAATGAAGATGACGTGCCGGTAGTATGGAAGTTGATGTACAAAGAGGAAGAGGCTGAGTGGACAAAGTGGGATGCTCCCTACTTCAATGATGAGCCGGTCTCGTATGAAGAGTGTATAAGCAAAAAGGACAAACTAATTCATTCAAATAGTCGTTGGGTAATTGAAGTGGATGGCAACGTTATTGGTACTGTGAGTTATTATTGGGAACATGAACCATCAAGATGGATAGAGATGGGAATTGGTATTTACGATCCAGCTTATTGGAATGGCGGGTACGGGACAAGGGCCATTCGTCTTTGGATTAATCATCTATTTAACACTCTACCATTAATCGCTCGGGTTGGTTACACTACCTGGTCAGGAAATGAGCGAATGATGAAAGTTGGCGAAAAGCTCGGAATGACATTAGAAGCGAGGCTTAGAAAATGCCGTTATTATAATGGAACCTACTACGACTCAATTCGAATGGGGCTTTTGCGAGAAGAGTGGGAGCAAACTCTAGCATCTGAAATGGTAGAGTAAACGACTAATTGGAGGCGACAAATGAGGTTATTTCATGTAAGTGAAGAAAGTGATATCCAAATATTTGTTCCAAGATTGCCAGTGAGAAAAGACCTTGATCAAAGCAAGGGACTCGTCTGGGCAATTAATGAAACCTGTCTACCAAATTTTCTTACACCACGTGACTGTCCAAGAGTGACTTATCACTGTAACGAGAGAACAACAGAGGAAGATAAACAGAAGTACCTTTCATCACAATCTAGTACCCACGTCATTGCGATTGAACATCAGTGGTTTGAAAAAATGAAAAATACAACCTTATATTTATATGAATTTGATCCAACAAACTTTTACCTGCAAGATAGAGGTGCAGGTTACTATGTAAGTGAGGTCACTGAAATCCCGATTAACAAAATTGTCATTACCGATGTATTTGCAGAACTTATAAATAGAAATATAGAAGTGAGAATGACGGATCAGCTCTGGGACCTGTGCGAGTGCATTCAAACGACTAGTTTTGACTGGTCAATATGTAGAATGGGAAATGCGAAGAAAAAATGATAGAGGCTAAACAGAAGAAATGAAAGAGAGGTTGAGGAAAATGTTATATAAAAGCTCGCTAGAAGGAATTTCGGAAAAGATGCTAACTGGCTTTTTTGTAGGATGGCCAAATCCGCCAGCGCCAGCTACTCATCTAAAACTATTAAAAAACAGCAGTCATATAGTACTTGCCATTGATGAAAAAACGGAACAAGTCGTTGGCTTTATTACTGCCATAAGTGATGGTGTATTATCTGCTTACATTCCTTTATTAGAAGTCCTACCCGATTATCAAAAAAGAGAAATTGGAAAACAGTTAGTTAGTCAGATGCTAAAGCAATTAGAGGATATTTATATGGTTGATCTCATGTGTGACAAAGATCTACAGCCTTTCTATGAAAAACTGGGAATGATAAAATCAACAGGGATGATTGTGCGAAACTATAACATGCAATCTGGAAAATAAATTTGTAATGTGGCAAACTAATCTTGTATAAGGAGAAAACATATGTTTGAACATTTTGAAGTAACGATTACCCCGCTGAATCGCAAAAGAATGGTTAGAATTTATTTACCAAAAAGCTATCACCATAACGAAGAGAAATCGTATCCAGTTCTCTACATGCACGACGGGCAGAACCTGTTTAAAGATGAAGATGCTGGATTTGGCGTGGCGTGGGGGATATCTGATTTTTTAGAAAAAAGTACTATTGAACTTATTGTTGTTGGTATCGATTGCAATAACGAGGGGTTTAAACGTTTAGATGAATATGGTCCTTGGAAAAGCCAAGTGTTTCATGAGCTTTTAGGTGAGACTGGTGGAGAAGGGAAGGACTATATCGACTTTATTGTCCGTGAACTAAAACCATTGATTGATGAAAAATATCGAACAAAACCTGAAGATACATCGATGGCAGGGAGTTCCATGGGTGGACTTATCTCTACATATGCAGCATGTACATACCCACATGTTTTTAGGAAAATTGCCTCAGTTTCTTCGGCTTATTGGTTTAATCAAGCAGAAATTGAAGACTTAATTAAACAAAGCGATTTATCAGCTATAGAAAAGTTTTATTTAGACATTGGTACACATGAAGTGACTGAACACATTGACTGTAAGCGTTATGTCGAGTCTAGTGAAGCTGTTTATTCTATTTTGAAAGAGAAAGTAAAAAACTGTAGGTTCGAAATTATTGATGAAGCGGTACATAATGAAGCTGCTTGGAAAAAGCGTGTTCCTACGATTTTTTCATATTTATTTAGTTGAACGTTGGGGCATGGAGCAGTCTTGATATTCCGACAAACGTTTCTTTGTGACTAAAGGAACGTTTTTTCATATATTCTTAGGTTAAAAAGTTCAGTTTTTTAAACTAAATGATAAAATATGTTGAAAATATTTGTTTTTTTGAAATAATTGGACTGTTATGGAATTTTTTTCAAATTAAATTGTGTGATGATGATAGGATACTAATCAATGATTTTCTAGAAGATTAGTAGTTTGGAGGCAGGTAAGTTATGAAAAAATTAGTTGTATTATGTTTCGTTAGTGCTATACTCTTTGGATTTAGTAGATTTCTTATGGGAAGCGATCTAACAGAAAGCATGATTATAGGCTTAATCTTTGGAACTTTTATGGTTGTTACATTAGGAATTGCTAATTATATAACTGTTAAATCTCGTGGAGGAAATGCTTCTACTAGTGTGGTGCAGGAAAGTACAGTTGATTTACATTTATCAATGGAAGAAGCTTTTCAATATTGTAAAGTCGCTACTTCTACGATCAAAGGGACAAAAGTTACGTTTGAAGACTTCAACCGCGGCGTTATTCGTGCAAAAACACCACTTAATATTAGCACTTGGGGCGATGTAATCGAATTTGAACTGCATAAAGTAACTGAAGAAACGACAACGGTACGGGTAAAAAGTAAACCAGTTCTTGCGACAACTATGATAGATTATGGAAAAAATTTAGAAAACATTAATAGAATTACTAGATTTTTAGAGCGAAAAGTAGTAGTTGGTGATGAGAGATGAAAAGGCATGAACCTATAGTCTTGCCAAAGTCATAGAGAAGAGGTAGCAGATGAAAACAAAAATAAAGAAAAAAAGGCTAATCCTAGAACCTTGGCACCTCGAAGAATTAGAGGCGTGGTTTGCGGATATGGCCTCAAATGGTTGGCATCTCGTTGAATTATCAAAGGGAAAGGCAATCTTTGAAGAGGGTGAGCCTAGGGCAATGAAATACCGCTGCGACACCTTTCAGATAAATGCTCTACTTGGTCAAGATAAGCTTGAAGAAAATTCAAAATTAGGCTGGCATTACATCGACTCCATTGGCTATGTACACGTTTTTCGTGAAAAAGATTATACTGTGGGAGAAGAAATTTATCCAGACTCTAGAAAACATGCTCAGTCGCTCGCGATTCTGAAACGAAGCTTAACAATTCGTGCATTACTTATAACGTTACTATCCGTAATTATGATCACGTTGCAGATCAACACTTTTTTGGGAAATCTAGTCCATAGTTTTCTTAGTAATAGTGGTTTGCTAACCCTAATGGTTATCATAACGTTTACCTATCTTTCTTTTCACATGTTTGAGGGTGTTTTTCATTTATCAAGGCTGATTAGTAGATTAAATAACGGTATAGAATTTAATCACAATATTAATTATAAAAGGAAACTGACATGGTTTAAATTGCGTATTTATACGGCACTTAGTATTGGTGTAGCGATTATGTTGTTAATAAGCCTTGGAGACTTATTCCAAAAGAATGACTATCAAGCGATCCCAGAACATGACTTACCCGTGATTAAACTTTCAACTATTTTAGAAAACGAAGGCTATCGTAACGTAACTTATAATTTTGATACTTTTTTTTCAGATTATTATCTTGAAAAATCGAGTTTTTTCGTGCCTAGACAGTATGAGTTGCGTCAATCGGCTAAGGTCGTAATCACAGGGGGACCTTCCTATAAACCAACGATCTGGTCAAAACGGTATGAAGTAAGAACAAACTGGCTTGCTAGATACTTTTTTCACAGCTTAGTCGAACAAAATGTTAAGTTTCATGGTCCTTACGAGTTAATTAATGACCCACAGTTTGATGAACTTTGGATTAGAGATACTGATGGATTTTCTTCGTTTATTGTACGGCTTGGTCATGAAGTGTTTGTTGTTGAATATATTGGTGAAGAGCCCGTTGAGGTTATTCTTAGTCATAGCTTTTGGCTAAACTCAAATTGAACAGCTGTGGAGGTAAGCACTTGAAAAAAAATATATTCCGCTAATCGTTTATCTAATTGTAAATTTAATAGCTGTCTCGATTCCAGCTTCTGAAGGTTATGATTCGTTTGGATGGAAATTGTTAGTAGGGCAAATTTATGCGATACCGGTGTTAATTGTTGCGGTGCTTGTCTCGCTAAAATTACAATCTCAAAAATAGAACTACAAAGAAAAGGCTAAGAAGTTTCTCTAAGCCTTTTTCTTGTGGTTAATTAAAATCATCTGATTTTTGCACTTGTCTATTCGTTGTCTTTCATACATTTACCGTTTTTTTTAACTTGTTTAACATATCAACGGTCATTTTAGCAAGGTCATATTCGGATTTGAAACCCCATTCTTGTTTTGCTGCAGAGCAGTCGATAGCATTTGGCCAGCTATCAGCAATCGCTTGGCGAGAAGGGTCAACGTCATAATCCATGACAAAGTTTGGAATGTGCTTTTTAATTTCAGCAGCAATCTGCTCTGGCTCAAAGCTCATTGCAGTAACGTTAAACGAGTTTCGGTGGATTAGTTTTGTTGGATCAGCTTCCATCAGATTAACGATAGCATTCAAAGCATCTGGCATATACATCATATCCATGTACGTTCCTTTATCAATGTAGGAAGTGTAACGTCCTTCTTCTATCGCTTTGTAGTAAATGTCAACAGCGTAATCTGTTGTACCGCCACCTGGTAGGGTAACATATGAAATTAAACCTGGGAAACGTAAACCTCGTGTATCAACACCATATTTGTGATAGTAATAGTCACATAGAAGCTCACCAGAAACTTTGTTTACACCATACATCGTTGTAGGACGTTGGATCGTATCTTGAGGTGTTAGGTCTTTTGGAGTAGTAGGGCCAAAAGCGCCAATCGAGCTAGGTGTAAAAAACTTGCAATCTAATTCTCTAGAAACCTCTAAAGCATTCACAAGTCCACCCATATTTAAGTTCCATGCAAGTAACGGCATTTTTTCAGCTGTTGCTGATAATAGTGCAGCTAAATGAATGACTGTATCAACTTGATGTCTTTTGGCAACGTCAAACATTGCTTCAGTGTTTGTAACATCTAAAATTTCAAAAGGACCTGATTGAACGACATCTCCACCGTTATCACGAATATCAGTGGCAATTACATTGCTTGCTCCGTAAATGTCTCGTAATTTAACAGTTAGTTCAGAACCGATTTGTCCTAAAGCCCCAGTTAATAGAATTTTCTTCATATTCGTTTACCCCCTATTTTTTCTCAATGTAAATGACTAACTATATAGTTAAGAGAGACGCATAAGTGTCGGCAAATTCTAAAAAGTGGGCATCAGATCCGTTAATACGGATCTGACGCTTTACTTCCTAAGTCAACCTCAAATGGTCTATTTTTAGATAACCCCTAATTCTTTACCGACTCTTTCATAAATAGCAATTGCTTGATCAAGCATTTCCTTTGTATGTGCGGCTGTTGGCATGTTGCGGACGCGCCCTGTTCCTTGAGGAACGGTAGGGAAGACGATTGATTTTGCATAAACGCCTTCTTCGAAAAGTCGACGACTGAATTGCTGTGTTAATTTCTCTTCGCCGATGATACAAGGTGTAATCGGTGTTTCACTATCACCAATATTAAAGCCAAGCTCTTTTAAGCCTTTCTTTAAGTAGTCCCCGTTTTCCCAAAGACGGTCGTGAAGTTCAGTGCTTTCCATTAAAATTTCAATCGCTTTCTTACAAGCAGCAATATCTGCTGGAGGTAGGGCAGTAGAGAATAGGAACGGTCTGCTTCTTACTTTTAACCATTCAATCAATTCTTTTTTACCTGCTACATAACCACCAACTACACCAATGGCTTTTGAAAGAGTTCCAATTTGGAAATCAACCTTATCTGAAAGGCCAAAGTGCTTCACAGTACCTGCGCCTTTTCCTAAAACACCAGAACCGTGAGCATCGTCAACATACGTAATTAAATCAAATTCTTCAGCAATTTGAACGATTTCAGGTAATTTTGCAATATCGCCATCCATTGAAAAAACACCATCAGTGATGACCATAATTTTGTTGTAAAGACCACATTCTACGGCTTCTTTAGCTTTTGCACGTAAATCATCCATATCAGAGTGTTTCACACGGATGATCTTTGCTTTTGAAAGACGGCAGCCGTCAATGATTGAAGCGTGATTTAACTCATCAGAAAGAATGGCATCGTTTTTATCCATGACAGCTGAAATAGCAGCCATATTACAATTGAATCCTGATTGATAAGCAATTGCAGCTTCTGTATGTTTGAATTCAGCAATTTTATCTTCTAGAGCAGTGTGAAGCTCTAACGTCCCATTGATTGTTCGAACAGCACCAGCACCAACGCCGAACTCTTCGATGGCTTTTAATGCCACTTCTTTTAAACGGTTATCGGTTGCTAAACCTAAGTAATTGTTTGAAGATAAGTTTATTAATTGTTTTCCACTAACTTTTATCATTGGTCCATTAGCACTTTGTAGGGGATCGATGACGTTAAATAATCCTTTTGATTTTAAATCATCAAGGTTTTCTTTTAAGAAACTGTCTAGAACTTTTGCCACATTTATTCCTCCTAATTGTTGTGTGTTATTCCTAAAAAGATAGATGTGCGTCCTGAGAGGACATTTAATTTATAGTCTTATGTTCTATTTCTACGTTGTATAAATTATTTTATCACACTTATTTAGTTTTGTTTATACTGAAAATACATTTTTACATAATTTTTTAATTGTGAAAAGAGAGTGCTTTTCAAGAGTTGTTTTGTTCGTATGGAGTGGACATGAAATGATGCCCTATTGTAAAATTCAATTGTTACACCGTTAAGGTTTGCTTTTTTATGGTAAATTATGAAACCTTAGTGGGATCTTTGCGTAAATAGTTATGGAAACAAATTTCTAGATATCTTGTCAGCCTACTAAGTAATAGGAATGGCTGATTTATTGATATTAACTTAGTTAAAAAAAAGTAGGTGATCATGCATGGGAAAAAGATTTATAGCTTTTATAACTGTACTAGTTTTTTTTCTTCTACCAACTCAAGTATTTGCCGTTGATTACTCAATAACAGACGTTGAAATTGATGCAAAGCTGCAAAGTAATGGAGATGTTTTCGTTAAAGAAACACATACGTATGCGTTCAAAGGTGAGTTTGGTGGCATTATTCGAGAGCTAATTCCAAAACAAGGAACGGATATCGTTCAGTTTGAAGCATTTGAAGGCAATACCGAATTAAAAATTGAAACTAATAAATTTGAACATCGGATTCATCGGTCAGGAAAAGACGAGACAATTGTTGTCGAACTTTACTATGTAATTCAAAACGGAGTTGACGTGTACCCAGATGTTGCTGAATTTTATTGGCCTTTTTTTGATCGAAGCAATGAGTCAATGTATGAAAATTTAGTCGTTACTGTTATTCCACCTGAGTCAACAAAAAATGTCATTGCCTTTGGTTATGACGAAGCATATGAAAAGGAAGTCGTCCAACAAGATGGCTCAGTTAAATACAAATTTGGAACTGTTCCAAGAAAGACGAACGGTGATATTCGGGTCGCCTATGAACCAAGCTTATTTACAGAAGCAACGATAACTTCAAATAAACCAATGCGAGATGAAATAGTCGCTGCAAAACAGCAGTTATTAGATGATGCGATTGCTTTTGAAGAAACTAGGGAGGCTTTAGCGAATATTGCTTACTTTTTAATCCCTATCTTTAGTTTCATTCTTCTCTTGCTATTCGTTCGTAATTGGCTTCAAGCAAAAACGAAAAGAGAAGCCATTAACCGAGAACTTGATTTAAACCGATATGTACCAGAACAAGTTTTGTCGATGCCTACAACGATTTTTTACTCATACTATCAACAACTTACACCTGAGTTAATTGCAGCGACATTACTCGATTTAGTTCGCAAGGGTCATGTAAAGACGTTAGAAGATCATCGTTTTCGATTAGTAAATCGTAAAGATCTACAAGAGCATGAAACAATTTTTATCGAGTGGTTATTTGATGAAATGGGTCACGATGGTGAATTTAGTTTTAATGACTTAACTGCGTATACGAAGAAAAAGAAAAATCATGAAAAGTATCAGTCTTACTATACTAAAATAAGTCAGGCACTTCGTAACGAAATAAAAGAGGCAGATCTTTATAAAAAAAGTGGTAAGTATCGGTGGATGATTGCCTTATCAAGTTTAATTTTGTTACCGTTTCTAGTTTTATTTATCGCATACGATCTCATAGGTGCGTTTGTGCCCACACTGTTTTTATTCTTTACGACTATTATTTATGCGATTGCTTATCACCCAAAAACGTGGGTGGGGGCAAAAATCACCTATGAATGGCGGACCTTTAGGAAACGGTTTAAAAACATTCCAACAAATGCTTGGCAAGCCTTAACCGAAGATGAAAAAATGCGAGCATTTATCTTTTGCCTCGGTATTAAGGAAAAGAGTTTGCAAAAGAAAAATGAAACGTTAATCAAAGCTTTTAAGTCACCAGTAATTGGAACTGGCCATGATCCAAGTTATGCTTATTCCATCGATCCATCACTACTCCTAATTGCTGCTGCAGTTTCAACAAATTTTAAAAGGGCTAACACAACCACCGCTGAGTCGGGAAGCGGTTCTTCTTCATCTGGTGGAGGAGGTGGTGGAGTTGGTGGCGGTGGTGGCGGTTCAGGAGCTTTCTAAATTCAAACATATGGCTATAATTCATGAGAATAGCCATATGTTTTTTTCAATTTGTTCGATAGCTAACTGTTCTCAAAAAGTAGTGAATTAATTCACTTATTGAGGAGCTTGTTTATGCTAAAATAAAGTCGATAAACGCTATTACATAGAAGGAGATCGCTGAAATGAAATTACGAAACGTTAAATTGATAATTGTAGGCTTTTTACTGTTTGGTTTTGTTGCATTAGGGTGTGCAAATAAACCAGAAAATGTTGAACTAAACATCGCCGCTGCTGCAGGTTTAAGCCTTGCCTTTACTGAGGTTGGAAAGGCTTTTGAGGAAGAAACCGGAATTAAAGCAACGTTTTCTTTTGGTTCGACTGGACAGCTGGCTGATCAAATCGAAAATGGTGCTCCCTTTGACATTTTTGCAGCCGCAGACAAATCGTTTATTGAGCAATTAGATGAAAAAGAATTGATCATTAGTAATACAAAAACTATTTATGCTTTAGGGCGGATTGGGATTGCCACTAGAGTTGATAACCCTTCTAAAATTGAATCGATGGACGAATTACTAAATCCGGAGTTTGTAAAAGTTGCAATTGCCAATCCAGATCATGCCCCTTATGGATTAGCAGCAAAGCAAGCGTTAGAGGCTGAAGGTCTATGGGACGCGATTGAAAGTAAACTAGTTTTTGGTCGAAACATTGCTGATACACTGACTTATCTTGAAACCGGAAATGCTGAAGTAGCATTTATTTCCCTTTCGTTAGCTAAAAATGATCAAGTAAACTTCACTTTAATTGATGAAAAACTGCATGCTCCACTAGAACAAATGATAACAGTTACTAAACGAACAAAGCATGAGAAAGAAGCTCAAGATTTTATCAACTTCATTTCTGGTCCTATTGGAAGACCGATTATGGAGAGTTTTGGATATAAAGTAGTCTCAAAATAATTCGATGTTTGCTAGGAGTGTAAAACCAGTTAGGTTTTATGCTCTTTTTTTTGCTGAAATTCACAAAATATCCATTGTTATATTTTTCAAAAAAAGCTATTATTTTACTAGTAACGTTGAAGGGGGATTCTGTAAAAATGATACTGACGACTCGCTAATTCAGAAATTGAATTAAAAAAATGAGAAGATGGACTAGCTTATAGGTAGGTTTATTTGAACGTCTTTTCTAATTGCGAGAAATAGTCATTTTTATAGAAGAAATTCCTTTGATATAACGAATTAGAGCGCCTGTTTTATTTATTTGCACAGGTGACTATTTCATAAAAAAAGGATTATTTAACTATAAGAGAGGACTCCTTTCTTATAGTTTTTTTTATGCTTACAAAATTAGCTATGACTTTTTTCCATTAGAAGTGTTCTAATTGCCGAGCAGGCGTCCAATTAAAAAAGGAGCGGACGATGAATGAAAGTGAGAAAACAATTTTACAACCGAAAGAATGATTATGAAAAAGTGTTTCAATTGTTAATTGATACTTATCAACAAGGTGGGAAGTTCTGTAACTGGCACCCATCAAGGTGGGAGTATATGCATTTTCACTCGTATTATCAAGATGAATTTTCCGAGAAAAGTGGGGTTTGGGAGGTAGATGGCAAGATTGTTGCGATTGTTCACAATGAACTTGGTGAAGGAGAAGCATTTTTCACCGTTCATCCAGACCATACTTACTTAAAACCTGAAATGCTCGCCCATGCAGAAGAATATCTTTTTAAAGTAGAGGATGGCAAGAAGAAGCTGAGAGTATATGGGAACGACTTTGACTATGAATTGAATGAGTTATTTTTGAACAATCAATTTGTTAGGAACGAGGAAAACCTTCAGTACAACACGATTTGTTTTTTTGATAGGATAAAGCCTTTTCCAACTATTAAGTTGCCTGAAGGTTTTGCTCTTCGAAGTCTAGAAGAGAATAATGATCTAGTTAAAGTTGATCGTGTTCAACATAGAGGGTTTAATCATGAGGGAGAGCCACCAGAAGATGGGGTAAAGGGGAGAGAATTGATGCAATCGGCCCCTAATTTTCGTAAAGATCTTACCATTGCGGTTGAATCTCCTGATGGAATGTTTGTATCTTATGTTGGAATGTGGCTATGCCAAGAGAAAAAGGTAGCTTACGTAGAACCGGTTTGCACAGACCCAGACTTTCGGAATATGGGTCTAGGAAAAGCGGCTGTTTTAGAGAGTGTTCGCCGTTGTGCTGAACTAGGTGCACAGGAAGTAATTGTTGAATCTTCACTTCCGATTTATTTATCATCAGGGTTTGTGCCAAGTTTTATTCGTTATCCATGGGATAAGAAGTACTAATGAGGGGAACTAAAAAGTCTAATAGTTATCTTGGTGCCAGGATTTTCCAAATTAGAGTCACTAATAAACCTTAATAGTTTCCTTAAGGCTTTTGAGTTTTCTATTTAAAGGCATGTTATCTTTGTCTGTGTTAGTCTCTTTAGAAAACTTCTTTGTTGTTTCGGCCTTAATTTTTTCGTCATATAAATTGATCAGTGGAATTAAATTTCTAACAGATAATTTAGCAACTGTTATTGTTAGTAATGAATGAATCCATGTCCACCCTTTATTGTATTTAATTAGGCTCGTATTTTTTTCTAACCACATTTCGACAATTGCTTGGGGTAGAGCAAGAAGCCAGACTTTTAGAAATGCTTTTGGCCACTTATCTTGATGTGAGATTCGACAATACCATACAGACACTAACGAACAGAGAAAGTAATCATAGATGATGCTACTTTGGTAAAACTTTGAAAAAAAACGTACTGGGTATTTTAAATAGTTCTTTTTCGCTAAAATAGGGGCAATAAATGAGTTAGCATAAGAATTTAGTAAAAAAATGATGACCCATTTTTTATAATTTCGCCCTCCTAATGAAATTGGCAATAAAATAAGACCAGAGATTAATAAAATTCTTAGAATTCTTTTTTCAAATTGAAAGTTCAAAGGAAACACTCCCTAGCTATTAGTCGTCTTAGTATGAAACTTTATCTCAAAAATTATGTTTAATATAAAACAAAAATTAACTATTAGAAATTAATGTATTTACAATTCCCTAATTTTGGTGATACTATATAGCAAATGTTAAACGCGATGAAGAGAAGAGTAAATAACGTCAATTCTTTACAGAGAGCTCCGGATGCTGAAAAGGAGTAAGAATGTCTTATTGAAACAAGCCTCTGAGCAGCACATCGGAACGTATCGTGATGGTGTGACAGATACTCCTGTTATAGAGCTAGGGTATAAGCTGATTGCCGTACCTGAAAAGGTTAATATGGTGACATATTAATAAACTGGGGTGGTACCACGAACTTTTAATCTCGTCCCCAAGACTAATTGTCTTGGGGGTGGGATTTTTTTATTTGCTTTAAATTATTACTTTAGGAGGTATTGCAAGATGTTCACTAATCACTTTTTAACAAAAATTGTAGAAGAAGATGTCAAGAAAGATGTGTTTAAGAGACCGATTTGCACTCGATTTCCGCCAGAGCCGAATGGGTACTTGCATATCAGTAATGCTTACGCAATCCATACAAGCTATATGATCGCCGAACAATTTGGTGGCAAGTTTCATCTTCGTTTTGATGATACAAATCCTCTTAAAGAAGATGTGGAGTATGTAAATTCGATTATTGAAGACATCAACTGGCTAGGGTATAGTCCTGGTGAAAATATATTTTACGGCTCAGATTATTCGAGTGAAATCTTTGGGAGTGCGCTAACACTCATCAAAAAAGGAAAGGCCTTTGTTTGCGATTTGTCACCAGAAGAAATGAAAGAATATCGTGGCACATTGACAGAGGGTGGGACAGATAGTCCGAATCGCAATCGTTCTATAGAAGAAAACATTGAGTTATTTTTGAAAATGAAAAATGGTGAGTTTCCCACTTCATCTAAAGTTCTTCGGGCAAAAATTGATATGAATTCACCAAACATCAACTTACGTGATCCTGTTTTGTATCGAATTATTCATGCCGACCATTATCGAACTGGAAATGAATGGTGCATTTATCCTATGTATGATTTTGCCCATCCAATCCAAGATGCGATTGAAGGAGTTACCCATTCATTATGTTCAATTGAATTTAAAGATCATCGACCTTTATATGAATGGGTTTTAAATCAGTTAGATCTTCCTGAGCCACCAAAACAAAGGGAATTTGGCCGGTTAAATTTAACAGGTGTAGTGACAAGTAAACGCTACTTACGTGAATTAGTAAGTGGAAGCTTTGTAGATGGTTGGGATGACCCACGCTTACCTACAGTTCGTGGCTTACGAAGAAGAGGTTATACACCTGAGGCGATACGTCATTTTATTGAGGAAATCGGTTTAGCTAAACACCAAACAGTAGTCGATATGGGGATGCTTGAGCATGCCATAAGAAATGATCTGAAACCAAAAGTGAAGAGTGTCATGGCTGTTTTAAATCCACTTAAAGTTGTCATCACGAATTATCCAGATGGGGAAAGCGAATTTCTTCCGGTTAAGAATAATAGTGAAAATGCCGAGTTAGGGAGTAGAGAAGTTCCTTTTTCAAACATTGTTTATATTGAAAAAACTGATTTCATGGAAGTGGCTGAACCAGGATTTAAACGATTAACTCTTGGCAGCGAAGTTCGTTTAATGGGAGCTTATTTTATAAAGTGCAATGAGGTGGTGAAAGACTTAAACGGTGAGATCATTGAACTCCGCTGTACGTATGATCCAGAAACGAAAAGTGGAACTGGGTATAATGGGCGCAAAGTAAAAGGAACCATTCACTGGGTATCAGCAGCTCATGCACTGAAAGTAGATGTTCACTTGTACAACAAGTTGATTGAAGATGATGAGAATTTAAACGATAAAAATAAAACGTGGGATGAAAAAATTAATCCTGACTCGTTAATAATACTCAGAGATGCTCTTGTTGAACCTTCAATAAAAGAAGCAAAGCTAGAGGATAAATTTCAATTTTTACGCCATGGGTATTTCTGTATAGATACAAAATATACAATAGGTGAAAAACTAGTTTTAAACCGAATTGTCTCATTAAAAGATTCGTGGAAGAAATGATGAGTGAAAAATGGAGGGTTAAATCTAACGGTTTAACTCTTCATTTTTTGAGGTGAGTCGATTTTTTTGTTGAATTAATATAAAGTCGCTATTTAAGACACTTTAAAAGTTTATCTCCTCAACTCTTTGTCTAGAATGGAAAAAGAGCTTAAACCAAAGTGGGGAGAAAACTTGAATACAAATTATTATCATCTATCATTAGAACTTATTGTCGGATTTTTTGCTTTGTTTCTTGTAACAAAATTATTAGGAAAAACACAAATTACGCAACTAACCCCCTTCGACTTTGTTTCAGCACTTGTCCTTGGAGAGTTAATTGGTAACGCGATTTATAATAAAGAAATCGGTCTTCGTTATGTTCTTTATGCAATTGGGCTATGGGGAACATTTATCTACCTGTTAGAATGGATTACACAAAAATATAAAAACACAAGATCTATCTTAGAAGGAAATCCAGCGATTGTCATCCGTAATGGGAAACTCGATCGCCATGAATTAAAGAAAAGTAAACTAGATATCAATCAATTACAACATTTGCTACGGGATAAGGGTATATTTTCAATGCGTGAAGTGGAATATGCCATCTTAGAAGCGAATGGGACCGTAAATGCTCTAAGAAAATCACAATATGATAAACCAACAAATAGAGATTTTAATAAGAAGCCTCAGCCTGTCTATATGCCAATTGCTTTAATTAGTGACGGCGAAGTATTGTTTGACAATTTACAACAAGCAGGGTATGACGAACAGTGGCTGCAACGTCAGCTAGATGCAAAAGGAATTGTCAAACCTGATCAAGTCTTTTTTGCCGAATGGCTTGAAGGTGACAGCTTGTATGTTAGCACGTATATATAGGTGGACGGACCTATATATACGTGCTATTTCTTTTTTAAATTTGAAAATCAGGTTGCTAGTAACGAGGTATGAGGCAAAATTGCGAGAAGGAATAGTGTGATTGTAATATTCTAAAAAAATAAAGATGAAATATTTACTAATTTTTGATACTATTTAGATAATTAACAGGAGATGGAAATCTGAGTTGTTAATGGTAGAGAGAATATAGAAGAATAAGAGATTATATTGGAGGTCATAGTTTTGAATAACAGAAACAATATGAACTTAAAATGTTTTTTGTTTGTGCTAATACCAATGTTACTTTTAGTTTTTTCTAGTTTCATAATTGCCCATCGTGGTTTAGAACTTATGATGTCTGCAATTTTAATGGCACTATTAGCCTTATTTTTCACAACGATGATTGTCGTTCTTTTTTCAAAATACATAACAAAGCCACTTGCGATTGTATCTAATCAATTAAAAGATATTGCAGATGGTAACTTATCCATTGACCCTATGGTAAAAAATAGTGGTGAAATCGGGATGCTAGCTTTATCAAGTAACCAAATGGTTCAATCGCTTCGTATAATGGTTGAGCATTTAGGAAGTACAAGCTCACTTTTAGCCACTTCTGCTGAGGAATTGAACTTAAGTACTGAACAAACCTCTCTTGCAACTCAACAAGTTGCAGCAAGTATTGAACATGTCGTGAGAGGCTCCGAGGCACAATTAGAAGAAATTCATCTTGGCCAAGATGTTTTAAAAGATGTAAATAAAACAATAATGGAAATTTTATCGAGTGTTGAAAATGCGACAACCCTAGTTCAGGAAACACTACGGTTAGCATCAGACGGTTCAACGGAAGTGCGTAAATCTACAGAACAAATGAAGGTCATAGAAGGAAAGATTAGTAATCTAGAAAAGTTAATAAATAATCTTGGCGAGCGTTCCGCAAACATTTCCAAAGTAGCTAACCTCATTACGGCTATTGCTGACCAAACAAACCTTTTATCCCTAAATGCTGCTATTGAAGCTGCAAGAGCTGGTGAGCACGGCAAAGGATTTGCGGTTGTAGCTGATGAAGTCCGGAAGTTAGCAGAGCAATCATCTTTATCTGCAAAAGAGATAGGAAATTCAATCAATATCATTGAAGGGGATATAAATGAGGTTATGACTTCAATGACGGAAGGAATCAGAGAGGTTTCTACTGGTAGAGAATTAGTCAACACGGTAGGTACTAAGTTTTCATCGATTCATAAATCGGTTACAGATGTCGCTCATCGAACTGAAGCTGTTTATAAGGCAACAAAACAAATGACTGATAGCAACGCTTTATCTGAAACAGTTAGAAAAACCAAAGAGTTTGCCATGATGAATGCAGCAGCAACTCAAGAGGTAAGTGCACAAACAGAAGAGCAGTTAGCTATTGTTCAAGAGATTCAAGCATCTGCTGGAGCACTTGCTAAATTAGCTGCTGATTTAGAGAGATATACATATCAATTTAAAGTGGAGTAAATGAAGCAAAATATGGCTACTTATGCCTTATTCGATAACTCGAAGTAACGGCTTTAAACTAAAATAGTTCAATGCTTGATTAACATCATGTAAATCATAGATTTTTTTCTCTAGGCAAAATTGGATAACTAAATCAAATGTATCGTTATCTGACAAAGAGAAGCCGGCTGAACTTAACAGTTTTTCGGCTTCTTTTTTCGTTAGTTCAAGAGCGAAGGCAAGAGCAATAGCTGTATTTTTCCCGAGGCGATATTCGGGATTGGAACGTATTTTTGAGAAATGTCGACGATCGAGCCCAGCTTTTTTATAAATTTCTGCATCACTATAGCCTTTTTTATCAATAAACGTAAACAATACTTGGGCAAATGTTTGTTTACGTTTATTTTTTATGAAGTCTTCTATTTCCATATGGTATTGATTTTCAGAATAATTGATTTCAGGTTCAGAAATATCATATATAAATGTGGTTAGATGGATGTTTACGTATTCTTGTAATTCTTTTAATAACTGTTTTTCAAGCAAATTATTTACCTCCAGGGAAATGTCGCTTACGAGGTGACCAAATCAAGGATAAACTCAGCTACTATTATATCATGATCTAATTTGAAAGGATGATAATAATATGAAGCAGAGTTTAACAGAAATTATATTTTTACTTGATCGAAGTGGTTCGATGGGAGGACTTGAAAAAAACACGATTAATGGGTTTAACGCTTTTATTGAAAGTCAAAGCCAAGTTGACGGAGAAACTACTGTCACAGCAGTTCTTTTTGATGATGAGTATGAGATTTTATGGAATGGGATTGACGCAAAAAAAGTAACGTTAACCAACAAGGAGTATTACGTTAGGGGATCTACAGCACTTCTAGATGCGGTAGGAAAAACGATCTTAGATGTTGGCTATCGGTTATCAAAAACTACTGAGGATGAACGGCCTGGTAAAGTTATTTTTGTGATTACAACAGATGGTATGGAAAATAGCAGTCGTGAATTTACTTATGAAAAAATAAAAGATTTGATTAAGCATCAGCAGGAGAAATATAATTGGGAGTTTATCTTTCTTGGTGCTAATATTGACGCTACGATAGAAGCTGGAAACATCGGAATTGATATTAGCAATGCTTACAACTTTGAAGCCTCAGAAACTGGTGTTGAAACAATGTACAATATGGTATGTGACGCTGTCTTTGAGAAGAGGATGAGTAAAAATGAAAAGTAGCTAAGTTTATGAGCGATCTCTCGTGCATGAGTAGCACTTGAGAGTAACGAGTCTAGTTCTTCTCAGCTAATCTTTAGATGTGTAAGGGTGGTATAGGTATGATACAAAAAAACAACTTGCTTATTAGACTTATGAATCGTAAAGATTTTGATGTAATGGTTAAATGGCTCAATGATCAGGACGTATTGGAGTTTTACGAAGAAGCACCATCAAATTTAGATCTAGTGACAAAAAAATATGGACCAAGAGTTGAAGGAGAACATTATGTAGTTCCATGTATAGTAGAATACAAAAATGAACCAATTGGATATATACAATTTTATGAGATACGAGTAGATGAACTAGAAAAATACGGCTATCCAATAATGTTAACGGGCACATTAAATCTTCTAAAAGTCTATTGAATTTTTCAAATTCCTCCGGAATTGCCTATTCACTTCCCTGAAATAATATGCTAAGTTTTTTGCATATTGAGGGGGAGGTTTTTTTATGATTAAAATTCATGACTTCGGAATTGGGTTGGTTGAGTATGGGGAAAGAGGAAAGAAGAATGATTTTCCATTGTTTGATGAATGTCCTAATTGTAAATGTCTAGCTCATGGGAACCTACATCGAAATGGGTATTATTGGAGGTATGGAATAACTGAAGAAGAGACATCATATATTCCCATTTGCCGTCTTAGATGTCTAGGGTGCAAAGTGAATATTTCTATTCTACCAGATTTTCTAATACCGTATTTCCAGCATACCGTCAAAACCGTATTGGATCGCGTTAATCAGATTCTACAAAACAAGAGAGTAAATGGCAGCCGTCAATTGTTGAGATTTTATCTTTGTCGATATTTAAAATGCATTAATTGGATTCATACATTCTTTATTAGTTTGGGGGAGATTAGTGGAAAGTCGGGGGATATAAAAAAAGAGGCCATAAAATATATGAAAATGATCCATGATTTTGGCGAATCACCCTTCTTACGAAGGTCACAGGGTCACTTAGCAAAATACCTTATGGCAAATTAATTCTATCATATTTGAGTGAATTTAAAAATAATCTCATTCCCACATAACTTTTTCATAGTCACAAAATAGCAAAAAAAGTAGAATTATAACCATGGATGACCGGTCGTCCTTCGATTAAAAGGAGGAAGATTCCATGAATGAAAAAGAACGCGAACAAGTGGCTTTATTTCGATATGGCTTAATAGCCCCGCTCTTTAATGGGCAAGTAGATTCGAAAGAATACTTAAAGGGATTAGAAGGGAAAGTTCATTCTATTCCTTATTATGGTGAAAAGAAAATTGCGCAGAAAACAATGAAAGAATGGCTTCTTAATTATCGAAGGAATGGTTTTGAAGCTTTAAAACCAAAGAAACGTATAGATCGCGGGAACTCACGCAGGCTATCCCCTGATGACCAAGATCAAATTCTTGAAATACGAAAAAAAACTCCCCATATGCCAGTTAGTGTTTTCTACGAACAACTAATCGAACGAGGAGAGATACAAAAAACCCAAATATCTTACTCTACTATAATTCGATTATTAAAAAAACACAACCTTATTGGGAAACAAATGTTGGCCATACCGGAAAGAAAACGTTTCGCTCACGATAAGGTGAATGTGTTGTGGCAAGCTGATCTGTCACATGGGCCATATGTACCAATCAATGGAAAAAAGACAAAGACATTTTTAATAGCCTATATAGATGATTGTTCAAGGCTAGTTCCATATGCACAATTTTTCTCTTCGGAGAAATTTGATGGGTTAAGAGTGGTCACGAAGGAAGCTTTAATTCGGAGAGGAAAGCCAACTATCCTTTATGCGGACAACGGCAAGATTTATAGATCTGAAACGCTTCAATACGCCTGTGCCCAGCTGGGAATTACACTGGCCCATACCCAACCTTATGATCCACGTGCGAAAGGTAAGGTAGAAAGGCTGTTTAAAACGATTCAAACACGATTTTATCCGTTATTACAAACCGACCCAGTACACTCCCTAGAGGAGTTAAACGAACGGTTCTGGAACTGGTTAGAAAGGGATTATCATAGAAGAGCTCATGCCTCATTAGACAATAAAACACCGCTTGAGGTATTTGAATCTCAACTAAAGGATATAACATTTCTAGAGGATTTGTCTATACTAGAGACGATTTTCTTGAAACGAGAACAGCGAAAAGTGAAACCTGATGGCACAATTTCAATAGATAAAAAACTCTATGAGGTCCCATCCTGCTTTATTGGTCAATCTATCGATGTGAGATTTGACGAAAATGGGATCTATGTCTTTGAAGAAAACAAAGAAGTAGCTAAAGCCATACCTGTATCTATGAAGGATAATGCACATGTCAAACGAATTCGCTCCCCATTTGCATTGACTCAATCGGCTGATGTGAAGGGAGAACAAGATCATGTATAAATCATTTTACTCCCTAGCACGAGTACCATTCTCAAAGGATATACGACCTTCGGAGGCATATCTTTCTCCTGATTACCAAGGTGCTTTACAAGCATTAAATTATCTACAGAAATCAAAGGGAATGGGCCTTCTAATTGGCGATCCTGGTGCAGGAAAAACCTTTACCTTACGGTCCTTTAAGGAATCATTAAACCCGTCTTTATATCATGTAGTCTATTTCCCTCTTTCAACGGGCGGTGTTATGGATTTTTATCGAGGATTAGCCTATGGATTAGGAGAGGAACCGAAGTTCCGTAAAGTCGATCTATTCAGGCAAATTCAACAAGGGATTGAGCGCATGTCAGTGGAACGCAAGATTACCCCTGTTTTCATTTTGGATGAAATGCATATGGCAAAGGATGCGTTTTTGCAGGATATAGCGCTATTATTTAACTTTCAAATGGATTCAACCAATCCATTTATCCTAATTTTAGCTGGGTTACCTCACTTAAAAACTAGATTAGCACTAAACCATAATCGCCCACTCTCACAGAGAATGATTATGAAGTACGAGATCCAGTCATTATCTAAAGAGGAAGTATCAGACTATATAAATCACCATATGAAGTTAGCTGGAGCAAAAATGCCCATTTTTACGGAAACCGCTATAGAAGCAATTGCCACACGCTCTCAAGGTTGTCCAAGGGTTATAAATAAATTAACCATTAACAGTTTATTATTTGGGTCTCAATTAAAGAAAGAACAGATAGATGAGGAAATCGTCAGATTAGCTATTGAGGAAAATGGATTATCGTGAAACGCGGGATACTAGTATTTGACCACCATCAGGGGGAATGGCGAGTATGGATTGGGCAGCAACCTTACTGGATAGAACAAGGTTACACGTTTGAACTTCGGATTAAGAACAGGCATTTTCATGCTTATTTAGAAAAGGATTTTGATTGGTTCGTAACTCTAGATCAGGAGGTAAGGTTTGTCCTGCATACTTATGAGGTTTACAAAATACGGCTAATACTACAGGATTATATTCGCATCGATGCCTCTTTATAGAGGCTTCTTTTTTCCGAAAAAAGCCGGTATATTTTGAAAGGAAATTTGCATATACCGAAATAAAGTGAAAAAAATAGCACATTATTTCAGATTTTCTCCTGGATTAAAGTGAAAATGGGAGTCCGGAATAATGTGCCCGTTTACACCAATAAACCAAAATATTTATGGAATAGACCAATTCATTGGAGAAACTCAATTATGGGGTAAAGGGATCGGTACATCAATGATTCAAATGATGTTAAACTACCTTAGTAATAATAAAGGTGCTTCTAGTGTTTTATTAGAGGTAAAAAAATATAATCATAGAGCAATTGCAAGTTATAAGAAATGTGGTTTTAGAGAAATTAAAGAACTTAACGATGACCTAGTCTTAATGGAATGGATGAAAACAATCGACTAAAATAAAGGTGCAAACAAACTCTTCACAAACTATTACACATGTGGTTTCTTACCCAATTCACGTTGGTGGAAATGACGAACTTAAAGAAGTAGTAAAGAAAAAACCTTGTATTATAAACGATGTTCTTTGATAGAGGAGATGTATTAATGAACGAAAATGTATTATTAGAAAAAGTAACAAATCATCTAAAGAAAAAATATAATTCACATACAATGATATTATATGGTTCATACAGTAGTGGTGATTTTACTGAGGAAAGTGACTTAGATATTGTTTGTTTTTCCGATATAACTGTGAATAAAAATGACATTGAATTTTTTGAAGATAAACAATTAGATGTTTGGATATACAATACGAAAAAGATGGATAATCCTGAACAATTTTTGCGTGTTAATAAAGGGCAAATATTGCTAAATGATAAGGGGGTGGCCGAGGAGTTTTTATTAGAAATTGAAAATATATTTAATAAAGGTCCAAAAAAGCTATCTAATGAAGAAAAAGAGTTTTTAAAAGGATGGCTAAGAAAAATGTATCTAAGGTCTAACAAAAATGACATCGAGGGTGATTATAGGTTTCATTGGATGCTTAAAGACAGCTTGGAAATCTATTTTGATTTAAAAGGTTTATGGTATTTAGGACCGAAAAAAGCAATCAGTTGGCTAAATGATAATGATGAGATTGCTTATAATCTTTTTAGAAATGCATTAGCAAAAGATGCAAAGAAGAATAATATTGAACAATTAATTGACTACTTGAACGGAATTTAGTATTTATAACGAATGCTTCATTAATCAAGCAATAGATTAAAAAGGCACGAAGAACTGTTCTTAGTGCTTTTCTACGATGTGAATTATACTGTGATTTTGGTTGTCAAAGTTTTAATATTTTAGCGAGTGAATTTGTCTGTTTTTTTCACTTTATACGTAACTGAAAAACCACCGTCAGAATTGACGGTGGTATTCTATTACACTTATTTGCTAGATAATTGAGCTTTCTTAAGATCTACTTGATTAAGATCGAAGCGATCTGCGTTCATCACTTTTACCCAAGCAGCAACAAAGTCACGTACAAATTTCTCTTTGCTATCGTCTTGAGCATAAACCTCTGCTATGGCACGGAGCACTGAGTTTGAACCGAATACTAAGTCAACTCTAGTTGCTGTTCGTACTACTTCACCTGTTTTACGATCACGTCCTTCAAAAACGTGTCCGTCCACTGGTTTCCATTGTACTCCCATGTCAAGCAAGTTAACAAAGAAGTCATTAGTCAGTGTACCTACAGTATCAGTGAATACTCCGTGATCTGTACCACCGTGGTTTGTGCCAAGAACACGCATACCGCCAATAAGTACAGTCATTTCAGGTGCAGTAAGGTTTAGCAGTTGTGCTTTGTCTACTAATAGCTCTTCAGCACTTACACTATATTGCTTCTTTTGATAGTTGCGGAAACCATCAGCGATAGGCTCTAGCACTTCAAAGCCTTCTACATCTGTTTGCTCTTGGGTTGCATCACCACGTCCAGCAACAAATGGAACAGTCACATCAAAGCCTGCCACTCGTGCAGCTTTTTCTACTGCTGCACTACCGCCTAGTACGATTAAATCAGCAATGCTTACTTTTTTATCTAATTGATTTTGAATGCCTTCTAATACATTTAGTACTTTTGTAAGTTGTTCTGGTTGGTTAACTTCCCAATCTTTTTGTGGAGCAAGACGGATGCGAGCACCGTTAGCGCCACCACGATTGTCTGAGCCGCGGAACGTACTAGCAGAAGCCCAAGCAGTTGTTACTAGCTCGCTGACTGTAAGTCCTGAGTCTAGAATTTTTCTTTTAAGCTCGGCTACTTCGGCATCTGTTAGGTCATAATCAACCGTTGGTACAGGGTCTTGCCAGATAAGATCTTCTTGTGGAACCTCTGGACCTAGATATCTTGCTTTAGGACCCATGTCACGGTGCAATAATTTGAACCATGCTCGAGCAAATGCATCCGCAAATTCTTCTGGATTTTCATAGAAACGACGAGAAATTTTTTCATAAATTGGATCAAAACGTAACGCCATATCAGCAGTTGTCATCATTGTTGGAACCTTAATTGATGGATCTTCTGCATCTGGGGCTAAGTGCTTCTCATCAGGATCTACAATATGCCAGATCCACGCACCAGCCGGACTCTTAGTAAGCCACCATTCATAGCCGAATAATAATTCAAAATAACCGTTATCCCATTGTGTTGGGTTAGCAGTCCATGCTCCTTCAATACCGCTCGTAATAGTGTCACGGCCTTTACCGCTGCCGTAGGAGCTTAGCCAACCAAGACCTTGTGCTTCAATAGGAGCAGCTTCAGGTTCTGGACCAACGTGGGCTGCATCTCCAGCACCATGCGCTTTACCAAATGTATGTCCACCAGCTATAAGTGCCACTGTTTCTTCGTCGTTCATACCCATACGCGCGAACGTGTCACGAATGTCCTTAGCACTTGCAATTGGATCTGGTTTTCCATTTGGCCCTTCAGGGTTAACATAGATAAGACCCATTTGAACAGCAGCTAGTGGATTTTCAAGATCACGCTCTCCAGAATAACGCTTATCACCTAGCCATTCAGTCTCATTCCCCCAGTAGATATCTTCTTCTGGATGCCAAATGTCAGCGCGTCCTCCTCCAAAGCCAAATGTCTTACCGCCCATTGATTCAATCGCAGCATTCCCTGCTAATACAAGCAAGTCGGCCCAAGAGATCTTGTTACCATACTTTTGCTTAATTGGCCAAAGCAGTCGACGGGCTTTATCAAGGTTGCCGTTGTCAGGCCAGCTGTTAAGTGGAGCAAAGCGCTGGTTGCCAGTTCCAGCACCACCACGGCCGTCACCTGTACGATATGTACCAGCTGCGTGCCAAGACATACGGATAAAGAACGGACCATAGTGTCCATAGTCAGCAGGCCACCAATCTTGACTGTCTGTCATTAAGTTGTAAAGGTCCTGTTTAAGAGCATCATAGTCTAGCTTATTAAATTCTTCTGCATAATCAAATTCTTCTCCCATAGGGTTAGACTTTCTGTCATGCTGATGTAGAATGTTCAAGTTCAATTGATTTGGCCACCAGTCTTTATTTGATGTACCATTAGATGTGTGACTAGTAGAGCTACCGTGACCAAACGGGCATTTCCCAATGTTAGCATTGTCTTTGGCTTCCATTTGTATTTCCCCTCTCAATGTTAAAATATAGTAATAAATAATTATAATTCTAGTTTTTGATAAAAATGTAAACTAGATAATAATTATAATTATTATTATAATTAACTATGACTTGAAATGAAAGAATAATACCTTACTATTTTCCTGAAATGTGTAAAATAATGGTGACAAATTTGTTTCTACTCTTGTTTTGAGGAGTTTACTCTACTTCATTACAAAAAGATGCTTTTTGAATATGGCGTAATTATCATTAATCCTCATTTTTGATAGGCTTAAGAGCATGTAATATCCAGAAATAGGTGTAAATTCATAATGAAGGGGGCAAGTGTTAATGTCGAAAAAACTTAGTTTAATAGAAGCATACAATCAGACAAAGTATCAATTAGTTGGTCATAGTAAAAGAGACCTTGCTGTACTAAAAGAGGCGTTAGAAGCTTTTGAAAGTGATCTAGAAAGTGATAATTACGGAACGGGTAAAATCATTGATGAATTTCAAGAGAAGATGGCTGAATTTTTAGGGAAAGAGGCAGCTGTTTTTTTTCCTAGTGGAACGATGGCCCAGCAAATCGCCTTAAGAATTTGGTGTGATAAAAAAGGACTGAAAAGAGTGGCATATCATCCTTTGAGCCATTTAGAAATTCGTGAAGAAGATGGATTAAAAGAACTTCACCAAATCGAATCGATCTTGTTAGCAGATAAAGACAGCGTTATTCAATTGGCAGATGTTGTCAATATAGATAAAGAGATTTCTTGTTTGTTACTGGAATTACCACAACGTGAGATCGGCGGGCAATTACCAGATTACGAAACGCTTGAAGCCATTTCCAACTATTGTCGTGAAAAAAATATTAAAATTCATTTAGATGGGGCTAGACTATATGAAATATTGCCTTATTATCGAAAGTCTGCCCCTGAAATTAGCCGTCTTTTTGATAGTGTTTATGTATCGATGTACAAAGGAATTGGTGGAATTGCAGGAGCAATCTTAGCTGGCGATCACGATTTTATAAAAGATTCTATTGTTTGGAAAAGGAGACAAGGTGGGGATCTAATTAGCCTTTATCCATATATCATTAGCGCTGATTATTATTTCAATAAAAGAGCTCATAAAATGAGCCAATATTATGATGAGGCGGTTGAACTGGCTAGGTATTTTAATCAATGCGAAGGTATTGAAACGAAACCGTTAGTTCCAGTTTCAAATATGTTTCATGTTCACGTTCAGGTATCAGAGGAAAAGCTAGAAACAATTTTAGTAGAGCTTTATGAGGAAACGGGAGTAGGTTTAACGACTAGAATTACAGAAGCAGAAGGTAACAAATGTTTTTTTGAAATGAGTATTGGAGATCGATATTCACTTGTGCCAACTAATGAAGTCGAAAATGTAATTAAAGTACTTGATCGCCGATTAAAAGAGGTCGGGCCAGAAGCTTAGACTAGTTGTTTTTTCCGTTGTCGCTATAAGGTACAAATTCAACTTAAAGCTATCATTATATTAGACTATCGTTTTGTTACCTAAATTCTCAAAATTTATGGTAAAATAGATAAGTACATCAAAGAGGTAGTGTCAAAAGTTCTATGAAAACTAAGGATCTCTGACACATACTACCATTTTGGTTAGCTGAGACACCCGCCATCGCTCTTGACAAACACGCCAATGGTTTAGCGAGAGGTTTAACAAGGGCGAAGAGGACAAAAGAAGGCATAGCTAAATAAGCCCTTGGTATTTCCATTTTAAACCATTGGCAAGTTCGGTTTGTCAAGAGTGCGCTCCGCCGATGGCTAGGAAGGGCTCAGCTAAACAAAAGTTAGGCAGTTTGCTTACTTATCCAATCCTGGGCAAGACCAATAAGAGTTGTCCATCTAGCAGGCATGTTTGGAAGCTTATCTAGCTCAGGAAGCGTTACTGGTACTTTCCCTTCTAAAGCTGAATGTGGTCTTAGAAAGTTAAAGTAAGCAACGAACAAGGTCACAAAAGAAACAGAACCATGTTCTGACCCGAAACCATGAGTGGATCGATAGTTTCCTTTAAAGGTACGATTTAGCCGCTCGATAATTTGTTTGAGAGGTCGATATTCCTTTGATACCTCGTCTTCGTTGGTTAAGCCAATTACCTGAATCACCTCAAACGGGATTTGATGCTGGGCAAAAAAGTGTTGTGCTAATAAGTAAATGGGATTGCCATCGACAACGAAAGTTAGGTTTTCTGGGATTTTCCTAAGCTTTAACAACACTTCGTCTATCGCTTTAATAGCCGTAGCTGTATCTCGATTGGGTGACACAGGATAAGAGAGAATGACTTTCTTCACGGCATCAAAAAAGAAAAACAGGTAATGCCAACGGCCATTTACGCGGATGTATGTTTCGTCACCACAGAATTGATCTGAAAGCTCGTAAGGATAGTGATCAATATAAGGTTTCAACCACAATGCCACACTATTTTCGTAATTTAAAATGCTTTGATGAGAAATTGATACACCATGTACATCTTTCATCAACGCTGCTGTTTTACGGGCTGAAAGTCCATAATTGACGTGATAAGTCAAAATCAGTCCAAGCGTATGTGGAGACACATAAATTCTTGATAGATCAACTCTCGGTCTCTTTGGTGAATGCTTCGCTAATGGTTGAAAATCAATGTGAAACTGGCGGTAAATATAGCGAAGTTTAAAGGCTTGAGGATCTTCTTTGAACCGATTTTTCTCTTTTTGAGTCATCGCATTACGTTTCTGTTGGTAATAAGAACAAGCGTCGTTTTTACACTTGTACACATGGAAGTCTTTTCTTTCCTTCACTTTTTCGAGTGTTTTTGAACAGTGAGGGCATTTCAGGATTGCTTCCTTGAGATAACGGTTTTTCTCACTGAAAAGGCACGAACACACCTTACATTGATATTGTCCTTTCGCTCCATTGTTCGCATACAAGTAATCTGCTGGAGCACCACACGTAGGACATTTCATTGATAAAGGAACGGGTGTTGACTTCGATCGTCTTTGTACTGGTTTGAGAGGCTTCCCCTTAGTCTCCAGGTGTTCAGATAATAAAAGTCTAAAATCTAGTTTTTGGGGAACTTCAATGATCGGTAGATCATCAACTTGAAGCTTGCGATAAGGTTTATTAACTGGAGCTTCAGTCGGTTTATCAAACATGCTTTTCCCGATTAGTAGGGTAAGCAATGTTCGAATGACTTGTTCTTGGTAGTTTATAAAAGTAAGTAAATAGGTTATAATTTGAGGTAACAACTTGTCACTTCCTCTTTCTTTGGGATTTGTGTGTGTGTGGTTACCTCACTAATACCTTAGAATTCTGGGGGTGGCAAGTTTTTTGCTTATAAAGCCCTCTAAGCTAGGATTTAATAGCCTATTTCTATATAAAGTTTTGACAATACGATCAAAGATATGGAGGGGAATAAATGGGTAAACGTTTTTTTCTATTTTTATTAACAAATATTCTAGTGATGACGACGATTGTGATCGTCTGGTCGCTAATTACAAAGTATACGGGCATCAGTGGTTCGTTTGAGAATGGCGGGCCAGGGTTAGGAATTGAGTATGGTTCGTTAATGGTATTCAGCTTACTCGTTGGTTTTTCGGGAGCGTTCATCTCGCTAGCTATGTCACGTTGGATGGCTAAGAAAATGATGAAGGTCAAGGTGTTGGACCCTGATGGTCAATTGACGGCATATGAACGTGCTGTTGTAGAGAAGGTTCACCGCTTTTCACGTGCAGCTGGGTTAACTCATATGCCAGAGGTTGGGATTTATCAATCTGCTGAAGTTAATGCATTTGCTACAGGGCCTTCGAAAAAAAGGTCACTTGTCGCTGTATCTTCAGGTTTGTTGAATGTTATGGATGATGCTGCTGTTGAAGGTGTTATTGCCCATGAGGTTGCCCATGTAGCAAACGGTGATATGGTTACAATGACATTGTTACAAGGTGTTGTGAATACGTTTGTCGTGTTTTTCTCGAGAATCGCAGCAATTCTTGCTTCACGTCTCGTTCGATCTGAAATGCAAGGTATCGTAAGGTTTGCAGCTATTATCATTTTTCAAATCTTATTCTCAATCCTCGGAAGCTTAGTCGTAAGTGCTTACTCGCGTCATCGTGAATTCCATGCAGATCGTGGTGGTGCAGACTTAGCAGGTCGTGATAAGATGGCACATGCACTACGTTCTCTAAGATCGTATGTGGACAGAGCGAAACTTAACGACAACACGGACGATTCAGCGATCCAAACAATGAAGATTAATGGCAAAGGCGGGATGATGCGATTATTCTCAACTCACCCGGATTTAGATGAAAGAATTGCTCGATTAGAACAGCGTTAATTGTTATTGGCATCACTTGCGGACATTGGCAGGTGATGCTTTTTTTTGCCTTAGTTTAATACTTAAGAAATTTGTAGAAAAATGAGTATGTTAATTGGTTTATAATGGTACAATAGTTGTTAGAAGTTTTTTATTAAAAGTTTTTTAAGATGAAGGGGATTGGATCGTTTGAGTAATAGTGAAATGAATACAGAAGTAAAAGACAAGATTGAGGAATTAAAAAAATCCGTTAATAGAACATCTAATTGGAGAGAACGATTAGATGCTGTTGAAGAGTTAGGTCAGTTAGAAAGCAAAGAGGCGATCGCCTTATTAAAGCATAGCTTAGCAGGCGACTCTGTTTATAAAGTACAAGAAGCTGCTTACCGTAACCTTAAATCATTAGGTGAAGATGTTGCAATGCCTAAACAAAAGGTTGGAGAGCTAGTAAAGGGAACGAACAAAATTCTCCTTAGAATTAAGAAGAGTTTACCTGAGAACCATTCATATGAAGACTTTAAAGAAAAATTGAAAAAGATGAGACTTGATTTATACGATACGTACGAAGGAAATAAAGGTACCGAGTTTGATCAGTGGCTTGAAGAAAATTGGTCTTCTTTACCGAGTAAGAAGTAGTGGGTTTCTACCTACTTTTTTAGAGGAGAAGCAATTTCTTTAGATTGATTATCGGATATCTGATAAAAAGAGTGTTCCAGTGGTTGGACAATGGGCGGTCTAAAATTGTGTTTTCGAGCTAACGGACATACGTTCCGTTATTTATGATAATTTGCTAATTCCGGTAATTTATCGGACATACGTTCCGTTATTGTATAAAAAATCCATATTTTTTGCTTGTTTTTGAGCAAATAACGGAACACATGTCCGATAGGTTTAAAAATTTGGTGTTTTTCTAGAAATAACGGAACACATGTGCGATCCGATTGCCACATCGGTGTCTGACACCCCAAATGGACATTTTCACCTCGGAAGTCCATCTGGAGAGGACATATTTTTGTTTTTACATGATATTAAACAAATTTAAAAGGAACATGCTCTTTACTTTGAGTCTGTTCCTTTTTTTATTGAGGTTTTTAATCGCATATCCAAACCACCTAACACATTTTTACTAAATTTTGATAAATGAAAACCCAAAAAGACATACTAATTATAGTACTAATTTTGGGAGGTATAGTTTTGGGCACTCAAGAGAAGATATTATCCATTTTTGCTTTAGGAGGTCTACATGAAGTCGGTAAAAATATGTACGCCATTGAGTATCGAGATGAAATTATTGTCATCGACTGTGGTAACAAATTTCCCGATGAAAGTTTATTGGGAATTGATTTAATCATCCCTGACATTTCTTATTTAGTTGAAAATAAAGAGAAGGTTAAAGCACTAATCATCACTCATGGACATGAGGATCATATTGGTGGGATTCAATTTTTCCTTAAAAAAATCAATGTACCGGTATACGCTACTCGCTTTACTCTCGGCTTAATTGAATTAAAATTAACAGAACACAAACTGATAAGTGAAACAGAACTCATTGAAATTAACTCTAATTCAAATGTAACAATTGGTGATATTGATGTTGAGTTTTTTAAAGTTAATCATAGTATCCCTGATTGCTTAGGGATTGTTTTTAAGACACCAGAAGGAAACGTTGTACATACTGGCGATTTTAAGTTTGATTTAACTCCGGTTAATCAGGAATACTCAGATATTCATAAAATGGCTGAAATCGGAAAAAAAGGTGTCTTGCTTTTATTGTCTGAAAGTACAAATGCTGAGCGACCTGGCTATACGCCATCTGAACATATGGTAGGTGAACACGTTGAAGAAGCTTTCAAGAAGGCTAAGCGGAAAATCTTTCTTTCGACGTTCGCTTCCAATATAAGTCGCGTTCAACAAGTTGTAAATGCTTGTAAAGTGACTAATCGTAAGCTTGCATTACTTGGGAGAAGTATGGTCAATGTTGTAGACGTTGCCATGCAACGAGGATATTTAGATGTTCCGGATGGAATGTTAATCGGTCAAGATCAAATCAATGAGATGGAACCTGAAAAGGTAGCAATTCTTTGTACAGGAAGCCAAGGTGAACCAATGGCAGCGCTTGCCCGTTTATCGAACGCAAGCTTTCGAGGGGTTGAAATCCTACCTGAGGATACAGTGATTTTGGCTGCTGGCCCTATTCCGGGCAATGAAAAAAATGTCTCTCGTATTATTGATAATCTATTTACTTTAGGAGCAAGGGTTATATACGGATCGGGAAGTTCATCAGGCATGCATGTGTCTGGTCACGGCTATCAGGAAGATCTGAAGTTAATGCTGACCCTAATGAGACCACAGTACTTCATTCCGATCCACGGCGAGTACCGAATGCTCCACCATCACCGCTTGTTAGCTGAATCAGTTGGAGTTGAAGAGGGGAACACATTTATCATGAAAAATGGTGATGTCGTTGATATTGAGAATAAAACTGCTCGTCAAACCAGAAATATACCTGCAGGGAATACTTATATCGATGGTGTTGGTATTGGTGATGTTGGAGAAATGGTATTACGAGACCGCAAACAGCTTTCTGAAGATGGAATGCTCGTCACTGTTTTAACAATTAGTAAAACAGAAAGAAAACTCGTTTCTGGGCCAGACACACTTTCGCGGGGATTTGTTCTTGGTCGGGATTCCGAAGATTTATTGAAAAATGTAAATCGCATAATTACAAAAACAACGAATGAATTACTTGATGCCAACAAAGACTCATGGAATGTGATGAAGAGAAATATTAAGAAATCCGTGGGACAATATGTGTTTTCACATACAAGAAAGAAGCCGATGGTTTTACCTATTATTATTGAAGTGTAATTGGAAACTCCTAAATTTCTATATAGATTTTCAAAACAGACGTTCTCGAAAAATTGGAGGCGTCTGTTTTTAATTTAGGTGAAAAGAAAATTGAAGAAGTGTTATAGTGTAGATTTTTGCTAGTTATATATAAAAATGTAATATTCCACAAAAAAATAATGGAAGCGTTTTATTTAATTGTTATAATATTTTAAAAATTTAAATAACATTATATAAATAGTGTTAACAAGATAACCTTTTATTACCTCCTAAGGGTGGTGTCGAAATGGTATTAAAACTCAATATAGATAACGAAACTCTGAGTTGGATTGAGAAAAAGGGAGCTCATTTAACTGTAAAAACTTTGAAGGCTGGTGGCTGTTGTGGAGGTGGACCGATCGAATTAGCAACGGAAATTGGTAAGCCAGATGAACGACAATTCTTTGAAGAAATAGCTTTTGATAGGATTACGATTTATGTTCAAAAAGGTATAAACGCAAAGGATGATCAACTTACGATTAAGCTGTCTGGGTTTGGAATTTTTAAATATATTACGGCAATAGGTATCTCTCGTTTTTAAGGAAGGGTGGATGGAATGCTAATGACGCAACTTTCAATGAAACAATATATCAATGAATTGATGAACAAATACGTTGTATTTTTTGATGTAAATAAGGCAGAAAAAATAGGGAATACACCTCTAGCGTTTAGTGCGCTTTACAAACGACGAGATGAGAAGTACTTCATTACAAAAACGATTAAAGTTTGGGGGATGGAAAACCAGCAGTGCGTTTTTGCAGCGGAAAAGGAAGAACCATTAACAAAAGCTTACATACAACAATTCGAAAAAGATATAAGAGAAAACGTAAATGAATATGTTGGACAACACCAGGAACATATGTCGACGATTTTTTTGGGAGTAGTCATTACAGATCAACCTGTTACAGAAGAATTTATAAAGGGGGTGAGAAAATATCGAAAAGTAAAATTTATTAAATACGGGATGCATGGGTGGGCTGAACTTTACCTAGCGATCGTTGATTTAAAAGAGGGAAAAGTTTATGTTCATCGCAAAGGTGACACTTATGTGGAGCCATTTTTAAAATCGTTAGTGAAAAAGGAGGAGCAACTTTGAACTTATTATTGTTATTAGCCATTGCTGGTGCGGTTTTTATGATTGCTTATTTTACTTATGGAAAGTATATCGAGACTAAATTACGTGTGGATCCTAACAAAGAAACTCCTGCCAATACGCTGTATGACGGAATCGATTATGTTCCAGCTAAAAAACCAGTTCTATTAGGTCACCATTTTGCTACCATAGCCGGTGGGGGTCCAATTGTTGGTCCAATCACCGCAGTCGTATTTGGTTGGCTCCCTGCGGTTTTGTGGATCGTGATTGGTAGTATTTTTGTTGGTGGAGTTCATGATTATACGTCGTTACAAGCATCAATACGACATAGGGCACAATCTATAGGTACGATTATTAAGGAGTATATTGGTAAACGAGGCCAGGTTCTCTTCCTGACGTTTTCAATTGCGACTTTAATTTTAATTGTTGGTGTGTTCATTATTTTAGTAGCAAATACGTTTGTAGCATATCCTTCTGCAGCGACAGCATCGGTAGTTTTCTTAGGAATTGCTATTGTTTTCGGTATTTTCGTAAACCAATTTAAGATCAATTTATTTGCTGCTAGTGTACTTGGGATCATCGCCATGCTTTTAGCTGTTTGGGTTGGCCTTGCATTCCCATTATCGTTAAGCGCATCGGTTTGGTCGTTAATTTTATTAGCGTACGCTTACGTCGCTTCTGTTTTACCAGTTTGGGTATTATTACAACCTCGCGATTACTTAAATGCTTTTCTTTTATATGGAATGATTATTGGTGGAGCAGTTGGGATCCTTTTAGCAAACCCGACACTTATTTATCCGGCATTTACAGGTTTCCATAACCCAACTTTAGGATTCTTATTCCCAATTTTATTTATTACGATTGCCTGTGGTGCGATTTCAGGTTTCCACTCTCTTGTATCCTCGGGAACAACTGCAAAGCAATTAGATAATGAAAAAAATGGAAAATTCATAGCTTACGGTTCAATGTTACTTGAAGGTTTCTTAGCAATCATTGCGATTGGTTCTGTTGCTTATTTGACGCAAGCAGAAGCTGCTACGCGCCTAACGGAATTAGGTGGACCAATTGGTGCGTTCTCAGCTGGTGTAGGTTACTTTATGTCACATTGGGGCATTAGTGAAGCAGTGGCAACATCGTTCGTTGCCTTAACTGCGTCAGCGTTTCTATTAACAACGCTAGATTCGGCAACACGTCTTGGTAGATATGCTGTCCAAGAATTAGCAGAACAAAGAATGCCAGGCCTAGCAAAAAGCAACCATTTATCAACGGTAATTGTATTATTAGGAGCAGGTGGGTTGGCGTTATCTGGAACTTGGAGCTCTGTCTGGCCTTTATTCGGGTCAGCGAATCAAATGCTAGGGGCATTAGCGTTATTAGCCATCACGGCTTGGTTAATGAAGATTGGTGTTAAAGCGTATTTTACTGCTATCCCAATGGTATTTATGTTTATTGTGACAATTTCAGCGTTAATGTTACTAATGTACAACAACTTCATTGCCCAAAAATACTTCCTAGCAGTTTCAGCGTTCGTACTATTTGTTCTTTGTATCTTCTTAATAATTGAAGCATGGCGTGCTTTGCTTGGACCAAAAGATAAAGACGGAGCCATTAAAGCTTCTTAATAAGGAAGATGGAGTGCCACTTTCAAATTTAAGAAAAAATAAGAGGGACCCAGGCGTTTATCTGTATGTTACAGGAGACTCAAGCACTTGGGTCTCCTCTTTTTTTATTATTAATAGATATCAGAATTTCAGTTCTTTAAAAAAATAAAGCAGGATGTTATGCTACTTTTACAAGCTTTTTAGAAAGAAGGCGAGAAGGTGAAAGCAGTTATAACAAAGATGCAAAATCTACCCTATTTGTTGTTAATATTTGCGACTTTTTTCTGGGGAACCAATTTTGTTTTTAGTAGAATCATTGTTGAAGAGATTCCTCCTTTTCAACTTTCAGTTATGAGATGGGTAACGGCTAGTTTTGTTTTTTTACCGTTTGTTTTTAAGGAACTAAAACAAAATATTGGAGTCATGAAAGAGAATTGGAGAGCGTTATTACTTTTAGGAGTAACTGGGATAGCAGGGTTTAACACACTATTATACATCGGTATTCAGTATACAAATTCAATTAGTGCGTCTTTAGTAAACTCAATCTCACCATTATTAATCGTCTTACTTGCTGTTTTCTTTTTAAAAGAAAAACTGTTACCAATTCAATACATAGGTGTCATTGTTTCATTTATAGGTGTGGCCATTGTTGTAACAGGAGGGAGTCTAGAAACCTTATTGACGCTAACCTTCAACAAAGGTGATTTAATAGTTTTTGCAGCGGTGATCTCTTGGTCGATCTATTCGATTCTAATGAAAAAATTTGGAGTTAATTTACCTAAAAGATCTACATTTATTATCACGATGTACATCGGAATTTTAGTTCTGATCCCGTTTGCGTTGTTTGAAAGAACATACCAACCTGTGTCATTAACTTCTTTATCAATCGAGATGATCTTTGGGGTCATTTATTTAGGAATTTTTCCAAGTATTATCTCTTTCATCTGTTGGAATGAAGGGGTTATGCAAGTAGGACCAGGAAAGACATCTAATTACTTACATCTAATTGTTCTATTTACAACCATCCTAGCAATTCTCGTTGGTGGTGAAACGTTAACTTTGACTCAAATAAGCGGTGGTTTCTTTATTTTGACTGGCGTACTTGTAGCCTCGAATCCACAATTTATGATGCGGTTGTTACCTCAAAGGGGATCAAAAGGAAACTAAATGAAATACGGCTGTAATAGAAATAGTCTCCATTTTAAAATGAAAAATGGAAAGAAAAGGCGAATGACTGTTTGACTTTAGAATGTCAAAAACTTTGGAGGCAGAAATCTTGAGAGCACTAAAACAACTCGTCCGTTTTGGTTGGGAGCAGGCCCTATCATGTTTGTTTCCTGTAGTTATTTTTTCATCTTTGGCTTTAACACAAGTCGTTTCGCTTCCATTTTTACCAAGGTATGACTGGCTGTTAATCATCTGCCTTTTGATGCAGTGGTGGATGGTGCGTTCAGGGCTTGAAACACGGGATGAACTAATGGTTATCACATTGTTTCACTTTATTGGACTTTCTCTCGAATTATTTAAAGTGCATATGGGCTCCTGGTCTTATCCAGAGGAAGGATATTTCAAAATTTTTGGAGTGCCTTTGTATAGTGGATTCATGTATGCAAGTGTAGCAAGTTACCTTTGCCAAGCGTGGAGGAGGCTTAAAGTTGAACTGGTTAAGTGGCCACCGTTTCTAGTAGTTGTAGCTCTGGCTTCTGCGATTTATTTGAATTTTTTCACCCACCATTTCTTGATTGACGTTCGTTGGTGGTTATCTGGACTTGTCATTATCGTTTTTTGGCAATCATGGGTAACTTACGAGGTTGGTGGAATTCGTTACCGTATGCCTATTGCTCTTTCATTTGTGCTTATTGGATTTTTTATCTGGATAGCCGAAAATATTGCAACGTTCTTTGGAGCTTGGGAATATCCAAACCAAACCGACACATGGAGTCTTGTTCATCTAGGAAAGTTGAGTTCATGGCTCTTATTAGTGATCGTAAGCTTTCTAATAGTAGCTACGCTAAAACAGGTTAAGGGGAAAAGTTCCACTGGGGTTGAAACGAGTCAAATCCATTAATTGAGATATTTGGCTAATAGAATTGAGGAACTTGTTAATATGTCTAATGAACGTACAGATAAGTAAAAATAGCCAGTACCGTAAATTACAAGTAATTATCGATACTGGCTTTGTATTTTAAAAAAACTAGCGTTCAGCCCATTTTAACGTGTACGTCCCAGTATCTTTTAACCAATTACTTTCGATAACAACAGTAAAATCTTGATCATTAAACTGTTCAAGATAGGACATTTTTTCTTCTAGAGACAAAAAGTTTGGAGCCTCTATTTCATAACCATATCGCTCTCGACCGTCTTCGTTCAGTCCTAAATAATGACCTCTAGACAAAATGAATTCAAGTGGTGTTCCAAACGAATTTAGTCCTAAATACGTATGTGCATCTCCAGTAACAGCTATTGAAATGGTAGCGTCCTGAGTTACCATTCGACGTTGATTTAAAAGGTTCTCATTTGTAAATTCTAAAGAGATAAATAGTCTATATTCCTCTGGTGTTTCTCCTTCTTTATATTGGTAGGCAGGAAAGGCATCGACGGCAATTTTTTCTACCTTTGTGTCCATTAGAATTTCAGCAATACCAGTGAGCGTCTCGCTTTCCGCTATTTTGGCAATCCCTGCAAATAAGATAACAATGCAGAGACAAAGACTAATTAGTGGCAATAGAATTCCTTTTAATTGTCGTTTTAAGCGGTAGCTCCATATCGAGCTAGCAAAGGAAATCGGTAGTATTATAAGGGTGGCTAAAAGCAAAACCCCTACTAAATGGTCGTAAAACACATCGGGTAAAAATTGATCATAGACCCGCCGGGCGTATACTTCTGGAAATAAAAAAATGTACATTAGCCATAGGACAATGGAAGTTCGAGTCGCCCAGGTTGCCACATGACTATTTTTTGCGAAATAAAATGGTAAATAAATTAAAATGATAAAAATCATAAGATGGGCTAGTAAGTAGATATACGATGATATTTCGGACAAATTAAAGATCGATCCCCCTAATAAGTATAGCGGGACAAGCATTGTTAAATTTAGTAATAATAGAATTCCCACTAACAAAAAACTAGTAAGATAACGTGACATGATGAGAACATGAAAATGAATTGGAAGCTGAAGAACCCTTTCATTTACCCGATTTAAGTTCTCAACGCGACAGACATGGGCAACTAAGCCATAGCCAAAGTAAATATTTAGAAATGCAGGGATCATTAATAGTTCAGAAATTTCTGCAGAATTCCAAAGAATTATGTAATACAAAAAAGCCCACACGACGCCTAGTGCTAGTAAAACGAATAGCCATACATTTTTAGTAGATAGTAAGTCTCGTTTAATGAGGGTAACCATTATTCTACCCCTTTCCATAAAGTCGTATTGTCAAAACTTTATATAGAAATAGGCTATTAAATCCTAGCTTAGAGGGCTTTATAAGCAAAAAACTTGCCACCCCCAGAATTCTAAGGTATTAGTGAGGTAACCACACACACACAAATCCCAAAGAAAGAGGAAGTGACAAGTTGTTACCTCAAATTATAACCTATTTACTTACTTTTATAAACTACCAAGAACAAGTCATTCGAACATTGCTTACCCTACTAATCGGGAAAAGCATGTTTGATAAACCGACTGAAGCTCCAGTTAATAAACCTTATCGCAAGCTTCAAGTTGATGATCTACCGATCATTGAAGTTCCCCAAAAACTAGATTTTAGACTTTTATTATCTGAACACCTGGAGACTAAGGGGAAGCCTCTCAAACCAGTACAAAGACGATCGAAGTCAACACCCGTTCCTTTATCAATGAAATGTCCTACGTGTGGTGCTCCAGCAGATTACTTGTATGCGAACAATGGAGCGAAAGGACAATATCAATGTAAGGTGTGTTCGTGCCTTTTCAGTGAGAAAAACCGTTATCTCAAGGAAGCAATCCTGAAATGCCCTCACTGTTCAAAAACACTCGAAAAAGTGAAGGAAAGAAAAGACTTCCATGTGTACAAGTGTAAAAACGACGCTTGTTCTTATTACCAACAGAAACGTAATGCGATGACTCAAAAAGAGAAAAATCGGTTCAAAGAAGATCCTCAAGCCTTTAAACTTCGCTATATTTACCGCCAGTTTCACATTGATTTTCAACCATTAGCGAAGCATTCACCAAAGAGACCGAGAGTTGATCTATCAAGAATTTATGTGTCTCCACATACGCTTGGACTGATTTTGACTTATCACGTCAATTATGGACTTTCAGCCCGTAAAACAGCAGCGTTGATGAAAGATGTACATGGTGTATCAATTTCTCATCAAAGCATTTTAAATTACGAAAATAGTGTGGCATTGTGGTTGAAACCTTATATTGATCACTATCCTTACGAGCTTTCAGATCAATTCTGTGGTGACGAAACATACATCCGCGTAAATGGCCGTTGGCATTACCTGTTTTTCTTTTTTGATGCCGTGAAGAAAGTCATTCTCTCTTATCCTGTGTCACCCAATCGAGATACAGCTACGGCTATTAAAGCGATAGACGAAGTGTTGTTAAAGCTTAGGAAAATCCCAGAAAACCTAACTTTCGTTGTCGATGGCAATCCCATTTACTTATTAGCACAACACTTTTTTGCCCAGCATCAAATCCCGTTTGAGGTGATTCAGGTAATTGGCTTAACCAACGAAGACGAGGTATCAAAGGAATATCGACCTCTCAAACAAATTATCGAGCGGCTAAATCGTACCTTTAAAGGAAACTATCGATCCACTCATGGTTTCGGGTCAGAACATGGTTCTGTTTCTTTTGTGACCTTGTTCGTTGCTTACTTTAACTTTCTAAGACCACATTCAGCTTTAGAAGGGAAAGTACCAGTAACGCTTCCTGAGCTAGATAAGCTTCCAAACATGCCTGCTAGATGGACAACTCTTATTGGTCTTGCCCAGGATTGGATAAGTAAGCAAACTGCCTAACTTTTGTTTAGCTGAGCCCTTCCTAGCCATCGGCGGAGCGCACTCTTGACAAACCGAACTTGCCAATGGTTTAAAATGGAAATACCAAGGGCTTATTTAGCTATGCCTTCTTTTGTCCTCTTCGCCCTTGTTAAACCTCTCGCTAAACCATTGGCGTGTTTGTCAAGAGCGATGGCGGGTGTCTCAGCTAACCAAAATGGTAGTATGTGTCAGAGATCCTTAGTTTTCATAGAACTTTTGACACTACCCATAAAGTAAGTTTATAGCTTTAGTTTTTAGGCGATTTCTCCTTTTTCAACAACAAACAAAAATAGATCATCAAGAGTCGGTTTTTTAACAATTGCGTAGTCTGGAAGGGAAGTGACTGCATCTGATTGAATGATTCCCTTTGTTTCCACCGTTGACGTAACGAAAGAAAGGATAGCAGTTGTTTTTGGAATGGTTTCATTTGGTGGTAGTGAAAAAACTTTGTAAGACTCTTTTAAAGTTTCTACTTCACCGTAAAGCGGAGTAGCGCCATTTTTCATAAAAATAACATAATCACAAATTGACTCAACTTCCTTCGTATAATGGGTAGAAATTACGACAGAGCGTTGCTCCTTTTCAATATACCCTTGTAGCAAGTCAAAGAACTGTTGCCTAGAAATACTGTCTAAGCCATCCGTTGGTTCATCAAGTAATACCAGTTCTGGTTGATGCCCAAGTCCAAGTAAAAGGTTAAATTTCATTTTCATCCCTTTAGACAGTTCATGAATTTGATGATGTGGCTGAATTTGAAACATTATTAACATGTCTTTTACCCATGAATGGTCCCAATTTTTATGAAGACTTGAAATAAAATTTAACGCCTGCTTAACTGTGAAATCACTATACATTTGCAGGTCGTTGGAAATGTAAGTCATTTTTGTTCGGATATTTGGATCGAGAAAATCTATTTTCGTTCCATTGTAGGCAACATCTCCATCTTGAAAAGGGGAGATGCCGCTCATTCCCTTTAATAATGTCGTTTTGCCGGCACCATTTCTGCCAATAAGTGCTGTAATCATGCCTTTAGGTATATCGATATCAATAGGACCAAGTTGAAATTCTTTATAATTCGTTCTCCCATTGTGTACTTCCATGATATTGTTCATTGCTTCTTATCCCCCTTTTCGAGCCATTGAGAAAAAATAGTACTCATGACCTCGTCAGACAAATGTTGTTGTCTTCCAAATTGAATGAGTTCCTCTGCCTTTTTTCGAAACATAATTATCTTCTGCTTTTGTAATTCTTCATCGGGTTGTTGTTTTACAAAACTTCCTTTTCCTGGACGTGTATAGATGTAACCATCTTGTTCGAGGTCTTGATATGCCCGTTTCACTGTGATCACACTTGTTCGCAGTTCCTTAGCTAGGCCGCGAATTGAGGGGAGTTCAGCGCCAGGATGTAACGAGCCATTCAATATATCACGGATTAATTGCTCCTTTACTTGGACATAAAGGGGGCGTGAATCCTCTTCATTTAAGTGAATCCACATGAAATGTATCACCCCGATCTCTAAGTTTAATAAAATAACTGTGTATACTGTTTATATACAGTATATTGCTATGTGGCTAAAAATGTCAATCAACGTATTCAGGCGAGTAGCTTATTTATGTAGTTGATGTACAAAACTATTTATTGTAAATATTAATATTTTTTGAAATAATTGGTGTGACTTAAATCTATTATTTAAATCTAGATATAAGATAGTCAAGGTAGGTAGAGACATGAAAAAAAACTATTATTTCGTTCTGCTTCTCATTATTAGTGTCACTATACTTTTTTTAGGAGCTAGATATTGGTATATAAAAGACAATTTTACAATGCCTTATAAGGTTGCTGAAAATGTTATTCAAGAAGCATTGCAAGATCATAGTCTTAGTGAGTATATGATTAGTGAAGAAGAATGGGGGACACACTCTAAAGATTCCGTCTATGAAATTGTTAGGGAACCAATTGATTGGAGTAAATTTAAAGAATTTGTTCAAACGTGTGAAAAGAAGCCACAGTCATCTTTGTTATATAGTGACGGAAAAGCTACTTATAAAGTGATGAAAAGTTCCTATGAAGAAACCTATAATAGCATTTTTATAGATTGTGTTGATTACAGTATAGAAAATAATGATGTCTTAGGAAGAAATCAAATTGGTTTACTCCTAGAAAAAGTAAATGGAGCTTGGAAAGTTGTCGGTCAATATAGAAACGAGGACAATACTACCCATGATGAGATTTCAGCTCTGGCTGCCGCAACAGACTTTGTTACAGCTATTAAGGAGAAAAATACAGCTCACTTACTCGAGGTGCTAAATAAATCCTATTTCTATTCAAGTTATGAAATCAAACACGTAGATAAGATAATTGAAGGATTTGAGAAAAATTTCGACTTAAACTCTTTAGAGGTTCAACTTTATTATGATGGTTATGCCATGCACGCTGATGCGGGGCAATACGAGTTTTTCATAACGGATAAAAACGGTCATGACTTTGAACAAGTAAATTCATTGATTATTCACTTTGAAGAAAATGGAGAGACGATGTATTACTACCATCCTTACATTAGGTATTTTCCGTTTGCAGAAGAGATGGTTGAAAACTATTTGGACTTGATAGCAAGAAAAAGTATTGCAGAGTTAGCTCATTTTATGAATCCCGATGACATTGTAGTGCCAGAATGGGTGGCAGCGGAAACCATTAAAAACTATAGCGATTATTTCGGGGAACAGAATTTGAAGGTACATCACGACATAGGGTTTAAATTTATTATTGAAAATAGTCTAGGGAAAGAACATCAACTTGAAGTGATTTATGGGGATGGTTTAATGGCGATTAAGGATGAATTTGTTCCAGATTTTGATTATTGATATCTAGTTTTCTCTCCGATTATTTAATAGCAGAAACAGGCCCAGTACAGGTTTTGCAAAAAAACGAGGCCGGGACAAATGTGTTTTAAGCAATGAGAAATCCGAACGAAACTAAAGGTGGTGCATATCCATCGCTTCGGAAATATACTTCGCTTTCCGCGGGCGGCTGGTGAGCCTCCTCGTGCTTACGCACTGTGGGGTCTCACCCTTGCCTTTCATCCCGCAGGAGTCTACGTATATTTCCTCCGCTATGGTTTTGTATAGTTCGGATTCTCAGTTAAACACCTTAGTTATGGTCTAGCCTCTATAAGTTTTAATGATTTAGTAACGATAATCAAATTCTTGAAAGTCTAATAGACCTTATCACCGTTAAAAATCGAACTTTTTACGACGACATAATCGACATGGCGGATTGCATCTAACTTATTGCCACCTGCATACGAGATCGACGATTGCAGGTCTTGCTCCATTTCTGTCAACGTATCTTGTAAAGAGCCTTTGTGTTCGACGTACATTTTCTTTCCTTCGACATTTCTTTTTTCACCTTTTTGAAATTCTGAAGCTGAACCAAAGTATTCTTTACAAACTTTGCCGTCTAGTTCAACCGTTTCACCTGGAGATTCGTCATGCCCAGCAAATAAGGAACCAATCATAACCATAGTTGCCCCAAAACGAACTGATTTTGCAATATCGCCATGTGTTCTTATCCCGCCGTCAGCAATAACCGGCTTACTAGCTGCCTTTGCACACCAACGTAGCGCTGCTAATTGCCAGCCACCTGTTCCGAATCCAGTTTTAATTTTAGTAATACAAACCTTACCAGGACCAATCCCGACTTTTGTTGCGTCAGCACCGGCATGTTCTAGTTCTCTGACGGCTTCTGGAGTTCCAACATTGCCTGCGATCACAAAGGTACTAGGTAAGTGTTTCTTGATATGTTGAATCATTTCCACTACAGCATTGGAATGACCATGTGCGATATCAATCGTAATGTATTCGGGTGTTAGATCTTCCTTTGATAACTCTTGGATAAAATTATACTCGTCATCTTTGACACCTACACTAATTGACGCGTACAAATTACGTGACTTCATGTCTTGAATAAAATCTTTTCTTTTTTCAGGTTCAAAACGGTGCATAACATAGAAGTAACCATTTTCTGCTAAATAAATTGCGATCTTTTCGTCGATAATCGTTTGCATATTGGCAGGAACCACAGGTAATTTAAATGTAAGTGGGCCTAACTTTACAGATGTATCGCACTCTGACCGACTCTTTACCACACTTTTTGCCGGAATTAATTGAATATCTTCATAATCAAACACATTGTCCATAATTACACTCCTAAAATGAAAAAATTTAATTTATTTAAAGATAGTCAGACCATAGTAATGTAGCTTATTTTTACCAGTAGGTCAAAGATTTATTACTGTAGGTCCTCGTTACTCTGTTAGGATTAGATTAATAAACATGGAAATAGATAGGATTTTTTTAAGTAGAAAGGTGATTTTATGAAAAAAATGATCGTAAACATGTTATTTGTCCTTTATATCTTTTCAATACCAACAATGGTACTTGCGAATTCTGGACCAGTTTATTGGGATGGTTATCCTTCTTCAGATAGTTTAGTCATTGACGATAATACACCGATATTAGTGGAAAGTGAAAATCTTATTTTTGATTTTTCAGTTCGGGACGAATTTTCCTATTCAATAAATGGCCAGGTTACAGCAACTTATGAAATGGTAAACCCTAAAAATGAGCCGCAATTAGTAGAGATGGTGTTTCCATTTGTGGGAAGGGTTAATAGTTTTCAAACGGACGATATTGTTATAAAAGCTGATGAAGAGATTTTGTCTTATGATTTATATATTGGGGAATTGGTTAGTGAGCAGCGTGAAAATAGAAGGACAGATTTTGATTTTAAAAAAATTGTCAGTACGATTACAAATGAAACTTATCAGGGCAACTATTTCAAAGCAAGTGAAATAGGCAAGCATTATATCATCGATGTAATGCCAACAACTGATGAGCGAGTAAACATTGTCGTTGATTTTTATTATGATAGCAAAAAAACGAAGTTGATAACTAAAGGGTTCAATGGTTTGAGGTATGAAAATGGTCATACAAAAATAACAGCGTGGTGTAATGGACCAGAAACACTGGAAATTTTTGTTTTAGGTGAAGATATTGATTTTAAAATCATTGCTTATTCAGACGGAGATCTTAGGGAGAAAACGGATTTATTCACCTATGAAACTTCAGTTTTTGAGGTTGGGACTAAAGCATTTTTGATGGATTGGATTGAAGCTAGTAAAACTGAAGAACATAGTGATAGAATTTCAGATATTCAACTTTATAATTTATATGCAAAAGCGATTGACCAATATTTCTCCTACAATATAGGCTACATCTCATATTACGACCTTTTGGATAAAGCGAATGAAGAACGAATTTTATCGTTAGTATACGCAGTTGAGTTTCCGCCAAACGCCAAGAAAAAAGTGAGTGTAAGTTACAGAACAAATGGAACAATGGATATGACCAAGACTGTCACACCTTTATATACGTTTGATTATCTATTAAATCCGGCTAAAAACTGGAGTGATTTTAAAAATTTAAACATAATAATCATCCCTCCAGAACAAGCGCCTCATATTGTCAGTAGCAGCATTAGGTTTGATAAGAATGAAAACAATATTTACATTGCAACTCTAGCGGAATTGCCAGAAGACGACTTATTTTTTACCCTTTATGCCAATGAGGAAATAACCATAATGGATAAAGTGCAGGGGAATATGAAGACTTATATTGGTTTCCTCGTGTTTCCAGCTCTTATCATTCTTGTAATCGGAGGGATCATTAGAATGTCGAGAAGGCGGGTAGAATAATGGTGGGCTGTGTTGTTCATGTGCCTACCGAAGAAAGAGATAACCATTTTTTATGGTGAATATGATGAAACCAAAAAAGAAACGAACTCTCCAATGAGTTTGTTCCTTTTATAAAAGATAAGAAAGTTTAACTTTTTGAATTTTAAAAGTTGTCTAGCTCCGAGCGCCAGCTGCTCCTGCGGTTACTCGTCGCAATTGCGATGAAGTAGCTCAAAGAAGTATTTGGCTCGAGGTCAAATAACCTGACGAGGAAAAAGGATTTCACTTTTTCTCAGATAAAAAGTGAAAAAGCACACTTTTTTTCTGTCAGAACATTTGCTTGTCGCCGCTAGGCGGGTGCTCTGCGCTTTTCTTATGTCGACACAAAATCTATCTAGTTGGTAACAAAATTTCCACTAAAGTTCCTTTGTTCACTTGACTTTTTACAATCAATTGGCCGTTATGATTTTGGATAATTTTTTTAGTGATTAATAAACCCAAACCCGTCCCATCCGCTTTAGTCGTATAAAAAGGTTCGCCTAATCTTTCAAGTTGCTCTTCGGGTATGCCACATCCTTCATCTTTAAATTGGATGGAAATGTGATCGTTGTAAGTGTTAATTTTTACATGGATGTTTCCACCATTAGGCATCGATTCCATTGCATTTTTAAGAATGTTAATAAATACCTGCTTCAATTGATTTTCATCACAATTTATATCAATCTCATTGTCATTAATGTAAGAAGATAGTTGTATATTTTTTAAGTTCGACTGAGGCTCTAGTAATAAGATGACATTATTCATGATTTTTTTAATACTATTTGGTTTGAAATCTACCTCTTTTGGCTTTGCTAAAAATAGAAACTCGTTGACAATGATGTTGATCCTTTCTAATTCTGATTGCATTAATGCGGCGTATGTACTATTAATCTCAGGTTCTAGTAAATCGAGAAAACCTTTTAATGTAGTTAGGGGATTTCTAATTTCGTGAGCAACACCTGCAGCTAATTCACCGACTAAAGATAGCTTGTCTGACTGATGCATCATCATTTCCATTCGTTTGGCTTCAGTAACATCCTTTATGATCTCGAAGGCACCGATGGTTTGATTGCCATTTCTAATCGGGATGATTTTGACAACTAATGTTAATTTTTTGCCTGCTTTATTAATAATTGAAAGACCGTGTTCCTGTGGTTTCCCCTGCAGCGCTTCATTCCAATGATATAATTTTTTTTCAATATCACCTTCTACGATGTGAGAAATTAAATCTAGATTCTTCAACTCTTCAACAGTATAACCACTTATTTTTTCCATTGCAGGGTTTGCGTCAATAACATTTGCATAAGTATTAAGAACAAGAATTCCATCAATATTATTATTGAATAATGAATCATATAATTGTTCTTTTTGCTCTATAAAACTATAAATAGACTCGCTTGTAGTCTTATTATGGGCACTCAAAGCTTCTAACACGAGATTTCCCCCTTCAAATATAAGTGTTTGTCTATGTGAAAATTTTACCATCTATAGAAAATATTACATGAAAATTCACAAAATTACAATAAGTTAACTTTGATGTGTCTCCTCTTTAAATAGCTGCTACAGGAAAGTTCACTTGCTTCGATTAGAAAATTCATGCCGAAACTTTCATTGGTGTCTGACACCCTAAATGGACAAAAACACAGAATAGTCCTTCTGAAATGGACACAAAAATCCTATCTGTTTACTACTGGAAACTCTAATGTAAAGCTGGTTCCCTCGCCAACAACGCTTGTGACATTCAATTTTCCACCCATAATTTTTACGATACTGTAAACAACCATCATACCTAGACCTGTTCCTTTATCTTTCGTCGAATAATAAGGTGTACCAAGTCGGTTTATTTGTTCTTGGTTCATGCCAATCCCGGTGTCTTTAATTTTTACAACGGCATGTTCATCTCTACTTTCTAAGTGGAAACTTAATTGACCACCACCAGACATAGCCTCGACTGCATTTTTTGCAATATTAATAAGACATTGATGTAACTTTTGTTTTTCGCCAACGATATATAAATCTTTATTTTTTTCTAATTTAACTTCGACATTATGTAAGAGAGCATAAGGATTCACGATATCTATGATATAGTTTATCTCTTTATTTAAATCAAGTATTTCGATATTATTTAACGAAGGTTTAGCAAACGTTAAATAATCAGTAATTGTAGAGTCGGCACGATCAAGTTCTTGCAGCGATAAGTCAATATACATCTGCTTTTTATCCTTTGTTACTTGATCATCTTTGAGTAATTGCAAAAATCCTCTTGTCACCGTTAACGGGTTTCGAACTTCGTGAGAAATGCTAGCAGCAATATCACTAACTATTCTCAGCTTTTCAAGCTTGTTTATTTCGTCTAATAGAAAGGTTTCGTTTCGCTTACGTTCAATAAAATAGACGAAACATAAAATTAGCATAAATTGAATGATGTAAAAAGGAATTAAACTATATGAATTAAGCCGATTAACCTGTAGGCCGCTATTAATGATAAAGCCAATAATGATGATAATTAAAAAAACAGCTGGAATAAGTGCGATTAAAGCTTTTTCCTTCATTTTTGAAGTATTATGAAATCGCGGTGTTAAATACATTAAGCACAAGGTTAGAAAAGGGTAGATTGCAATAACCGAGAAAAAACCTGAATCATCACCAACTAGATATCGGAAAAATAGTAGTGAAGCTAGTAGGAAAAGAGCAACAATCCTACCACCATATAATGAACCAATGACTAATGGAACTAATCGCATGTCGACACTATATTCTGGAAATGGAGAAATGGAATACTTTAAGCAAAAGCCAATAGTTACACTACAAACAAATCCAATTATCCAAGGGCTAGAAATAAAAGTTTGCTTATAATTACTATTAATATAAGTGAAATACAATAAAAGGGCGAGAAGAAATAATAGATTAAATACAAATGCTTGAAGATCCTCAGAAATAATAAACATAAGTTCCCACCTATTTTTTGAAAAATATAGAGCTATTTCCATTATTAATTAATTTTTAGGAATTTGAAATAGATTTCGAGAAAAAATTATTCGACTTTTATAAAACTTATATTTTTTAAAATGAATAGTATAGCATAATTAACTAGATGTTGTGTTTTAGTGGGGCAAATAGAGTACTGTTTGGCTGAGAAAAAGGATTGTGAAACTAAAAAGGGGCTGGGACAAAACTAGCTTCTAAATAATGAAAAAAGTGAAATTGACCCAATCAATTTCACTTTTTTCTATTTTTCTATTGTAACCCTAGATTAATTCTAGTGATTAGCCGTGAATTTTCGTAAATTCACGGCCATTAATGCTAGGCCCATTTCGTTTTCAACCTTAGATTTTCCACGTACAGAAAATCGAGTGAAACGCAAATTAGCCTTCAAGAATCCAAAAACTGGTTCTACATCCACCTTCCGTTTACGGTAGATATAACTTGTCTTTTCTTCTGAAAGCTTCGCTCTCACATATTCTTTTTGTTGTTCCCATTTTTCATTAACCATTAATTTCCGATTATTACCTTCTTTAGCTTTTGTACATGATGAACGGAATGGGCATGCCGAACAGTCTTCGCACTCGTATATTTTAAACTCTCTCCTGAAACCAGATTTGTCTGTGCGTACAGAAGGATATTTAAAGACTAAGCGCAGTTGATTTGGACAAATGTACTCATCTTTCTCTTCATCGTAATGCCAATTGTCTGAATTGAATTCATTTTGTTTGTATTTTTTCTTTCGTTCTTTCAAATATAGGTTATATGTAATTAACGCTTCACGCTTACGTTTCGAAAGGATATCATCATAATTCTGTTCACTACCATAACCTGCATCAGCAACAATATGCTTTGGCAATTCAAAATATTGTTCCTCAATTTCATCGAGGAATGGAATTAACGTGCGTGTATCTGTTGGATTTGAAAATAAACCGTAAGCAAGTGAGTATTGACCTTCTGTTGCGATTTGTACATTATAACCAGCTTTCAATTGACCGTTTTTCATATAATCATCTTTCATGCGCATGAACGTTGCATCGGGATCCGTTTTTGAATAACTATTACGCGCACCAAAGATTTTAAAGTCTCGTTCATATTTCTGCTTACGTTCGATGAAGTCAATTAACTGTTTGCGGACTTGCTTCGGGAATTTCCGCTCACTTCTTAACGTTTTTCGTTCCTCCACATCCACTGATCCTTCAATTTTTTTGTCATAGTCGGAAATGATGTCCTCTACTTTTTCAACCATTTGGGCAAGTTCTTCATGTGTTAATTGTTCTTCACTTTCACGTATGATTTCGGGCATGATTTCTTTTTCGAGAAGCTCATCGTAAAGTTGATTCGATTTTTCAATTAGACTTTGATGATATTTTTCAATCGATTTTTTCCAGACAAACGTAAATTTATTCGCATTCGCTTCAATCTTTGTACCATCAATAAAAATTGATTCTTGATCAATGAGCTTTTCTTCAACTAATTGGCAGCGGAATTGAACAAAACATTGACGGATTAATTCCTTTACTTCAGGATGTACACGGAAGCGATTAATCGTACGATAACTTGGTTCATACCCTTGTGCTAACCACATCGTACGGATACTGTCTTTTAAAAGCCCTTCAATTTTACGACCTGAAAAAACTGATTGAGTGTAGGCACATAAGATAATTTTTAACATCATGCGTGGGTGATAAGCAGGGCAGCCCGTATTTCGAAGAAATGTTTCTAGCGCTTCATGTGGGATACTTTCAACTAAATGATGTATATGAAAGGCAATATCGTTATTTTGTAATTTAACTTCTAAATCTAAAGGCAAAACTAATTGATTCATGTTATAATCTTTAAACATAAGGACACTTCTTTCTGATTGAATTTGGTGTGGTAACTTAATTTTATCGGAAGTTGTCCTTATTTTATTACAAAATTATTAAAGCCGGTGAAAATTTTACTTTTCGTAAAATTTCACCGGCTTTTTCATTTCAGAGGGGGTTTTGTCCCAGCCTCAGTAGATATACATTTTTCTAAGTCAATTGTTGCTCAGCAAATTCACGATACAAAGGGTGGGAGTGTACTAACTCTTTATGAGTACCAATCCCCGTTATTTCGCCTTTTTCAATAAAGATAATTTTATCTGCATTAACAATTGTAGATAAGCGATGTGCAATGACAAAGGTTGTCCTACCTTCCATTAGCCTTGTTAAGGCTTGTTGAACAATACCTTCTGACTGACTATCTAAGCTTGCTGTTGCTTCGTCCATCATGAGAATTTTCGGATCTCGTAAAAAAGCACGAGCAATGGCGATCCGTTGTTTTTGTCCACCAGAAAGCTTGACACCACGTTCGCCAACTTCAGTTTCAAGTTTCATTGGAAAGTCTTCAATAAATTGATCGGCATAAGCCATCTTCGCTACTTCCCATAAGCGAGCGTCATCAACAGTATCTTCTAGACCGTAAGAGAGGTTCTCACGAATTGTACCGGCAATCATCGGACTATCTTGAGAAACATATCCAATTTGACTTCGCCATGATGATAATGTTAGTTTCTTGATCGGTGTTTGACCAATCAGGACTTGTCCAGATGTCGGTTCATAAAAACGTTCAATTAACCCAAACATCGTCGTTTTTCCGCCACCACTTGGACCTGCAAAAGCAACCATCGATCCTGGCTGCACCTCAAAGGAAACATTTCTAATTACGGGTTCCTCTTCACTATAACCAAACGAGACGTTTTCGACATGGATCGACTGATTTGTAATATCCATTTCTAGGCCTTCTTGACCTTCCTCAGCATCAAGATCTAAAATATCGATGATTCGTTCAGTAGCCCCTTTTGCTTTTTGGAGCTGTGTGAAAAACATGGTAAAGGCTGTAATCGGCATAATAATTTGAAATAAGTAAAGTAAAAATGCTACGAGAGATCCAGTTGACATGGTTCCTTCAGCAACACGAATTCCACCGTAACCAATGATGATAACGATGACAACCATGATAACTAGTTGCATAAGAGGCCCAATAACAGCAAGGATTTTTGACTCTTTTAAACCAAAAGTCAATAGATTTCCAATCCCATGCATTCCTTTACGTTCTTCCATAATTTCAGCGTTTGATGCTTTCATTAAACGAATTTCACTTATCGTTTGCTGAATTTTCCCCGAGAAATTAGCTGTTTCATCTTGTAGACCTCTAGCAATTTTCCTCATTTTTCTACCGAGTGGTATCATGATCGCAAATGTAATCGGAACAGAGATTAACATTAATAATGTCATTTTCCAATCCATAAACAATAAGATTGTTACTGCACCAATAATTGAGATAATTCCAGTAATGAATTGAGGGAAGTGCTGTGAGATCAAATCTTTCACAATCCCAGTATCATTGACAACTCGACTTACAGATTCGCCACTTGTTTTTCTATCAAAGTAACTTACGGGCAAGCGAATAAGTTTAAAAACCATCATCTGCCGTAATTTAGCAACAATCTTTTGACCAACGTAGGCAAGTGAATAGGTTGCAAAGCCCTGGATGATTGCTTTAAGAATAAAGACGACACCAATTGTAATAATGAGGGTGATGCTTATTGCTTCTACAGAGAACCCATCGACCATTTCCTTAGTTAATAAAGGAATTGTAAGACCGAATAAGGTGTTGATTAAACTTCCTATTAACCCTAATGTCAGTGCTAATTTAGGGATTTTTGTTGATATGATTAGGGATATAAATGGCTTAAGACTATCCTTTTGCGACTTGTTGTCCATTTTTTTTCTCCTTTAAAAAGATTAGAGTTCATTATAACTTACTGTAGTGGGAGAATTCTAATTTTTGCACTATAAATATTTCCCTACTATATAGGGGGTCAGCCCCCGCAAATGGACAATTTTCACCAAAAATCCGTTTCAGGTGGACGTTTTAAAGGATTGTACAAAAAAAGAACAAACTCGTGAGTGGAGTTCGTTCTTTTTGCAGTGATGCGTTCGCTGATATGTCCTATTCATTAAACCAAACAAGTCCAATTGTTCCTTCTCCAGCATGGAGGGTAACAGCAGAGGATAATGGACCAATTAACACGTTTACATGGGGATATGTTTCAAGTATTCTTTCTTTCCATTGATTTGCTATGTGCTCGGCATTGGCATGTAATATAAAAATCTCTTGTTTGGTGGACTTTGACATTCCTTCTACGAGCATTTCAAAAATTCTATTCGTTGCCTTTGTCTCTGATCGTTTTTTCTCAAAGACTTCTAACTTTCCATCATTAAACGTAATAATCGGTCGGATGTTTAAAAGATTTCCAATGACATATTGTATGCCATTTAAACGTCCGCTTCGCTGGAGCTGTTCAAGACTGCCAACTAAGACGTATGCCTCAACACTATTGGCAATTGTTTGTAACTGTTTTACGATTTCGTCAACCTCTTTCCCTTCTTTATTTAAAGCAATCCCTCTTTCAATTAAATTTGTTAAAGGATAGGCTAAAATTTTTGAATCGACAATTCTCATATCAAGACCAACTACTTCTGCAGCTTGTTGGCAAGCTGAGATGGTTCCGCTAAGGGCACCAGAGATGTGGATACCAATGACAGCGTCATAACTTTCTTTTAATTCATTAAAGAGACCGACAAAATCACCAATCGCTGGCTGTGATGTTTTAGGTGGGGAGGTAAATGTTCTTAATCTTGGATATAATTCTTCTTCAGTAATATCAATACCATCGCGATACTCTTGACCATCTAATATTAAAATAAGTGGAACTACATATATATCTTCACGACCTATCATCTCATTTGGAATGTATGCGGAGCTATCTGTTATCCAAGCAATTTTCTTCATAAAATCCCTCCAAATATCATCCTTTTTATTAATCTATTACAATAAGATATCCTAAATGAGTCATTTCTTAGAAAAATTTTTAATAATTTTAAATATTACAAAATTTTTAAAGGTAATGGAGGAAAAAGAAAATGGAGTATTTATTATTGGTGATTTTATTATTGATAAGTTATTTATTAGGTTCAATTCCTTTTGCTTTAATCGTAGGTAAAAAAATGTATAAAACCGATGTCCGAGGTTATGGAAGTGGAAATTTAGGAGGAACAAATACATTTCGGGTGTTAGGGAAAAAGGCGGGTGTGTTAGTCGCCCTTGGTGATCTGTTAAAAGGGGGAGTTGCTGCTAGTCTACCTTTAATTATCGGAAGTGACTTAGACCCGTTTATTGTTGGTCTTCCTGCAGTTTTCGGCCACTGTTATCCAATTTTTGCTCAATTTAAAGGAGGAAAGGCGATGGCCACATCTGGAGGAGTATTATTAGTGGCAGATCCTACCTTGTTTTTAATCATGTTTGTTTTCTTTGTCATTTTGTTAGCGCGAACAAAAATCGTTTCTTTGTCTTCGATGGTATCGGCAATAGTACTCCATGGATTTATGATTTGGAAAGGGGATACAGCAGTAGCATTGGCGACACTCTTTCTTTTAGTGTTAATTCTATACCGCCATCGTGATAATATTGCACGAATTGTAGCTAAAACAGAGCCGAAAGTTAAATGGTGATAGGGTGTCAGACACCCAAAATGGACAAACTGCTAAGAAAATCCACGTGGAGAGGACGTCGCTTGAAATTAGAAGGCTTTTTACTAAATTCAGAGTTCTTGTTACTTAAGAACTTTTGAAACTAACGGATTTGGTTTTGGAGTACAAAACTCGAAACCTTGAGAAAGCGTAATTAATAAATTCCCCGAAAAAAAAACGCCGAAATGGCGTTTTTATTTATTTATTGATTATTGCTGTTATTTTGTTTTTTATCTTTATTGTTGTTTGTTAACTTGTTAATTGCGTTTGCGGTTCCGTCAACAGCATTCATCGCAACATTCTCAGTTGTTTCTAATGCACTGTGAACTGTATGAAATGCAGCTCCAGCAGTATTTTTGATTCCTTCAGTTACAGTATTTTCGTTTTGTTGATTGTTTTTATTTGTTTGATTATCCATATTTTTTTCACCTCCTAAACAAATTTAGGATGTGTAGTGTTCTATTAATTATTCGCATAAATGAGCTTGAAAAGAAGGATACAAGGTAAATGTCCTTGAAAGTAATTATTAAAGTATTCAGTGATTTTCCTTGTAAATTCCTCTACTAAATGATTTAATTATAAAAATACATTGACAGCAAGGCGTAATTCATGATAAAAATGGTATAAGATAATTTCGATTTAGCGCATAAAAGTGTTAAAGTGTAAAATTTTACATAAAGCACTAATAAATACATTTCGGGGGGATGAACCATGAAACATAGTACTAGTATTTTAGACTGTACGATTCGTGATGGGGGTTTGATTAACAATTGGGATTTTAGTGTTGAATTTGTTCAAGACTTATACAATGGCCTTAGTGAGGCTGGTGTTGAATATATGGAGATTGGCTACAAAAATTCAGCGAAGCTTCTTAATGCGACAGAACCTAATCCGTGGAGATTTTTAGATGATAACTTTCTGAAAGAAATTATTCCTAATAAGAAATTCACGAAGCTCTCTGCTTTAGTTGACATTGGTCGAGTCGATGCAGCGGATATTCTGCCACGGGAACAAAGCGTTTTAGATATGATCCGAGTGGCATGCTATATTCGTGAAGTTGATAAAGGTCTGGAGCTTGTTCAAATGTTCCATGATCTCGGCTACGAAACCTCGTTAAATATTATGGCTTTATCAAGTGTACCTGAACATCAACTAATCGAAGCCTTTAAGATGGTTGAAGCAAGTCCTGTCGATGTTGTTTATATCGTTGATTCATTTGGAAGCTTAGATCCTGCTGATATTGAGCATCAGGTGAAAAAGTTCAAACAAATGATCCCTAATAAACAGCTTGGTATTCACACACATAATAACATGCAGTTGGCATTTGCCAACACATTAACGGCGATGCGAAATGGAGTTAGTTTCCTAGACTCTTCTGTTTTTGGTATGGGGCGTGCAGCAGGTAACTGTAATACAGAGCTTCTCGTTACTCACATCCAAAAGCCAACCTATGAGCTTAAGCCAGTTCTAGGAGTCATCGAAAAGCACATGCTAGAAATGCGTCAAAAATGGGAGTGGGGTTACATCATCCCATATATGATTTCTGGTACGTTAAATGAGCATCCACGTGTTGCAATGGCTTACCGCGCGAGTGATGAACGTAACCAGTTTGTGAATTTCTATGACAAGGTAACATCTCCTGAAGCTTCTTTGGCTTTAGAATCTAAATAAAATAAATCGTTAAAGGTACCTCGATTTTCTGGGGTACCTTTATTATATTTTTAGCTATTTCAAAAAGTGTTTTAAAGGAGGTCACATAGTTTCATTCGACATGACCGGTATTTGTTAAAATTTTCCTAAGTTGTCAAAAAGGGTTTTGGTCAATTTTGTCGAATTAGTAAATTTATCTGACTGCATTTAACATCCTATCGAACAAGGAATAATACCTATTCAAATTACTACTACCAGGATATAGTTGTTAAAAAATATACTAAATTTTAGGAAGGGGTCTATGAATATTAAAATTTTTGACGCTGTTAATATTTTAGATAGAATAACTGATGGCATCTGCGTGTTAGACCGAGATTGGAATTTCCTTTTTTTAAACAACGCAGCTGAAAAATTTATAGAAAGGTCAAAAGAAAACATGATTGGGAAATGTGTATGGGAAGAGTTTCCTGTCCTTGTTGAGTTACCGATTTTTAGCTATTATCAGTATGCCATGGAAAATCAGGAGCTAGTTAATTTTGACTTTTACAATCCAATTTTGCAACAATGGTATGATGTTCGTGCTTATCCTTCAAATGATGGGTTAACAGTATACTTTTTTGACATTACTGAAAGAAAGAGAAATAGCATTAGAACGAATGAATATTATCAATCTTTGTTTACAAATAACCCCAATGCTGTTTATTCTTTTGATTTAATAGGAAGATTTTTAGAAGTAAACAAGGCTATTGAGGAACTAACTGGCTATTCTGAGGAAGAATTATTATATATGACTTATCATACGTTGATCCTTGAGGAAGACTTGGAAAAAACTAAATGCTATTTTCAAGAAGCGGTTAAAGGACTACCACAAAACTATGAATGTAGAATTATCCGTAAGAGTGGTAGAGTTATTCATACGAAGGTGACAAATATTCCAATCACGGTCGATCATGAAATTGTTGGTGTTTATGGAATTGCAAGAGATATTACACTGGAAAAAATTGCTGAGGAAAACATTGAAAAATCAGAGAAGTTGTCTTTAGTCGGTCAATTATCAGCTTCAATAGCCCATGAAATTCGCAACCCCTTAACGACACTAAAAGGTTTTTTGCAACTATTAAGAGGAGAAAATGAAATTTCGCCAAATTACATTGAAATCATGTTATCTGAAATGAACCGAATTGAATCAATTACTAGTGAATTACTACTTTTGGCAAAGCCTCAGGCAATAGAGTTTCAACATGAAGAATTTAAAGAGATTCTCCATGATGTTGTTACGTTATTGCAATCACAAGCATTTATGAAAAATATAGACATTGTTTTCAACTGTGAAGAGGTAGGAGCGATTTATTGTGTTAGCAATCAAATGAAGCAAGTATTTATTAACCTTATTAAAAATGCGATTGAAGCGATGGGTGAAGGTGGAGTTGTCTTTGTTAATTTAAGAAATTTCGACAAATACCATGTAATAATAGAAGTAATTGATCAAGGCTGCGGAATTCCAGATGAATTAGCTCCAAATATTGGAATGCCTTTTTACTCAACAAAGGAAAAAGGGACGGGTCTTGGAATGCTGACTACATATAAATTAGTTAATGATCATGGAGGAGAAATTACGTTTAAAAGTAAGGTCGGGCAAGGGACGACCTTCAGAGTTAAATTACCGCGAAAGACCATTTTATATGATTTTAAGGTTACTTAGGAAATACTCGACATCAAATCGGGTTTCAATGGACGAACCTAGTATGTATAAGACTTGAGTAGGGAGTAATATATATTGTCTATACTGTCTTTGGTAATTTAATGAAGAGTTGACGATCTTCAATTAGAAGTTGGTTTTACGTTGATGACCGTGGACTTTATCATTGCTTGTCACCATAAAATAGAGGCTGGGACAAAAGTGTCTGACACCACGCGGATCATACTAAATATAGACGTACAGATTTATCATATGTCTATATTCGGTGCCTAGCGGTGTCTACCCTGTAGTTAGTAACTAATGGAAAGTTCACTTTCTTTGATTAGAAAATTCGTTCCAATCATATTTACATCCAATTTGGTGAAAGTGAACTTTCATCGGTGTCTACCCTGTAGTTAGTAACTACAGGAAAGTTCACTTTCTATGATTAGAAAATTCGTGCCAATCATATTTACATCCAAGTTGGTGAAAGTGAACTTTCATCGGTGTCTGACACTTTGTTTTGTCCCAGCCTCTTTTTAAGTTAGGTCGATGTTAGATTAGAATTTCAATTTGGCTTTCATTTCTTAAACGTTCAACTAGCTCACCAATTGACGCTTGGTTTTTTTCATTTTTAATTTCTTCTTTAAGTTGTGCTTCAATTTCTTCAAGCTCTGGCATTTCTTCGGTTTGTTGTTTGTATAAATCGTATCTTTCCTTAATTTCAACTTCAGAAACTAGAGGTTCCTCGATTTTATCGGCTACATATCTGTTAATTGATAACTGATACGTAATCTCATTTTCAAAGGTCGTTAGATCAAGGTTGTTTTGTTCAAGGATCGTATTAAATTCCTCGTCACTGTCGTACTGACCTCTGATTTGATCAAGTTCTGCTTGGACTTCATCGTTTGAAGGTGAGAACCCTTCTTCTGTAGCAGCTTGAACGATCAGTGTCGTATTGACTAATTGATCAAGTACATGGTTTTTAATTAGAACTTCATTTTCCTCATCAATCTCGATGCCTTGTTGTTGATAAGACATTTTTACTTGTTCAAGTTGATTAACAAATTGTTGCTCGGAAATCTCTTCGCCATTAACAATAGCAACAGCTCCACCTAGGCTTTCCTCTATCTTTGAACCTTCGTCTACTCCAGTGCTTACCTCTTGTGCTTCATCGTTTCCACCGCACGCTGCTAGTCCTAAAATAAGAAATAAACATGCGCTAATTGGGATTAACTTTTTAAATAACAAAAAACCACTCCTTTTTTTAATGTAGTGACAAGTGTAACAAAGATTTTTTTTTATGTAAAATGATAAGGGAATTGACTTTGAAAATAAGTAGTTGAATTTAAGAAGACTTAAATAACAAAATTCTAATTGGTAGAGGATGTAGTGAAAACTGATTTTGATTTTTATAGGGGAAACGGTTTAACAATCTCAGTTTTGATAACCAATTTATTTAATTATTAAGGTCTGACTCCATAATGTGAGTTAGACCTCCTTGTGTCATTAATCGATTGGCATAATAGTTACAATTTGTTGAATTCGAATAAAAAATGGCGTGTTGCCAGCCATAATCATAATATGATCTGGTTTTACATCTTTCAAATTCCCACGAATGGTGTCTTTTGTTGTCTCAACGACTAGGTCTTTGCCAATGACTGATTGTAGTGTCTGAACCACAAATGGGTCTATTAATGTTTGATACTGTGTATTAAAATTATTTACTTGCTCACGTTGCATATCATATCCGTAATACATGCTTATACCTCCCAAATTTCATAATCAAAGGCATTATATGTGGAAAATGTTTAATGTGTTTGGGCGGTAGTGTCTTTTCATTGGTGTCAGACACCGCAAATGGACAAAATTGTTCAAAAGTCCACTTGAGACGGACAGTGAAATGGTTGTTAGCTTGATAGATCAGTAGTATTGTCACTACAAAGATAAGTTTCGCTTTGCTAAATAAATTGATCAAAGTATGGTAAGATGAAATTGTCGCAATTTTACATAGGGGAGGTTGTTTAAATGTCTAACAATGATTTAGTTGTTTCACCAGCTGTAGATAGTACATATGAACTTTTGTTAAAATATCCTTTAATTAAAGAGGCTATGGAGTTCCTAAAACTAGAAAATGAACAAACATTAAAGGATCAAATTCAATTAACGGAAATTCCTGCTCCTACATTTAGTGAGAAAGTGAGAGGGATCGAATATCGCAAACGATTAGAACAATTAGGATTAAAAAATATTCAAACAGATGAAGTGGGAAATGTGTTCGGGGTTCGCCCTGGTACAGGTTCTGGACCTACAATCGTTGTTTGTTCGCACTTAGATACAGTGTTTCCAGCAGGAACGGACGTGGAAGCAAAACTTAAAGATGGAAAAGTATTTGCTCCGGGAATTGCTGATAATGGCAGAGGGCTAGCAGTAGTACTTACGCTATTAAAGGTACTTAACCATTTTCAAATTGAAACAAAAGGTGATCTTTTGTTTGGAGCGACAGTAGGTGAAGAGGGGTTAGGAGATTTAAATGGGGTAAAAGCGCTATTTGAAACGAGGAAAGATGAAATTGATGCTTTTATTTCAATTGAACCTGGATCTCCATCAAGGATTACTTATTTAGCAACAGGAAGTCGTCGTTACAGCGTTACATATAAAGGGCGTGGTGGTCATAGTTTCGCAGATTTTGGGTTAGCAAGTGCAATTCACGCTTTAGGACGAGCGGTAGCGATGATATCTCAATTAGAAACGCCCAACGATCCAAAAACTACATTTACAGTTGGAACGATCAATGGCGGAACATCGGTCAATACGATTGCTGCTGATGCAAATATGGTGATAGATTTGCGTTCTACTTGCCAGGAGGAACTATCAAGACTAGAAGAAAAAGCATTGAAAATTATTCACCTGGCAGCTGAGGAAGAAAATGCGCGCTGGAACAGTGAAGATATTCGAGTAGAAATTAAGCAAGTTGGTGATCGACCAGCTGGATCACAACCGATGGATTCGCCCATTGTTCAAGCGGCAGCAGTTTCTTCAAGGGCAATTGGGTTTGAACCAGAATTAGATGCTCCTAACAGCACCGACTCTAATGTTCCTATTAGCTTAGGAATTCCCGCCGTTACATTAGGGGGTGGTGGAGATTTCGGGGGTATCCATACACTGAAGGAATATTTTGATCCAACAGATGCTTATGTTGGCCCGCAACAAATACTATTAACACTTTTAGGGCTTGCCGGTGTTAAAAACGTTAGTGATCCGTTAATTATAGGGAAGAAAAAGTAGAGTTTGTCAAAAAAAAATATAATGCTATTGGCATTAGGAAAAAGGATAGATTAGGCAGGTGTGATCCCTGCTTAGCTATCCTTTTTCACATGTTTAAAGTTGGAAAGTGTATAATGAAAAATGGATATAAATGGTGGTTTAATCAAATTGGGGTCTACCCTGTAAATAGTACCTACAGGAAAGTTCACTTTCTTCGATTAGAAAATTCGCGCCAACCATATTTACATCCATGCTAGTGAAAGTGAACTTTCATTGGGGTCTTTCATTGGTGTCTGACACCACAAATGGACAAAATAGCTTAAAAGTCCATCTGAGATGAACATTTGGGTTCGTTTTAACTTTTTCGGATTAATCTGACTAAATAGAAAACTTATTTTAGCGTAACAACATCTTAATTGGTGAGAGGGGGCGAAGAGTGGATCTCTGCTACAACGAAATCGCACATATGCTTTGTAAGCAATTAGAGATAGAAGAAAAAGAGTTTGTTAGCTTTTTTGATCTGTTGTATGAGAACTATTCAAAAACATTTACTCGTTTGACTGGGTCTGTGTTAATGGAAGATAGGGGGAGGCAGCTCGCTAGTCTTAACGCTGATTTATTTAAACTGACGGACTGCGCTAATCCGAATATCGACTTTGCTGGTGGTATAATTTTAGCAAATGATCAGACGGTTGAACTTTTACAATTTCCAAACAAAGAGAAAATAAAAGTTTCAGGTGTAAAATACGTAAGTGTTGAAGGGTCACCAGAAAAGCTTGCTAAAATAGTAGGTGTGCAGGAAAATATATTTCCCCATCTGAGAACTGCATTTTTGGAAGCACAATCTCAAGCTAATATTGACGTAGTAGAAGAATATAATAAACAAAATTTGTTACTTGAGATCTACACATGTTATCCACCTGTTCCGATTGCATTTCTGCTCGCAACAGGAATAATTACTAACGTCCGTGACTTACCTGCTTTTTTAGAACGCTATGAAATGACCGTTACAGGAGGCATGAATTTAGCAAGAGCACCTTGGAATAATCCAGTATTAAACGGACTCATTGATATGTATGGTAAATTAAAGGTCAACTCTGTAACTTATGGCTTAGTTCATGGAAATGGTGGGATTGGTGAGATACAAGGTATTGCGCTTTTGGAAAAGATTAGAAAAGATTAGTAATCTATTCATGGAATATTTTTCAAGACGATGGAATAATCAATTTTTATAAAAGGCGATAAATTATTTTATTTGTTAAGGCTTAGGAATCCTCATCTCTAAGCCTTAACTAATAAATACATTGCATTAATTTTGAAAACCTAGGCTTGGTGTTTTTGAATAAGTTTTAAATACGTGGTGATCTTTTAAAGTGGTTCATGAAGAAAGTATGGGGAATAACTTATGATTTCTTTATTAATGTGTTTAAACACGCCATAATTAGGGATGAGAACTACTGTTTTTCATTTAAGTACTCCAGAACATTTTGATGTTCCTTTTGGACAGTGGTAATTTGTTTAATCTCACTACTTAATTCCTTTTTACCTTCATCAAATTTCTTCATCATACTCCCATAATAAAAAGCAACTTCTTTACGCATTTCAGATTGCTCCAATGCAATAAGGTCTTGTCCGCTAACTAAACCTCGCTGTCCTTTTTCTAAAGCTTCTTGTCTGTTAAGTAAGCCTTGTTGTCCTTTTTCTAAAGCTTCTTGTCTGTTAAGTAAGCCTTGTTGTCCTTTTTCTAAAGCTTCTTGTCTGTTAAGTAAGCCTTGTTGTCCTTTTTCTAAAGCTTCTTGTCTGCTAACTAGCTCAACTTGTCCAGTAATTAAGTCTTGTTGACTCTTTTCAAGGGATTTTTGTCTGTTAAGTAAGCTTTGTTGTCCTTTTTCTAAGGCTTCTTGGCTGTTAAGTAAGCTTTGTTTGTTAACGGGCACATTAAATCTTCTAAAAGTCTATTGAATTTTTCAAATTCCTCCGGAATTGCCTATTCACTTCCCTGAAATAATATGCTAAGTTTTTTGCATATTGAGGGGGAGGTTTTTTTATGATTAAAATTCATGACTTCGGAATTGGGTTGGTTGAGTATGGGGAAAGAGGAAAGAAGAATGATTTTCCATTGTTTGATGAATGTCCTAATTGTAAATGTCTAGCTCATGGGAACCTACATCGAAATGGGTATTATTGGAGGTATGGAATAACTGAAGAAGAGACATCATATATTCCCATTTGCCGTCTTAGATGTCTAGGGTGCAAAGTGAATATTTCTATTCTACCAGATTTTCTAATACCGTATTTCCAGCATACCGTCAAAACCGTATTGGATCGCGTTAATCAGATTCTACAAAACAAGAGAGTAAATGGCAGCCGTCAATTGTTGAGATTTTATCTTTGTCGATATTTAAAATGCATTAATTGGATTCATACATTCTTTATTAGTTTGGGGGAGATTAGTGGAAAGTCGGGGGATATAAAAAAAGAGGCCATAAAATATATGAAAATGATCCATGATTTTGGCGAATCACCCTTCTTACGAAGGTCACAGGGTCACTTAGCAAAATACCTTATGGCAAATTAATTCTATCATATTTGAGTGAATTTAAAAATAATCTCATTCCCACATAACTTTTTCATAGTCACAAAATAGCAAAAAAAGTAGAATTATAACCATGGATGACCGGTCGTCCTTCGATTAAAAGGAGGAAGATTCCATGAATGAAAAAGAACGCGAACAAGTGGCTTTATTTCGATATGGCTTAATAGCCCCGCTCTTTAATGGGCAAGTAGATTCGAAAGAATACTTAAAGGGATTAGAAGGGAAAGTTCATTCTATTCCTTATTATGGTGAAAAGAAAATTGCGCAGAAAACAATGAAAGAATGGCTTCTTAATTATCGAAGGAATGGTTTTGAAGCTTTAAAACCAAAGAAACGTATAGATCGCGGGAACTCACGCAGGCTATCCCCTGATGACCAAGATCAAATTCTTGAAATACGAAAAAAAACTCCCCATATGCCAGTTAGTGTTTTCTACGAACAACTAATCGAACGAGGAGAGATACAAAAAACCCAAATATCTTACTCTACTATAATTCGATTATTAAAAAAACACAACCTTATTGGGAAACAAATGTTGGCCATACCGGAAAGAAAACGTTTCGCTCACGATAAGGTGAATGTGTTGTGGCAAGCTGATCTGTCACATGGGCCATATGTACCAATCAATGGAAAAAAGACAAAGACATTTTTAATAGCCTATATAGATGATTGTTCAAGGCTAGTTCCATATGCACAATTTTTCTCTTCGGAGAAATTTGATGGGTTAAGAGTGGTCACGAAGGAAGCTTTAATTCGGAGAGGAAAGCCAACTATCCTTTATGCGGACAACGGCAAGATTTATAGATCTGAAACGCTTCAATACGCCTGTGCCCAGCTGGGAATTACACTGGCCCATACCCAACCTTATGATCCACGTGCGAAAGGTAAGGTAGAAAGGCTGTTTAAAACGATTCAAACACGATTTTATCCGTTATTACAAACCGACCCAGTACACTCCCTAGAGGAGTTAAACGAACGGTTCTGGAACTGGTTAGAAAGGGATTATCATAGAAGAGCTCATGCCTCATTAGACAATAAAACACCGCTTGAGGTATTTGAATCTCAACTAAAGGATATAACATTTCTAGAGGATTTGTCTATACTAGAGACGATTTTCTTGAAACGAGAACAGCGAAAAGTGAAACCTGATGGCACAATTTCAATAGATAAAAAACTCTATGAGGTCCCATCCTGCTTTATTGGTCAATCTATCGATGTGAGATTTGACGAAAATGGGATCTATGTCTTTGAAGAAAACAAAGAAGTAGCTAAAGCCATACCTGTATCTATGAAGGATAATGCACATGTCAAACGAATTCGCTCCCCATTTGCATTGACTCAATCGGCTGATGTGAAGGGAGAACAAGATCATGTATAAATCATTTTACTCCCTAGCACGAGTACCATTCTCAAAGGATATACGACCTTCGGAGGCATATCTTTCTCCTGATTACCAAGGTGCTTTACAAGCATTAAATTATCTACAGAAATCAAAGGGAATGGGCCTTCTAATTGGCGATCCTGGTGCAGGAAAAACCTTTACCTTACGGTCCTTTAAGGAATCATTAAACCCGTCTTTATATCATGTAGTCTATTTCCCTCTTTCAACGGGCGGTGTTATGGATTTTTATCGAGGATTAGCCTATGGATTAGGAGAGGAACCGAAGTTCCGTAAAGTCGATCTATTCAGGCAAATTCAACAAGGGATTGAGCGCATGTCAGTGGAACGCAAGATTACCCCTGTTTTCATTTTGGATGAAATGCATATGGCAAAGGATGCGTTTTTGCAGGATATAGCGCTATTATTTAACTTTCAAATGGATTCAACCAATCCATTTATCCTAATTTTAGCTGGGTTACCTCACTTAAAAACTAGATTAGCACTAAACCATAATCGCCCACTCTCACAGAGAATGATTATGAAGTACGAGATCCAGTCATTATCTAAAGAGGAAGTATCAGACTATATAAATCACCATATGAAGTTAGCTGGAGCAAAAATGCCCATTTTTACGGAAACCGCTATAGAAGCAATTGCCACACGCTCTCAAGGTTGTCCAAGGGTTATAAATAAATTAACCATTAACAGTTTATTATTTGGGTCTCAATTAAAGAAAGAACAGATAGATGAGGAAATCGTCAGATTAGCTATTGAGGAAAATGGATTATCGTGAAACGCGGGATACTAGTATTTGACCACCATCAGGGGGAATGGCGAGTATGGATTGGGCAGCAACCTTACTGGATAGAACAAGGTTACACGTTTGAACTTCGGATTAAGAACAGGCATTTTCATGCTTATTTAGAAAAGGATTTTGATTGGTTCGTAACTCTAGATCAGGAGGTAAGGTTTGTCCTGCATACTTATGAGGTTTACAAAATACGGCTAATACTACAGGATTATATTCGCATCGATGCCTCTTTATAGAGGCTTCTTTTTTCCGAAAAAAGCCGGTATATTTTGAAAGGAAATTTGCATATACCGAAATAAAGTGAAAAAAATAGCACATTATTTCAGATTTTCTCCTGGATTAAAGTGAAAATGGGAGTCCGGAATAATGTGCCCGTTTACACTTTGTTGTCCTTTTTCTAAGGCTTCTTGTCTGTTGAGTAAGCCTTGTTGTCCTTTTTCAAGGGCCTCTTGTCTGTTGAGTAAGCCTCGTTGTCCTTTTTCAAGAGCCTTTTGGCCGTTAGCTAGTTCACCTTGTCCAATTTCTAAATTATCCAATTTGCTTAAAATTTGTTTTAGAATGTCTTCCATATTGTTCACCTCCTTTTTTGAGTCTATTATAGTACATCCTTTTATATCTGTCACTAATAATTTAAAATGAATTTTACGGGTCCAGCGTACCAATTGATCGTAAAGCCCCATGAAATTTATTTCCATTCGTGTGGGGCTATTCTACATTTACCTCATCAACTAACATATAATGATAATTTTAATGGGAGTTGTTTGCGCTGGTATGCTTTTTGTTGCCACGTCATAGACAACGATTAAATTTCTGTTCGCAAGGTTTTGGGTATAGGCTTGATTATTTGGAAGGGCGATCTGAGTATTCTGATCAACAATTAATTTTAAATATCCATCACTACTCACTAACTGACTATCAAAATAGTCTACCTTTGTATTTTGATGGGGTGTTTCCTTGACCATAATGATCGCTCGATACTGTGGTGGGTAAATAAGTGGTACAGCTGCATTTTTATCATAATAACCAGTCACTTTGTCGCCTATTGTGACTTGTACATGGTCTACAAAATAAGTAGAAGGTGAGACTACGAAAGTTACTATCGTTCCATCATCACCTACTAAAGTCATTAATTTATAACAACCCGATAACTCTTCATTTCGGGCTACAGGAAAATCACGAATTATAGTAATCGTACCATGAAAAGGTTGAAAACTTTGCATATTTTTACCCCCATTGTATAATGATTAGCTATTCTAATGTTCTGACTAGCGCATTCCATTGTACATACAATTGTTTATTCTTTATTAATTGTGAAGCATTTGCATATACGTAACTTACTGTAAAGACCCAGTAAAATTAAATTTTTGTTGCACTTAGAAACACTACTTTTTATATACCCAATTGCCTATATAAGATTTAGTTTATGATGATCGTTTAATGTTGCTACAAAACTGGATTGGTTCTCTAGGATTTGTTTAAAAGAAAATTAACATGGAAAGACGATAAGTTTGTTTTAGCTAATAAGTATGTAGCTATCTTTGGACCTGAAGATAATCGACAAAAACCTAGTACATTTCGGTTAGGTTAATTGAAAATAGTCTCAATAAAATAAATAGGAATGAGGTAGTTAGGAACTGTGAATACTACAAAGGACTAACTATTAAAAAAGGAATAAAGGAAAATTACATGACAAAGATCTATCCATCTTTTGACGAAATACAGGAAGTTCACCAACAACTTTACGAAATGAGATTGGACTATTGGCTTTCCCACAACTTGTTTACGTTTCAATGGTGGTTGCTATTGTTTGTATTTATAGTTCCTTGGTTTGTTTGGTGGAAATTTGTAGATAAAAAAAGAATTAGTGAAATCCTTCTGTTTGGGACATTATTAATGATACTGGTTATGATACTTGATGATGTTGGGGTAGAAATTCACCTCTGGTCTTATCCATATCAATTAGTAAACATAATGCCTAGATTAATACCAATTGACCAAGGTATCATCATTGTTGCTCATATGTTTTTATATCAGTATTTTACTAATTGGAAAAAATTTATTATCGCTAATACAGTTATGGCAATCATCTTTACATTTATTTTTGAACCTATTACTGTTTGGCTTGAGATCTACAAATTAGAAAACTGGCGATATATTTATTCACTACCTATATATATTATAAAAGCCGTTTTAATAAAGGGCTTAGTAGATGAGTATATTTTAAAAAAGGAAGCTATTTATAATCAAAAACAAGGTTTATAAATATATTTTTAGAGTGTTCAGTGATCATTTGACAGTAGTTATAGATATGTTTAATTAAAAACGCAATTTAAAAGCCTTCATGAATGTGAAGGTTTTTTTTATGCATATTAGACCGATTAAAATTAATTCAGGTAAGGTGTGTCAATGGCAAAGCCGAGCTACTTGACGGTTTAAACATAAAAAAAGCACTTATCGTAAACCATATTAATTAATCTTTTTTTCAATAATTGATCAATGAAACAAGGTTTCTAAGGTAATAGGTACAAACTAAAAGGGAGTTAATTCATGAAGAAAATCGTATTCTTGTTGTTCGTGTTGCTCAGCATTCCCGCTCTATTTTTTATTGGATTTCTATTTGTTATGACGATAATGAATGTTAACCCAGAACCTACGATTCCGCTGACGACCGAAAATAATGAAGGAAGTTTTGTACAAACGAACACTCCTTTTTCAATGACTATTTTTAATATTGGTTATGCAGGTTTGGATCAAAGTCAGGATTTCTTTCTCGAAGGGGGCACGATGTCGCGTCCAAGATCTGAGGGACAAACGTGGGAGAACTTGCAGCTTATGGGAAAGTTTTTGAATGAGCAAAATTCCGATATCATATTTCTACAGGAAGTAAATATTCATGCACGTAGAAGTTTTCATATCAATCAACGTGAATACTTTTCAAACGTTTTACAAAATTACAGTTCCACTTTTGGGATGAACCACCAAGTAAAATGGGTGCCTGTCCCACTAGCAAAACCAATAGGGGATGTCCATTCTGGGGTTCTCACACTAGCAAAATTTTATACGAATTCTAGCACGAGATATCAATTACCTGGAAAAGAGAAATGGCCGGTTCGTATCTTTGATTTAGATCGTTGTTTTATTGAAAATCGAATCCCAACGGAAAATGGAAGAGAGTTGATTTTAATTAATTTACATCTTTCAGCTTATGATAAAGGGGGACTAATTCGAAAACAGCAGTTAGATTTTTTACAAAAATATATCGTCGAAGAATACGAGAAAGAAAACTACGTTATTGTTGGAGGGGACTGGAATCATGTCATTCCTGGAACTGATCAAAGGCTTTTTGTCACAAAGGAAAAGACCCCGTCTTGGCTACAATTTATCCCTGAGGATTTTACATCACATGGTTTTACGTGGGGAAGTGGTAGAACGGTTCCAACGGTAAGAAGCAACGCATTTCCTTATCAAAAAGGAATAAATTTCGTCTCAATCATCGATGGTTTCTTAGTTTCACCAAATGTAGAAATATCTCAGATAGTGACTAATGATTTAGGTTTTAAACATAGTGATCATAACCCAGTTGAAGGAAGTTTTATTTTGAAGGCAGATGATAAAACTACCTAATTAAACGAATGAGCGGTACTTGTGCTGCTAGTGACAAAATGGTTATAAAGAAAAGGAGTAATGAGCATTTCTTAATACAGAAGTGCTTTTTATTTTGCCCACAGAATTAGAATGCCGACTAGTTTTGAGCGCATGAAGTCGTTCTACTTGAATATAATCAAGTAAAGGTGTCTTTTAAGTAAAAAGATCTGAAATGGATGAATAGTACCGATAAAATATTGAACCTTTACTAAAAGCCAATTGGGATTAAGGAGAGGATATTGTGGCACTTTTTAAACGAAAGAAAAAACAATATGCAATCATCGACAAAGAGAATAGAGTATATATGAAAGCAGTCGATGATAGGCAATGGGTATTGGAGATGTTCAAACGCAAAGGGTATATTGTAGATCGAAATTCAATAAAAGAAGGTAAATGAGCAGGGATAATCTCCTTGCTTTTCTTTTGTTCCAATCATTGTTAAATACAGCTGATCCACCGAATTTTTTCCGAAATTTGTTACTATAATTTAAGAACAAACGTTCCTTTTCGGCTTAAAAATTGCTATAATGGTAGTAGATTTCGCGTGCTTTTGGAGGTGTTAGCATGTAACTAAATTCAAAGGATTTGTTTGAAAGTTGTCCGTTGTAGCTTAAGTTCGTGGTATAATCGAAGAAATAAATCGGGGTGAACAAGTTGGAACAATTATTAAAACAATTCATGGAGAAAATGGACCAGCGCTTTGACAAGTTAGAAGTTAACATACAAGAGTTACGTTCAGATGTGACTGGGTTAAAGGATGGCCAACAAAGATTAGAGGCAAGGCAAGAAAGATTAGAAGCAAGGCAAGAAAGTTTAGAGTCTGGCCAACAAAGATTAGAAGCAAGGCAAGAAAGCTTAGAGTCTGGCCAACAAAGATTAGAAGCGAGGCAAGAGAAATTAGAGTCAGGTCAACAAAGATTAGAAGCGAGGCAAGAGAAATTAGAGTCTGGCCAACAAAGATTAGAAGCGAGGCAAGAGAAATTAGAATCAGGTCAATCAAAATTGATAGCTGAGGTAATTGAGTTAAAAGAAGGACAAGCACGCCTTCAACAGAATATCATTGACAGCCTAGGAGCTTATACAGAAAAAATTACTGAACATATCGATAACAGAACAGATGTCTTAAATAAGCGAGTGTATCGTCTGGAAGTAGAAGTTGAGCGGATAAGTAGGCAATAAAAGTCCTTTTAGCTTGGCCTAAAGCCTTTTTTGAAAAATTTTCTAAAATATAAATCCCATCGTAAAGAGAGCTAATTTTTAAATAGCTCTCTTATTTGGCATTTGCTTAAATTATTTGGAACGGTTTATTGGTAATTAGAATAACAAAATTTGAGGATTTCTAACGAAGAAATTTGAAACTATTGATTGAATATACCTATGAAGGATTATAATGTACAGGAAAACAGATTTTAATTATCCGTGAAAAACGAAAAGAGAATCCACTAATAAAATTCCTTTATTAACTAATGCTAACCTACTTTTATTCTAGTACAATAGAATGTAGAATTATGTAAAAAATTAGGGGTGTTTGTTGTTTGGAAACTATTAAAAATATTTTAGCTAAATATGAGAAGAAAACGATAGAATTAGTTATTCTTGAACAGTTACTGATGCCATTCGTTCAAACATATGATGAGTTTGCCGATCAAGTGTTACAACTTGAGGATGAGAAAATTCTCGATGAGATTAAGTCAAAGAAGAGAACGTCACGCAAACCCTCTCTAGCCTATCACTATCGAATTCAAAAGCATTTACTGACAGAAGATTACCACAATGAAATTCAGATATATCGACAACTATTCCATCCAGCTCTTAATCTAGATAATTATTACGGGAAAGATCCAGCAATCTGGAAACAAGATTTACCTTATGTTACTAAAATCGATCAATACATAAAACGATTTGGTCTTCCAACTGAACGAGTACCAGCACCAGAGCGAAGTTATGAGCTTGTTGGTAACGAAAAATGGATTGTTGAACAAGGGGGAAAAGAGGTATTGGAGAGGTTGGAATTATTTCAACTACTTCGGATTATCCCGGTATCAGAACCGCTTATGTTTGCGATCAACCCTAGAAACCTTCAGGAAAAACAACAACTACACCTTATTGTTGAAAATAAAACAACTTACCAGGGTCTACTACCAGCACTAAATGACAGTGTTTTTTCCACGTTAATTTATGGGAGCGGAAAAGCTGTTATAAGTAGTATCGATCAATTCTCAATCCAGTTTCCAGTTAAAGCGGAGCATCATTTTCTTTACTTTGGCGACATTGATCGAGAAGGAGTGTCGATTTGGGCCTCGTTGAATAAAAGACAGAAGGTTTCTTTGGCTATCCCTTTTTACAAAGCATGTATGGCAAAAACAGAAGCAAAAGGAAAAGAAAATCAACGGGAAAATGAACAAGCTCTTGAGGGGTTTCTAGAATTTTTTACAAATACCGAGCAAACAAAAATTCGAACCCTTTTAAAAAATGGCTACTATTATCCACAAGAAACACTGAAAACGAAGGAATTGCAATGGATTTGGAGGGAGATAGATTGGACAACAATGACATTCGAGAGCTAGCAAGTGGATACCGGGAGCGTATGAGAAGACTAGCACTTTTTGATCCTTTATACGAACTAGACCGGAAAAGAGAGATGGACCAAGACAACCAATTAGTTGATATGAAAGGACTAGGACTCTTAACGCTTCTCTATTTTTTTGAACAAAAATTAATGCGCCAATACAAAACAGGTGTGAAGCAACTTTCAACATTTCTCCAACAATTAACACAATCAAAATATCGTTTAGATGAAGATGGGTTCGAAAAGATTGCAAGGTTAATTATCCAAACCTTTCGTCCAACCACTGGTAAAAAGCGCGGCTATCATTTTTTTAACTGGGAAGAACGTATTGACGATCTAATCGAATATTCAATTTTAAAAGCGAATGATTTTGATGTTACGACGAATACGCAATATTATACTCTCGATGAAGATGGACTTGAATTAGTTTTTGCAACGAAAGAGTTTTATAGTGAATTTCAGCTTTCTATTAATCAACTACTACTTCGAAAGCAGCTCGATAAAGGCGAGTTTAAGGGAGCGCTTAGACAGATAAATGAAATGGGGATTGATGTAGAAAGTTTAGAAGAAAGAATGATTAAGCTAAAGCATGAGATCCAGCGAAGCATTGTATCTGAAGAAACATTTGAGCGCTATAAACATTTATTAGAAGATATTTATGGTAGGTTAACAAGGGAAGATGACGAATTTAAAGAGTTACGAGAATTTGTGAAAGAAACGCGAGAGCGCCTTTATTCAAAGGACACTCATCAAAAAGAACAAAAAACGTACGAACTACTTTTAAAAATTACACGAGAACTTGAACGGGTTCATTACGATCATTCGCGACTTTTAGAACAAACCATTGGTCTGAAAAATACAACTCTAGTTACAGCTCAGGAATCTCTCTATTATACTGGAATTCAAGCATTTAACTTTGATCATGATCTTGTTTCACGGATTATTTCAACACCGCTTCCATTAGACGCAATGAAAGGTGTTCTTCATCCATTTTTAAAAGTTGAAGAAAATAAAATGTGGTCGCCGTTATCAGTACTTGCCGAACAAAATATAACGGAAGACCGTGAAGAGAAAGTAGAACAAAGTTTTATTGAAGTTGAAAAAGTCGAATTTGATGATTGTTATGCAAAATGGATAACGGAAAAATACAAACAAATTATGGAACAATATTTACTTGCTGCAAAAGCTGGCGAGGGCGATACCCTTAGTAAGTTTCTTACTTTTTTAGAAGCTTCAAGCCAAGAAGAGTTGTTTAAGCAACGATACTTTTATGAGTTTTGGCTGTTTCTCCATCAGCGTTCTCCTGTTACGAAAGGTGAATTTAGTGATGATGAAAGAAAAACAGTTTTTACAGAGGCATTAGCGTTACTTGGAGATCGTACACTATCAATTCAAGAACGAAATCAAATTATTAAAAGGTATGAGCGTTTCTCAATACAAGAAATGGTCATCACCTTGGAGGGAGCCGAACATGAACTATTCCGAGCATAAAGTTATCCGAGCGTTTCAACTATATACCCGAATTGCTCGCGACGGGGTGTTAGATATAGAAGCCGTTCAGCTTTATAAATCTGATGATGAAATTAGAAGTCTTTTAGATTTGTATAGTAAGGAAGTTGATTGTGTCATTATTCTCACGAGTGAGCAATTATTTTTAGTTCCTCGGACGAAATTGTCACCTTTTCATGTGAATAATGATTGGATCAAGAAGCATTATTTACGGACAGGCGCAACGAATGGCGATATTTACTTATTATATTTTTCGACGATTATTCTTTTCGGAAGTTTCTATGATACGTATCAAAGTCAAGAACCAACGAGACAATTTATTCGATTTGATGAATGGATCCACCTGATTCAAGAACGAGTTGAGCAATTAAAGACGAACGATGATGAACAGTTAAAAGAATTAGAAAAAGAGTTTTCTTATAATTGGGGCCTCATTATTCAAAAGTGGGATGATATGGATGATATTAAAGAAACTGCGAAGAAACAGAGTGGTAATACGATTAGTCGTTTGAGCTTTATTGATACCGTCAAACGGTTCCTTGTTGACCAAGAACTCATCCAAGAAATTGGTAATGATGAAATCACCTTAACGGAAAAGGCAAAAACAATTATTCAACGCTTCTTTATGGAGGTAGAGTATAACAAAGGGATTTTTGAATTTATTTACGGCTTTGAAAGGGATGAAGAAGATGCCAGCAATTAGTAAAATTCGCTTAATTAACGTGCAATATGAAGAAGGCAACAAGCGCTACAATGACGAGTTGTTTCTATTTGATGGGCATAACGGTGCCATTTTACTTGAGAATGGTGGTGGTAAAACTGTCCTCATTCATACGGCTATCCAAGCAATTCTACCTCACGTTGATTTTGCGGACCGAAAAATTAAGAGCACATTAGTTATAGAGAACGCCCCAGCCCACATAGCGATTGAATGGATTACGAATGACCAACCCAGGCGTTATTTAGTGACGGCAGTTTCACTTTTTATGACAAAACACGGTCTTGATTCTTTTCGCTACGTCTATGAGTATGGGGCGAATGATCCCAATGGTATCGAAGGAATTCCATTTACACGCGAAGGGAAAGATGGGAAACGTACCGCTGAGCGAGGTGAAATTCAAGACTATTTTAGTTCAATGAAAGAACGCTCTTTTCATGCTCGCACGTTTAATACAATTAAGGAATATAAATCGTTTCTTGAAGAGCAATATCATATTATTTCGAGTGAATGGGAAAGCATTGTAAAAATAAATAGCTCAGAAGGTGGAGTCGAGGCTTTCTTTGATGAGTGTAAAAGTACAAATCAGTTATTTGACCGACTTCTCATTCCTACGGTGGAAAGCTCGATCACTGGTCATGATCAAAAAATGTTTGCTGATATGTTTGAGAAGCAGCACGCTAGTTTTAAAAATTATAAGAAACTTAAAGAAACGATTGAAGAAAATAAAAAAATCCAGTTTGAATTAGAAGGCTATGTTGATGCGTTTGAAAAGCTTGATATTCTCCAGAAAGAATACTTAAAAACGAAACAAATGGCTAAAGGCCTATGGAATGAAATAATAAAACAAAAAAATAACTACAAGAATGAGCATAAAGCTAGTCTTGGAATGTTAGAAGAGTGGAAAACAAGCGATGATATTCAACGCTTAAAAAAATCCTCGTATGATATTCTTGTAGAAGAAACGATCTTAAACAGACTCGAAGAAAACTATCTCAGAAGTTTAGCTGAACTTGAGAAAAAAGAAGATGCCTTAAACCGCCATCGAATTGATTATTATTCAATTAAACTTGCAGATAAGAAACGTGATACTAAAGAACAAGAAGACCGCTTAAAGCATGTTGACAATGAGATTTCCTTACTTGATCAAGACGACGAATTGATAAATTTTCAAGAAGAATTAGAAAAAACAAAACAGGAATTGCTCGGATTTTTCCTAACGGAAATTGAAAAGTTTGAAAAAGAAATACAAGAGTTGAATTTTGAACTTAATCCAATCAATGCTCAAATTGAACAGGGAACCTTAAGTAGGGACGAATTACTAGAGCAACAAAGACAGTTAGCAGAAACTTTGTTAGTCGCTAAAGCACGGATTGAAAATCGGCTAAAGGACATGGAGGGTCTCAAACAGTACTTGCTTTCAAACCCTGAACAGGAAGATGTAAAAGTAGAACTACAGAAGTGGAATGAGCGCTATCAATTTTTAGATGATGAAGTCATTCGCTTGCAACAAGAGAATAAACAGTTTTCTAATGAAGTAATTGCAGTTGAAAAACTACGTGAAGAATTACAAGATGAATTTTCAGAAGTTGAAAAATCACGACAAGAGTTATCATTTCAACTTTCAGAAATAAAAAATGCTCAAACAAACGTCATTATACGGCTTAGTAGTATTCGACCACAATGGGCTAGTTTAGAAAATGTTTATTTGCACGAAGAAACAATCAAAAAACGGCTAGCAGAACAGATGGAAAAACTTCAAAAAGAGAGAGAGACGTTATTGTACAAAGAACGGTTAGGTTATCGTTTTGTCGATGACCATCGTAATCAGCAACTATTTTTTAGCGATTCTTTTCTTGAACAGCAACTGTCAGCATTAAAAAATCAGGTCGACTATTTAGTAACTGGGGTAGAATACCTACAAACAATTAGCGAAGAAGAACGAGAGAAAAAGAAAAGTTATCCGCTCTGGCCAGTAACATTAGTGACAACTAATAAATCGAAACAACACGTGTTAGAAAAGTTAAAGCAACTGTCAGAACATCTTCAGTTTCCAATATCAGTGCTGACAACCGAGGAGGCATTATCAGTTGTTGACAATATTAAAGAGACGTGGATTTCCCCGCGATTTTGGAAACAAAACTTAGATGTTTCCTCGTTTAAAGAATGGCAACAACAAATTGTTAGCCAAGCGCAAGAATTAACAAAGTTAAGGGAGCAGAAAGAAGCGGAAGTGCAATTATGGCATGATGTTACAAATTTATTTCTTCGCTTTCTTGAGTCATATCCTTATCAGGAAGTAACGGATCTAAGAGAAAGGTTTGCCAAAGTGACCAATCAAGGTGAAGATCTTTCTACTACGATTGAACGGAAGAAAACCTTAATCAATGAGATACGCGCCAAAATTCAAATGACAACAACAACTAGAGCAAACCTTCTAGATGAGCAGCAGGGTCTTGGGGGAATGATTGAAAAAGGGATGTCCTATCTCCAATATGGCAAGGAAGTTGAGGATGAAAGAAAAAAGGTTGAAAAAACAAATGTACAGCTTCAACAAGTAGAGAAGGCCCTTTCAGGCGTTGAACGTGAGCTTCGGCATTTTACAGAAGAAAAGCAGCATTTAAGTGAGCGAGTGAACAATCTTACTAATGAAATACAATTTATGAAAAGAGATGATTTGTATCAAGAACTCCACTCATTCACTCCGATTTATACTACTGATACTAAAAAGAATATTCTAGATAAAATTCGGAACATAGAGTTTAAGATACGAGAAATTACCGTTTCTCATGGAGAACTTCTTGAAAAACGTAAAGGTATTATAGTATTACTTGAACGTTTAAATAATGAGATGGATGAACTCCGGAAAGAACATAGTTATCTTGATGAAACACGGGAATTTCCAGGGGACGGATTACAGCTGTTACAAACTCTATCTGACAAAATCATGTTTTTAAGTAGTGGAGTTAAAAAGATAGAAAATGATGTTTCGCGAAATTCCTCGCAAAAAGATACTCAAAAAGGAAAATATGAAAAGCAATTGGAACAATTTAGTAAAGACTTTCCGCAAAAAGAAATCTATCAATTTAGCCAATCACTGGATGAAATAAAACAAGAGCTAGGCTCTAAAGAGGAAGAATTACTAGAAAGAAAAGCATATCTTGATCAGGAACTAGCAAGATTGACAAAAGAGTTACAAAATCTAGAGGAATCGGAACGAGGCTTAGACCGCTTTGACGAGGGACATCACTTTCTTGCCCCTGATATAGTTGCAGAAGACTTACATTCAGCTTCACTACTAGATTTTTCCTATAATCGGAAAAGCTTTGTCAAACGAATGACGGATGAACTAACGAGTGAGAAACAAATTGTTGAAATCGAGAAAAAAGAAGTAGAACGAGCGAAACGTAAATTTAGGGATTTTTGTAGCAACCATATTAGTGATATAAAATTACAGCAAATGGCGGCTATAGGTGTTGAGGTAAAACAGACTTACCAAGATATTAATGAATTTAAGAAAAATATGATCATACGGATTGAGAAAATATCTAATTATGCCAATGAACACATTCGAAAAAGCGATGAAGATTTACAATTGTACATTAATCAAATCCATACACACCTTTTAACAGTCGTTGATGGCTTAAAGCAGATACCAAAGAAAACGAGAGTAAAAGTTGAAGATGACTGGAAACAAATCTTTTCGTTTGCAATCCCTGAATGGCAAGAAGAAGTTGGTAAGATGAGGATTAGGGATTATATTGAGTGGATTTTAGGACAATTAGAATCTGATCGTTTTAAAACAAATGAGGGTAGTACAGATGATGGTAAAGTACGCAAAGAAATAGAGATGTGGCTTCAATCAAAGCAGCTATTACAAATAGTCTTAAGCAACGAAGTCATGAAAGTGAATTGCCGTAAAGTGACAAATGACAACAAGGTTTCAACCCGTTCTTATTCCTGGGAGCAGAGTAATGTATGGTCTGGTGGAGAAAAGTGGAGTAAGAATATGACGCTTTTTTTAGGGATCTTAAATTATGTTGCTGAGAAAAAACAACACCTTGAAGTGAATATGAAGCGTCATCGAGCTGTTATTCTTGATAACCCATTCGGGAAAGCTTCTAGTGAGCATGTGTTAAGCCCTGTATTTTTCGTCGCTGAACAATTAGGTTTTCAAATTATTGCCTTAACTGCACATGCAGAGGGGAAGTTTCTCCAAGATTACTTCCCGGTCATTTATAGCTGTCGCCTAAGAGCTTCTATTGATGCAAATAAGAAAGTGATGACAAAAGAAAAGTGGTTGCACCATGCTTATTTTCAAGATCACGAGCCAAAAACAATTGAACGGTTAGGTGAAAGCGAGCAGCTAGCCCTATTTGAGTAGGTTAAGTGGCTACATTCAATGTTGTCCATAGGTGGTGTCTACCTTGTAAATTAACTTTAAAGCAGTTCGCAGTTCAGTAAGTGGACATTGGACCCGTTGTTTTGAAAATATGGCAATATTTTCAACTTTATCGGACGCCAGGTACGCTAATTGACGTTAATAGGTAAAAAATATGCGTTTTTATACGAATAGCTGACCTGGTGTCCTCAAAACCTCACAAAATCGCAATTTGTCCATTCATTGGGGTCTGACCCCTAAATGGACAAATTAAATAAAAAGTCCGTTTGGTGTGGACATTTTTCGTGAGCGTATAGATTGTCTGGATCAGATGACCTTATATCATCTTTAGGTTTCAGTTTGTATAGTGACCGGCTCTCGCGTAATACAAACAGGAGTATCCCTTTTAATTTTAAAAGGATACTCCTGTTTTGCACAATAAGGTCCTTTGCGCTTTAGTCTTGAACCTCTATATTGCAGGTAATATCTTGTAAATCATCCCATCCATAGGCGCACTCTTCTAATTCTTTTCCAGTAATTACGTTGGTTTTTTCGTACACATTAATCCCACCAAGATGTTCGAAAAAGTTGCAGGAAGAGTGCTCGTTGAAGGTCCACAATGCGATTGATGTGTGGTGATGTGATACTAAATGCTCTGTTACGGACTCAAATAACTTTTTACCGAAACCTTGACCTTGAGCTTCTGGGTGAACATAAATTCCGTAAATTTCTCCTGTATATTTAATTCTTAAACGGGGATCCCTCATCGTGCCCGCTAAAGCAAACCCGACTATCTCACCGTTTTTATCGACAGCAACATAATTCATTGTTCCTCCACGGATGGAATTTGGAAGGTCGTTTTGCCATCGTTTTTCTCGATCAATATAGGTGAATTTATCTAATGTAGCGGCCGGTAAAACCCCTTGATATGCAGAGTGCATACAATCTACGTGGACGCGAGAAATCCCTTTCCAGTCATCTTTGTTTGCTCTTCGTATCATTAGGCTTTCTCCCTTTCATTTCCATATTTAGTTTTTTATTAATTTTATCACAGTTATCAAAAACTTATTACACTGTTAGGCTGCCCGATGTTTAGGAAAATGGTTAACACAATGTGAAATTTTATTTGAAACTTTGGGTAGTAAACTTGAAGTAAGGTCGGTTGACAAGTAACCGTCATTCATCAACCAACAGCTCAACTACCCTGAGATCTTTTCAGATGTATCAAGTGTAAATACTTTAAAAGGTGTTTCAGGAAGTGGATGAAAGTTACTTACCGCTTTTTTTATTGCGGCCACAGCCTCATTCCTATTGCCTAGCTCAACGTGGCAAAGTGCTCTGTAAGTATCGGCTACATAAAAAATAGATAAATCAAATGGGTGATGCACATCTGGGAGAACCATCTTATCAAGAAGTAGAAGTGCTTCTTCATAGCTGCCTAAATAATAGAGTGCTTTACTTTTCTCGAGGTTAAACCAAGGTCCGTAAAATTCCAGTGTTTTTGGATCGGAAAGCAATTGGTCAATTTCCTCGAGAGCTTTTTGATACTCACGTTGCTCAGATGTGAGAGTCATGATATTAAGAAGTTGATAAAAATGAAGCGAAGACAAGTTATCAGCAAACTCCGCGTATTGCTTGAGCTTTTCTAAATAAAACCTCTTTTTATCATTATTTCCCGACATCATCCCTTGTGCAGCCGCAAGTCGATATAATTCGTCGACGCGATAGAAAATCTTTTTTTTCTTTGAAAATTCCAGCGCATTTTCCATGATCCGTGTAGCTGCTTCTGAATCGCCCACGGCATAAAATAAAACCGCTTCATGATAATCAAGATCAAGCTTTGTTAAAGGATCAATGTATGCATGGTTTAATTCAATATTGCGGCGCTCAGTTAGGAAAATTTCTAATGCTGAGGAGTAGTCATGCTCAATAAATTTGTTAATTGTACGGAAAATAGCTATGGAAGAACGGTTAGCTGAGATATTCATTTGGTCAAACATTTTAGCAGCACGTTCAGAAAGCGCCTCCCAGCGTTGTTTTTTCTCGTGGAAAAGAGAGTAGCTATAAATTTCAAGTATTCGAGCTGCTTCGTATCCTTGTGTAAGGTTTTCGGCAAATGGTTCGATAAGTTCGATCAGCTGTTTATGCTTGTCCTTTGATTTTTCAAATTCAGTATTGTATAGTTTCTCAGCTTTTTCTAAAATACTTCTCAGTTCTTCTGAACTCACAACCTCTAATAAATCAGACACTTCTACCTCAAGTTGTTGAGCAATATAGGATAAGCTCTCCATTGATGGTTGTGCTTTATTATTTTCAATTAGACTAAGCATACCTTTCGTCAGTTGGTTGCCAGCCAGTGCTTCAAGGGTTAGCTTTTTTTGTTTTCTTAATTTTTTAATTCGTTCTCCTAGCATTTAAAACACTCCTTATGCCCATTTGTTTAATTATATTAAACTTTTTGTTGAAAAGAAAGTGGTTGCGTGATATGATTTGTTTAATTAAATTAAACTTTCGAAAAAGAGGTGTAATGATGAACTATGAATCAAAAGTGAAAAAAGCGACGTATCACCTGTATACCTTTATGATTAGTAAACTTATTTCTTCTTTTGGAGCACAAGTATATACATTTGCGATCAGTTTTTATATTTTACAAATGACTGGATCAGCCACGAGTTTTGCGACAAACTTGATTTGTAGCATTTTGCCACGTACCATTCTGGCGCCATTTGCTGGAGCAATCACAGATAGGTACTCGAAAAAAGCGATCGTCATTATTGCGCAAATTGCAACTACCTTTACTATTGGGGGATTGCTTGTTTTTACGCTAACTTCTGGATTATCTTTAGCGGCTATTTATGTAACGACAAGTATCTTGTCCGTCACATCGATGTTTTCAGGAATTGCGTTTACCTCATCTATTACTGCACTAATTAACAAAGAAAGAATTCAAAAAGCAATGTCGTTAAATCAAATGTCCATTTCCTTTGCGGCGGTTGGTAGTCCAGCAATTGGTGGATTATTATATGGTACTGTTTCAATGCCAATATTTTTAATTATTTACATGACAGCATCAAGTATTGCTGTATTCCTTGAGTCGACGATGAACTTCAAACTTTTTGCTGCTGAGAAAAAGGTTGTTGAAGGTGAACAGAAAGAAACTTTATGGCAAAGTATGAAACTAGGTTTTAGTTATTTGAAACTTCAACCCGTGATTTTAACCTTGTTGTGGATAGGGTTAATGGTCAATTTTTTGTTCGGAGCCTTCGAGGTCGGTTATTCTTATATCCTTATTGAAAAACTAAAAATTGAATCGCAGCATTTTGGTTTTACTCAAGGTGCCTTTTCAGTAGGAATGGTGCTGATGTCCATTTATTTTTCAGTGCGAAAAGAAGTTAAGTATCCGTTCCTTTTATCAAAACGAGGGATTTTAGGGATAGGTATAATCATGGCAGCAGTTTCAATACCACTAGTAAGTTCCATGTCTTATAATCTCGTATTTGTTTACTATATTGTGCTCATGTTTTGTTTTGGTACCATGATTGTGATTATAAATACTCCGTTACAAGTCATGCTGCAAAAAATTATTGACGATGAGTATAAGGGGCGAGTGTTTTCGATTATCGAAACGATGTCCATGGCGCTCATTCCATTAGGGATGGTATTGTACGGTTTCCTTTACGACTTCTTTCCAGGTCAGTGGATCCTTCTATTATCTGCCGGTTTACTAATTAGTGTTACCCTTGTTCTTGCCAGACCTTCTGTTATTCGAAAGATACACCCAGAGCTTGGAGGGGTTAAAGAAACGGTAAGAGAGGAAGTAAGGGCGGTGTGAACTACCCACCACTTAATTCTTTCAGAATTTGAAGTGGGGGCTTCTCGGATAATAGGTGATTTTACTAGCCACCCAAATTGACCGAGCTATCCCCGCTGAACCAGCGGTTCTACAATATAATCTTTTAGGCTACTTTTGTTTCAGAAAGTAGTCTTTTTCCTTCAAACTTTATATTTTTTGCAGCATTCTCATCTCCGTCTTCTACGTGACCACAAGAACATTCGTATATACGTTCAGACATACTTAATTTTTCTTTCACAACTCCGCATTTTGAACACATTTTTGAAGAAGGGAACCAATTGCCAACTTTGACAAGTGATTTACCTTGGTCTTCAAACTTTTATTACCCATCGGTTCTATAAAATGGCTTTCTTATTCTTTCATATTAAGAATTCATGTCCTGCTAGGGATTGGCCTGGCAATCTTACTTGTTCGACTTGTCTATACTCATGTTCCAACCGAGTTATTTAACCCATTCAAGCGAGGGTATAAGAAGTGGAACGGATTTAAGCTATTATTCTATCTTTTTTTGGCGATCATCTCAGGCATAGTGCTCCTATTTTTTTACGTTCGTTGGCTTATCTACTTTCATACTTTTATTGGTTTATGGGCATTACTTGTCAGTTGGAAACATACAAGGTAAGGAAATCTGATAAAAATTGACGGAAGCGCTAAAAGCAATGATTTGTTTTGGGTTTGAAGATAGTAATCTAAATAGGATAGAGGCATTTGTGAAACCTGGAAACGAAGCATACGCAGTTATTCTGGAAAAAATGGATTTATTCGAGAAGGGTTGCTACGAGAGAGGGATTTTTTTAAAGGCTGTATCAAGATGGTATTGTATTTGGGATGCTTAGAAAAGATTTTACTCTTTTAAGGTAAATACTAAATACCGTATTATAAAAACCTAAAGAAGTTGACCATAGATCGCGTTTGGCATCTAGGTCAACTTCTTTAGGTTTTCAGGGCGTGATAGGCACGCTGAATTTCAAAAGGACACCAGAGCCGTTATTCTTCCAAAATGTACAGATTTAGAGCAGGAAGAGGACAGACGTTCCGCCATTGCACTATCAATTAGTTATTTTAGAGTGTTTTTGTGCTAATAGAGGAACAGGTGTCCTAATTAGATGAAAAAGTAGCTGATTTTGAGCAAATAGAGGAACTCCTGGACCTCGAAAATTCAAAATCAAGCTAGATTCATAGAAAGTATCCTTAACCGCCTAATCTCTGCCAATCCGCCAACCTCAACTTATCAACAATTTCATAACCGTTTCCTTGTCCAAGGGGTCTTATAATAATGGTTCCCATATCCGGCATTCGACCAAGTCCAACACCAGCAGGGAAGCTATGGGCGATGATTACTCTGTTAGTGCCTGTAGATGGTTGCATTTCCAAGTATGAATGAAGGTAGTTTAAGATATTTGTCTGTTGTGCTGGAGATATATTATAACTTAAACGGAGAACTTCTGCCCAAAAAGGATCGATTTGAACACGATCTTGACCAAATGCCAAAACAGCCGTTTCGACGGCCCTACATAAAGGACTAGCTAGAATTGGGGTCATGACTGGTATATTTAACTGACGAAATATGTCCCCATACATGGCGGCTTGGCTTCTTCCGTTGGCCGAGAGGTTTCTTTGGGTATAGCAATTTTGAAAATTTAAATTCGGTTGATCGACACCAACTGTAGCTTCCCCATGCCTGGCATAAAGAATATATCCTCCTCCTTGAAGAGAGTCCAATAACGAACGCATCGGTTCACGATAGGAATTAGAGTCTACGTTTTTTTCATACTGATTAAATAAATAAGGTTGATTTGCTGTTTCTATGTTTAGAGACCCGTCTTGTGTTTTCCGAAAATCGTGATTATTTTGCATGTGATCAACCCTTTCTTTAATAACTTCTCATACCATTTTATTTTTTGAATCGGAAAATATGTTTGGACGAAAATTGATTAGATAAGTTACTATTTATTAGAGTAAATGTTGAGAGGTGATAGAATGGCGAAAATACATATTATGGGTGCTTCCGGTTCGGGTACATCGACACTTGGAGCAGCACTATCAAATGAACTAGGCTATGTACAATTAGATACAGATGATTATTATTGGAAAACAAAATATACGGAGGCAGAAGAAATAAGCGAAAGAATTAAGAGACTGACAGAAGATTTTGCGAAAGATGATCATTGGATTCTTTCAGGCTCTTTATGTGGTTGGGGTAATCCATTGATCCCTTATTTTGATTTGGTTATTTTTTTATATGTTCCACTAGAAATTAGACTTGAAAGGTTACAACAAAGGGAGTTTCATAGATATGGTAATGAGGTATTGCCAGGTGGTGGTAAGTACGAGGACTCCAAGGCTTTTTTAGAGTGGGCGTCTCTATACGACGGGGCAGGGCCGGAAGTGAGAAGTAAATTTTTGCACGAAAAATGGTTATCAGAATTACCTTGTCCCGTACTAAGAATTGAAGGTTCGCAAACAGTTGAAGAGCGGGTTGAGATTGTTTTAGATTATCTTCGTACTCAAAAAATAAATTAGCCAACGAGGAGACGGAGCAGCAAAAATAACAAACTTCCATGGTATCTACTAGTTTTAACATACAAGTGCTCAGGTTACTTTACTTGGTGTGGGAAGGTTAATGCTAGGTTAGGCCAAACACCTTGAAGTATAGCAATGACGTTTTTCTATAAGAAGAAGTGGTTGACTAGGAGTTTAGGTGATTGTATGATAAGTAAAAGTTTTCCATAAGAAAAACACAATGATTAGGAGTAGTAAGGACTCATTTATTGTTCAGAGAGCTGCTGTTTGGTGAAAGGCAGTCAATAAATTCCCCAACTCGCCTATGAGTGGTTAGACTGATATAGGTCTAAACGGCTTACTCCCGTCATGAAGTAATCGAGAAGGTTGTTCTAAGTTATTTGTTAGAACAAACCAAGAAGAGTGGTACCGCGTTAGGATAATCCTGTCGTCTCTTTATGAGATGAGAGGATTTTTTTATTTTTATTAACAAATTAATTTTTAAAAAAAGGGGGATTTATTATGCAAGGAAATTGTTTTATTTGCGATAAACATAATGGAACAATAACAACAGCTGGAAATACCATTTACGAAGACGATTATATTTATGTTGGTCATATTGATAATAACGGAAAGCCCAATTATTTAGGACATATTATGATTGATTTGAAGAGACATGTACCGACCCTTGCAGAAATGAATCCTGAAGAAGCAAAAGCATTTGGTGTGATGATGGCGAGGTTAAGCAAAGCACTGAAAGAAGTTGAAGATGCTGAGCATGTTTATGCCCTTGTGTCTGGTAATTCGGTTCCTCATCTTCATATGCACTTGGTCGCTCGCTATCCAAATACACCTGAGCAGTATTGGGGTCCATTTTCAGTCTATGACGCGCCAAATGCAAGGATGGGCGAAAATAGCGAAGTAATGGAGTTGTGCAATCGAATTAAAACGTATTTAGAGACAAACCCATATGAGTAAAGTAGCCAAAGATGAGATATATAGTTGGGTAGGAAGCCAAGAAGATTTTGTGGATGAAATAAATATCCATAAGATAAAACATATCGTATTAGGGCGATTTGGTGGTAATTCATCTGCAGGTCAGTATAAAAACGAAGACGGATGTATTGTATGGATTAATGAAGAATTAAAATATGAATTTGTAGTGCTTTTAGATGCACACCAAACAGCTGAAAGTGCTGAATTAGTAATTTTTACTATTCATTCGATTAAAGAAGAGATAAAAAAAATATTGACCTTCTCGCCGCGAAAATCCTTTGATTGTCTTTCTAAACTACTATTAAGTACTTTTGAAAGCAGTAGTTTTAAAGAGGCTTGTAAAAACGTTCAAGGAGAAACAGCGTTTTTATGTGTAGTGAGAAAAGATAAATTTCTTTGGTGGTTTTCAGTTGGAGACTGTATCCTTCATCTAAACCATCCAGAACTTTCTGACCTAAATGAATACCAACAAAATCATCGCAGTTTTTATGAATGGATTGGCAAAGTTAACACGTTTGAGTTGGAAGTTCCCTGTTTCAGTACAGGTACAAAAGAGCTGAGACAGGGTAGAACTCATTTGTTTCTAACTACTGATGGGCTTGTCGAATGTCCAAATGTGAATTTTATCAACCCAATTGAACTATTTAAACCATTTAAGAAGCTTAATAATGAGGACAGCGTGTGGAATTTGTTGGACGAAATAAAGGAGAATAATGTCCGAGACAGTACGACAATAGTATCTTGGTTTGTTGATATTGATAAAGAGTCAAGTCAATCAAGCAAGTGAAAACTAATTTTATTTGAAGAATTGATTTTTCTCTTTTTATCAAAAAATTATATTCTACGAAACCTTTTATATTTTGACACGTATTACATGAGTGGAAGTCATTGAGATATTTGGGAAGTATGTGTCATCTAGTGGTGGAGAAAATGAAAACGCTGCTTGCATCATTGTGAGTAGAGCTTGCTTTTGCGAGAAGAAAGGGGAAGAACATGACTTTAGTGATTAACGGAATTAAAAAAAAGTTTGAAAATCATTATGCTGTTGATGGTATCTCTCTTAAAGTAGAAAAGGGAGAGATGTTCGGCATGCTTGGGGCGAATGGAGCTGGGAAGACCACTTCTTTTCGGATGATTCTTGGCCTACTTGATCCAACAGAGGGATCAGTTACGTGGAATGGAGAACGCATCACCTATAAACGAACTCATTTAGTAGGATATTTACCAGAGGAACGAGGCTTATTCCCAAAACTAACGGTAAAAGAACAGTTGATCTATTTAATGAGACTTAAGGGAATGAAGAAGCCAGACATTATTAAAGAAATGCGAAACTGGCTTGAACGCTTTCAAGTTCCTGAATATGAAAATAAGAAAGTAGAAGAATTGTCCAAAGGGAATCAACAAAAAATTCAATTCATGGCTTCTATTTTACATAAACCAGAGCTATTAATTTTAGATGAACCTTTTAGCGGTCTTGATCCAGTCAACTCAGATATGTTAAAAAAAGCGGTGCTTGACCTGCAACGACAAGGAACAACGATTGTTTTTTCAAGTCACCAAATGAGAAATGTAGAAGAACTTTGTGAAGATCTGATTATGTTAAAACGAGGGAAACCAGTCCTGCACGGAAGTTTAAGAGAAATTAAGCGTTCCTATGGGATGAAAAGTATCAGTATCCGTGCTGATTATGACCTAGAATTTCTCGAGTCAATCCCTGGTGTACTAACATTGGAAAAATTAAAGGACGGCGCAACATTGAAAGTGGAAAACGAGAAGATCGCAGAAGATGTTTTCCAAAAGATTATGGAAAAAGGATTTGTCCGTAAGTTTGAAGTGGAAGAGCCGTCATTACATGATATTTTCATCGATAAGGTTGGAGGTGATGGAGATGAGTAATTTCTGGGTTATCGTTGGCCATACCGCTGAAAAAAGACTTAAATCGAAAGCATTTTTGTGGTCTACCATCATTATTTCTGCCATCGTGATTGCATTAATGAATATTGGAACCATTGTTGATATTTTTTCAGGAGATGATAAAACCACTGAAAAATCGACTGTAGCAGTTGTTACAGGAGAAGGAATTGAGGAACTAAGTGAGATGCTTGTTTCCTATAATGAAGGAGAGTTCAACTATGTTCACTATACTGATGGTGATCTAGAATCAGCAAAACAAGCAGCAGAAAACAATGAATTTGATTATGTTCTTGGGTTAAGGGGAGACATATTAAATTTAGAAGCGGAGTTTTTTGGTGCGGGCACTGATTTTATGATCGCACAGCATGTTAGAACAGATGTCCAACGAATGAAAGAAACTGTTGTTACTAATGAGCTAGGCTTGAACCAAGAAGAACTAGCGATGATTTACAATCCTATTTACTTTAGCGAATTACCATTAACGGAAAATGGCGAAGTGAGAACAGAAGAAAGCCATATGCAATCTTATTGGATGGTTTATGCTCTTGTATTTGCGATTTATATGATTATCATTTTATTTGGTTCAATGATTGCAACAGAAGTAGCCACAGAAAAATCTTCAAGAGTAATGGAATTGATTGTATCAAGTGTAAACCCAGTGACACAAATGTTTGGGAAAATTATCGGGATCGGAATTTCAGGATTAGTTAACATATTGTTGATTGTTGTTGCCGCTTTTGTTGGGTACACAATTAGTGGTGCCGATTACCTCGACACAATCCTGCGCGACGTGGTCGATTTGTCACTATTAGGTTATGCCTTAATCCTTATTGTTTTGGGCTATCTATTATATGGTGGAGTAGCTGCCATGCTCGGTGCCCTCGTTAGTCGCGCAGAAGAAGTGAACCAAGCACTTCAACCTTTAATTTTTCTTGCGATGATTGCATTTTTTGTTTCTATGTTTGGTCTTAACGTACCAGATACGACGTTCATTCATGTTCTGTCTTATATTCCTTTTTTCACACCACAATTGTTATTCCTTCGTATGGGAATGACGACAGTGCCGACATGGGAAATTATTGTGATTATAAGCATATTAATTATCAGTGTCATTCTTATTAATATGCTAGCAGCCCGAATTTATAAAGGTGGCGTGATCATGTATGGCAAGTTTTCATTTAAAGAAGGCATGAAGCAGGCACTTCGGTTAGGAAAAAAAGAAAAGTAAGGCGGATGAAATTAGCTCCTAATTCCCTAGTTTTTACTTGTACTGGGGATAGGAGCTTTTTTAAATGGATTACTCTACTATTTACCAAACATCGGGATATTCAGAAATACATTTATCATAATGGAAGATAAGAGAATAAATCCAAGTAGTAATAGTGCTAGAAATCCTGCTATTATTTCATGTCTCCCTAGCCAATTTAGCATTTTTTTCATCGACATCACCCTAAGGTTAGGATGTTGATTTATTTCCATTTTATGCAAAAGATGTGGGTGTCTGACACCATCCGTGGACATTTTTGTTTAAAAATTCACCTGGTGTGGACAGTTTTCGGTAAATTAGTAGCTGCAACCGGTGTGAATAATGAAATTGAGCGATCCTTAACAATTTTTTTTAAGTCCTAATAACGAAAGAGATGGTTCTTCTACAAAGAGGACTGTCTCTTTTTTAAAATTTAACCGTGCGACCTTTTATAATTATGAAATAATAAAGGGTTTTTCCTTCGTCTGGCGAAATATATATTAATAAAATTTCGGAGGTGTCGTACATGAACAAACTTGAACAAAATATAGATTCAATTTTTGAGAAATGGCAAGGGGGGTTATGCCCTGGGGGACAAGTTGCTGTTAGAAAAGATGGCAAGCTTATCTATAATAAAAACTTTGGGTATGCAAATATTGAGCATAAGGTTACGGTTAAAAACGAGACAGTTTTCCACGTTGCTTCCGTTTCAAAGCAAATTACCGTTATGTGTGTCCTATTGCTACAAGAGGATGGTCAGTTACAGATCGATCATGATGTGCGAGACTATATTTCTGAACATATTAGCTTTGAAGAGCCAGTGACGATCCGCCAGATGATGAACAACGTCAGCGGAATAAGAGATCAATGGGAGCTATTGGACTTAAGTGGGGTTAGAATTGTCGATACAATCACTCAAAGAGACGCTCTTTCTTTAATTAGGAAACAGAAAAAGCTTAACTTTCAGGCTCAATCCGAATTTTTATACAGTAATTCTAACTTTACTTTACTGGCTGAAATCGTTGAAAAATTATCTGGTAAAACGCTTAATGAATTTGCCAATGAAAGGATTTTTAAACCACTAGGTATGGAAAGTACATGTTTTAAAGATACCCACTGGAACGTAATTCCAAAAAGGGCTAGCTCCTATTATGATGACGGAACCGGCCGTTTTGTCTATAGTGTATTGAACTATGGCGCATACGGAGCCACGTCCCTTAACACAACAGCGACCGATTTTTTAAAGTGGATGGAAAATTTCAAAACCCCTACAATCTGTAGAGAAGAGACCCTTAAGATCATGAAAGATAATCCTAAATTAGTAGATGGTACGGAAAGTAGTTATGCTGGTGGACTTTTTGTTGGAGACTATAAAGGTCATAAATATATAGAGCATGGTGGAGCAGACGCAGCTTACAGAAGTGCGATGCTTCGTTTTACTGATGCAGATGTGGATATTGTCTTGTTTTCAAATACACAAAATATCCCCATGAAAGATGCAGCGTTTGCTGTGGCTGATGTCATTTTTGGACATGTAAATAATTTGCCAGAAGCAGAACATCCGAAAGAGTATGTTAAAGAATTTAATTCCAAAGAAGTGGAAGGATACTATTTCTCTACTTCAGCAGCATCAATAATGACCTTTGATATCATTTTAAAAGAAGGAAAACCTCACCTGAAAAATCCGTATGGCGATGCGCCGTTGATGCATGTATCTGGTAACCATTTTAGAATAACCCAACTAGATCTAGACTTATATTTCGGTGAGAGTAGTCTCCTAAAAACAAAGGACAAGCTCATTCCGCTACAAAAACTTACACCATTTCAGCCAGAGGATTGCTCTATTTATATAGGAAGATTTGAAAGTGGAGAACTAGGGACATTTTATGATGTTATAGAAAAAGAGGGAACTCTGTTCATCTCTCACTCGAGAAATGGAGAGGAAATCTTGTATCAAGTAGACGAAAACAAATTCATAACAAAAGCTACTTTTACATATATAGTTGAATTTATAATTGGAGAAAACGAGATTACAGGGCTCTCATTTACAGGGAATAGAGTGAGAGATGTAAGACTTGGGAAGGTAACAAGGTAATTGAACGTTGGTGTCTCCCGTTGGTGTCAGACACCGTCCGTGGACATTTTTGTTTAAAAATCCATGTGGTGTGGACAGTTTTAAGGTTAATTAGTAGGTGTAAACGGTGGTTTTCTTGTTCAATTACCGCGCTACGCTAGCCGGCCCTGTCAATTTGGTGATAATGGTCACTGCCTAGAAGTGTATTACTTGATATTCTTAACATGTAAAAGTAATCGAGTTTTTAGACTTCAATAAAGCGTGTTAAAATAAAAAAACTAGGTGGTGCAACAACATGTTAGATGTAAAAGTGCAAGGTACTACAGCAATCATTGATGTCCGTGAAAATGTGTTAAGAGGTGAACACCCGAAAAATGAAGTATTAGAGTATGTAAAAAATGCAAAAGAGGTAACAAGATTTGAGATTCATTTACCACTTAAGGGTGAGCCGATGGTTGCGCTACTCCAATCAATTGGGTTGGATGCGTACATTGAAGAATTAGGCGCAGAACATTTTAGAATTATTGCAAAAAAATAGTTGACGGTGAAGCAAATGTATCATAATATTAAATTATTAGTTCGAGAGTTCAGACTAATGCTCCTAGTGAGCTCATAGACTCCAAAGGGGAGTAGCTTACAGTTATGTCGTCATTACGTGATATTTCATCACCGGCCTAACTGGCAACGAAATTGTTGCTTGCAAGACCTTTGCCAATTAGGTAAAGGGATATGTTTGTTTTTTAAAGACCTTTATCAAATTAATTGATAGAGGTCTTTTTATTATACATTGGAGGGGAAAAACGATCTAAATCTACTATGCTTATCCATCATTCTAACAAGTTTTACAATTTAATTAGTAAAGGAGAACACAGAAATACTTGGACATAGATAGGTGAAGAAAACTTTTTATATTTTTAACTTTCTTAATTACTTTTAAACTTTACATCGTAACGATTATTACGTTAGATATCAATCAACCACCGAGGAGTATTTCGATTACTACCCAAACTAGCCAAAGTGGAAATCTTATTCAATATAGTATTTTCAAAAAATAATCGAAAAAACTTATATAATTTCTGGAGGAGAAACTTTAATTGGAAATGGCATTGTTGTTAGAATATGGATGGGTTTTATTAATTTTAATCGCTATAGAAGGTATTTTAGCAGCAGATAACGCACTTGTAATCGCAACAATGGTTAAGCATTTACCAAAGGAACAAAGAAAAAAAGCTCTTGTTTATGGATTAGCCGGAGCATTTATATTTCGTTTTGGATCATTATTTCTCATATCATATCTAATTCATATATGGCAAATACAAGCGTTAGGTGCTGCATACTTATTAGGTATAGCTTTCTATCACATAATTAAGAAATATGTATTGAAACGATATATCAAAAACAAAATTAAAGAATCAAAAGGCTCTGGATTTTGGTTGACTGTATTAAAAGTAGAATTAGCAGACGTAGCATTCGCAGTAGATGCTATTCTTGTGGCTGTTGCATTAGCTGCCACACTTCCTACAACAAACCTACCTAAAATTGGTGGGCTAGATGGTGGTCATTTTACGATCGTTCTAGCAGGCGGTATAATTGGATTAGTAATCATGAGGTTTGCAGCTGGTAAATTTGTTGACCTTCTCGATAGAAAACCCGGTTTAGAAACAACTGCCTATATAGTAGTAGCATGGGTCGGTGTCAAACTAGCAGTTTATGCGCTTTCTCACCCAGAATTAGCGATGATTTCTACTGACTTTGCAAAGGGAGTAGCGTGGAAGATTATCTTCTGGTCGATCCTACTCATAATTGTAGTTACAGGATGGTTCATGTCTAAGGACGAAACTAGCCAAAACCTTTTACAGCAAAATAGCTAATTAGTATGCGTTTCTTCCAGTAACTTGGAAGAAACGTTTTTTGTGGAGGAGTTTCTGAAAAAATTTGTAATAATAGTCAATTACGAGACTTGTAACTAACAAACATAGTATAATTTAAGAGAGAAGGAGGTGAAGCCAAATGAAATTAAAAGTTTATATCGTTACTTTTTTGGCAGCGGTAGGATTGATAGGTTGTAGTGGTGAAAGCACAAATACTACTCAAATAGATAATGAAGAAATAAACATTAAAGAACTGGTGCATGATTACAGTGTGGGTAACAAAAATGCCCTTAGAGCTTCAATTACTTCACAACAACTTCTTGTGAACGACAGCGAAGGTAACGAATTGGTCTATGACTTGCCTGAAGATGAGTTTTTTGTTTCTATTGCACCCTACGTCAATGAAACCCATCCTTGAACTAATCACAGCTTGACAGGTTGTCAAGGAGAAATGGTTGAAGAAGAGTTTGAAATATACATTGAAGACACTGAAGGCAATGTCATATTGGACGGAACTGTAACATCGCTAAAGAATGGATTTATTGATTTATGGTTACCAAGAGATAAAACGTATCTTATTACAATTACGCACGATGAAAAAATGGTGCAAGCAGAGTTTTCTACTTTTGAGAATGATGGAACATGCATTACAACCATACAGCTAACTTAGAATAAAAGCACCTAAATGGTGTTTTTATTTTTTAAATTACAGGGGACAAAGAAACAGGGGTTCTTCTAATAGGGTAAATCTCAAACTGCTCGGAGTACCTTCTTTCGCACAGAACTTCAGATTTTCCTCGAAACGACCCCTTGGCCAAGTCAATTAATCTCTTTTATGAGACAACCCCGTAATGACAAAACAAGTAATTCCAGCCACCGTGGTGACAATGATAGCTAGAAAAAGCCCCATTCCTTTCATAAACAAGTCATCTCCAGGATATGTCGGTTCTAGTGTCACATACATATAAAAGAAAACGGAGGTCAAAACAAAATAAAATCCACTTCCAACGAAGCCGAGTTTCCATCGATTTCGTTTTACTCCGCACCAAGCTTTATGGACGATTAACCATAATAAAATGCTCATGATTACAGCAAACAACATTACAAATAAATGAAGAAAAGGGATGGAAAAATAGATGAAAACATAAAGGACCAACATCGTCCCGAAGAAAAGAACCCCATTTAAGCAAAATAAGAAAGCACCTGCCAACAAGTAATTAGAAAACCATTGTCTATTTCTAAGCTTTATGACCCAAGAATGATCATCGGGAACGATATTTAACAGTGATCGTTTAAAAAGTAAAGCAACCATTACCCCAAGGACACCAACGAATAAAAATAATGTCATGATTTTCCTCCTATCGTCTTATCTTCATCATTTCGGTATTCCAAAATATCACCGGGTTGGCAATCTAATGCCTTACAAATTCCTTCTAGAGTTGCAAACCTAACCGCCTTCGCTTTGCCGTTCTTTAAAATAGAAAGATTAGCCATCGTAATTCCAACTCTTTCAGAAAGCTCGGTTACACTCATTTTCCGCTTTGCTAGCATCACATCAATATTTATAATAATCGCCATTATATCACCTCAGACAGTTAAGTCGTTTTCTGTTTTTAGAACAAGCGCGCTTCTTAACAACTCTTCTAGAACAGCGCTGAAAAATGAAATCACTGCCGTAGCAAAAATAATTACAGTCCCAATAATTGCAACTCCCGGATGCAAGGCATGTTGGAAGAATAAAATCACCATACCGATTGAATAAATAGAAATGATCGAAAGCGCGCACATTTTTATATAACTTAATGAAGCTACTGCAAATTCAGAAAAAGCACGATCTGTTTTAATATACGTTAATAGCTTCAACGCCTGATATAAGGCAAAATAAAATGGGATTGCCGTAATATACACCCCTAACAATACGGGTATTTTTAAATAAGCATATTCCGGATTTTGACTAGCAGCTTCTGTTGCTAAATCCGGCAACCATATCACACACAAGCCTAGGATTATCACTGCTATTAGAAAGACCGTCCCTTTTAAAAAGCCAATTGAACTCCGTTTCATAAAAGCACCTCACTTTTCATAATTAATTACATCATAACCCCTAATTTATCGTTTTACAATAAATTTTTATTATTAATAGTAATATTTTTACCGTTTTAAATAAAAAAAGGGACGGCTCTTTAAGAAAAGAGCCGTCTCTAGTTTTTTAGTTTCTACGATCTTCAAACCAACCAATTAAGTGCTGTAAGCGCTCTAAGCGGTGCTTAGGTTTACCAGAGCGTGAAAGATCATGGTTTTCATCTGGGAAACGCACTAGCTTTGTATCAACTCCTAGGCGTTTAAGGGCGATATACCATTGCTCTGCTTGCTCCATTGGACAACGTAAGTCCTGTTCAGAGTGCAGGATTAGTGTCGGTGTTTTGACATTGCGAGCAAATGTAAGTGGTGATAGTTTTAATAGCTTTTCTACATCATCCCATAAATCAGCATGGCCATGCTGCCATTCCGTGAAGAAGAAGCCAATATCACTTGTTCCGTAGAAGCTATGCCAGTTACAAATACTACGTTGAGTAACAGCTGCTTTGAAACGTTCTGTGCGAGTGACGATGACATTGGTCATATAGCCACCGTAGCTTCCGCCAGTCACGAATAATTGATCATGATCGATATAGTTAAAGTTTTCTAATGAATAATCCACACCAGCCATAATATCTTCATAATCCATGTCACCGTAATCACCGATCACCGCATTTACGAAGTCGTGGCCATATCCTTGGCTTCCTCTTGGATTTGTGTAAAGTACGACATAACCTTTTGCAGCCATTAATTGCATTTCGTGGTGCAAGCCATTTCCATATGCTGTGGCTGGACCACCGTGAATTTGCAGGATCATTGGATATTTTTTACCTTCTTCATATCCGTAAGGCTTTAAAATCCAACCTTCAACATCTCCACCATCAGTGCTCTTGTAATGGAAGTTTTCTGGAGTACTTAAATGAACCTCGTTATACAGATCCTGATTCCAATCAGTAAGCTTACGAACGTTATTCGTGTTTTTCAAATCTTGTGTAACTAAATCTCCTGTAGAATGAGGAGTCGCAAGAACAAGAACTGCTTGATCGTCACTTACGATATCATAAGAAGTAACAGATGCAACTGTTGGAGAGAGGGCAGCTGAAACTTCGCCTTCAAGGTTTACCTTAAATAACTGGCAATCTCCGCCAACTGTTGCGTTGAAGTATATGCTAGTGCTTGCAGCATCCCAAATTAGTCGTTGCTCTGCCGTGTCATACTTCGCATCAACACCTACAAGGTTACCTACTGTGTAATCAAAGCTTTCCGTTAAGTTTGTTAATTTACCCGTTTCTACAGAAAAGAGGAGAACATTGGCGTTACCTTGACTTCTTTCACCACGAGCGTGACCTACAACTGCTAGCCATTTACCGTCTGGTGATAGGGAAGGAGCCATAATATAGCCATTCGCTTGATAAAAAAGGCTTTCTTCCTTTGTAGCAAGATCATATTTCCAAATCGCAGGGAGGTAACCCCACTCTTGATCTTCTGCTTTTGTTGCAATATAGAATAAGTTTTTTCCATCTGGAGTGAAACGAGGCTGACCAAAATCGTACTCGCCTTCAGTAAGCTTTGTATAAGACTTTGTCGCAACGTCAAATAAATAAACATGCTTACGGTCTTCGTTATAAATCCCAACTCCGTCACCTTTATAACGAAGTCTAGTAATCACTTTAACATCACTTTTTTCTTCTTTTTTCTCTTCTTCCTTATCAGAAGTAAGCTTTAATTCACCAGTAATTGTAACAGCAAGTTGACTACCGTCAGGAGACCAAATGAAATCACCAACACCTTGCTTTATGTCTGTTAATTGAACAGCTTCACCACCATCAGTATGTAAAAGCCAAACTTGATTTTTCCCTGTACGGTTTGAACGGAAGGCAATCGTACTTCCATCTGGTGACCACTTAGGAGCAACATCTTTTACTAATTGATCTTTAGAGTAATGCGAAGTGAACTGTCTGCCTTTACCATCTAAGTCTGTGACATAGATATAAGAATAGTAGCCATCTTTTTCTTTATCGACATGAGTTAAGACATAGGCAACTTTGTCTTTGTTAGGGGATACTACAGGATCTCCTACAAACTTAAACTTACATAAATCTTCTGCTGTAATAGGACGTTGCGTCATTTAAATTCCTCCTAATATTCCAAACTATAAATCTATTCTAACATTTCGGTGATCGAAATAAAATAAAAATGTTCTTTATGGGTGTCATTTTTTTGGTGTCAGACACCACAAATGGACAAATTCACTCAAAAATCCACCTGAGATGGACAAAATGTTTAGTAGGTTGAAATGCCGCCCCAACTAAAATAAAAAAACTACCCTCAGCGCATTAGAGATTAATGCTGCGCTGGGGGTAGAGTTATTTCAGGTCCATAACCATATGTTTGTTTAATACGGTGGTCTAAGATCATGTTTCCAAATGGTATAAATGCTACAACAACCGCACTAATGAACCATATGTAAGACCATCGAACTTTATAAGTGGTATAAATGCAAAGAAGGAAATAAGTAACGAAAAGGAAACCATGAAGAGAGCCAACAATCGTAACAACCTCTGGAATACCCGCAATATATTTTAATGGCATTGCGATGAAAAGTAATATAACAAGAGATAAGCCTTCAAATAAGCCCATAACTCGAAATCGACCAAGATCTGTTTTTAGCACTTTAAACCTCCTCCTTAAGATATTTTTTCTCTATTAAAATTGACGACAAACTATACTTAATTAACATATGTGTTATATAAGTATAATAAAGCAAATTAAAAGATTGTTCAACTTTTAGTGGTTTGTAGATGATTAATTAATAAAATTGAATTACCACTACAAAAAACTGTCATTAGCTAATCTTATTTCCAGGAGAAAAATATATCAGTAGTTGCAAAATTAACAGAAAATTTAGTATAATTAGATAAAGTAGGGATATGTGTGATAAAAATCACTTTAAATTCTCGCTATTCATAATAAACTAATATAAGGATTATTTATTGTATCTCTTTTTACATTTTAAAATGGAGGGGAAGTAAATGATATTAGAGCTTACTACAGAAGACGAATTTCAATATTATAAGTGGAGAGATGGTTATATTATCATTCAAGATCGAACTCGTACATTTATACATCGTTCCAATTGTCATGATGTGAAAATCTCTAGTTTTAGAGAGAATTTGAGTAATCATGGAAGTTATTTTACTACTGAAGACTTAGATTATGGAATTCAAAAATTTCAAGCTGAAAAATGCTCAAACTGTTGCTCTAATTAGAAATTTACTATCTTTTAAGTTTAACTAATTGACCAAACAAAATAACATTAGAAATGGCTTACCAAACGGGTTAGATTTGGTGAGCCATTTCTGTTGGGAGTTGGGATGTTAATGTCACTTAAAAAACAGAGGTTTTTGCATGTTTAATTTTAACTTAAACTTATGAACACAAACTAATACGCTCCGCTTTTTATAAGTGTTTTTTAATGAAAAAAATTAAAGATGTACTGTTGGAATTTAATGCTAAAATTGGTATAAGGAATACATAAAAAGCGAAACTTCATAAAGTTTATTTTGAAAAAGAGTAATACAAGTACGGTAGGTAACGGGCTAGAGTAATAGTAAATATCGTGTATGAAAAATAAACCTTGTAAAAAAACCTAAAAAATTTGAGGGGGATTTTTAATGATGAAAATCAAAGAAGAATTGCTCAATCAGTGTTTAGAAGAAATTATTAACAAAAAGAATGTTTTTAGTGCAGTACTTCGTGTTGAAAGTGGAGATCACTCATTCTCGTGGACAGGGGCTGCTGGCGAGATGCAAAAAGATAGCCAATATTTTATCGCAAGCGTCACAAAACTATATGTGACGGCAATTGTTATGGGCCTAATAGAAGAAGGGAGATTAAACCTGGATGATAAAATTGCCAATTATTTACCTAGTGAATACATGGAAGGACTTCATGTGCTCAAAGGTGTTGAATATTCGAATGAGATCACAATAAATCATCTGATTTCCAACACTTCAGGCTTACCTGAATCATAAACAAGCTAATGGAAAAACGGCTGCTTCATCTTTAATAGAAGGTCATGATCAATCATGGGATTTAGAATTAACTATTCAAACAGTAAAAAAACTTACCCCGAACTTTTCCCCAGGCAAGAAGAGGAAAGCGGCATATTCTGATACAAACTATCAGCTTCTTGGTACAATTATTGAAATCGTTACTAAAAAAAGCATTGACGAAGTATTTAAGGAATCTCTTTTCGATAAGCTCGGTTTACGCCATACCTATGTTTATAAGGATCTTTTTGACAATGCACCTGTACCTTTTTACTATAAGTCTAAGAAACTATGGTTACCTAAATATTTGGTATCAATACCATCTGAGGGAGGGATTGTTTCTACCGCAGAGGAATCAATGCTTTTCTTAAAAGAATTTTTTAACGGAATTTTTTTCCAAAAGAGAAGATAGAGAAATTAAAAAAATGGAATTTAATCTTGCCGCCACCTAGTGTTTTTTACTTTGGAATAGGTTTGGAAAAGCTATTCACTCCAAGAATTATTTCTCCTTTTAAACCGATCAAAGAGATTGTAGGATTTTGGGGGCAAACAGGCTCTTTTGCATGGTATAATCCCGATACAGATTTATATTTTTGTGGTACGACTAATCAAATAAACGGAGCAGGGCATACAGCTGTCGGTAAAGCTATGTTGAAAATTATTAAATCTGTATAAGAAAATGGTCGCTTTTTTCTTATTTTGCAAAAACAGCCCTATAACAAAATAGAAAGGATGATTATTATTTCTTATTTAAATTTATTTGGTCTGTTAATTCTTTTCACTACCATAATTGTCATATTAATTTTTTCTTTTCATCTGCTTATTTTCACTATTAAAAAGAAAGCATTTCCTAAAAAACTGTTAATTGCATCTTTTATAGGAATTTTACTGGTTTCTATACAGGTTGGATACAGCAAATACTTTTTTACTTTTAATACTGACGATGGTGAGTTTTACAAAGGGCCTGTGAATTCTCCGACAGAAAAATATACAGCTACCGCGCACTATAAAACATATGGTGGTGCCGCTGGTGGTGTTAATTTGTGGGTAGAAATCACCTTTAACGATGAGGATAATAAAATTAAGACGATATATTATAGTGATGCGAAAAGTAATTTTTCTATGATATGGAAAAATGAGGATACGCTATACATAGTTAATGAAGAGCCAAATTTCCCTAGTTCAAATAGAAGTATTGAATTAAATGTTGAAAAGGAAATTTATCATGATAGAGGGTTAGTTTGTAAAAACTTGTTAATGAAAAAGGAATATGAAACTTGTTATCAAAACTAATGGAAGTAAATTAGGAGTTGTCGCTGTGAAATCGCCTAATTGAATGAACGAAGCAGCTGGAGGTTCGGTTTGCGAAATAGTTGTAAAAAAATTGTAGTTGTAATATAGTGAAAATTAAGAATATTATAAAATGAGTGAACGCTCGGTCAAACGAAATAAGATTTAAGGAGGCAATTAGATGAAAGCGATTGTTTTAAGAGAATTAGGTGGCCCTAACCAATTAAGGTATGAAGACGTAGAAGTACCAACTCCAAAAGCGAATGAAGTGTTAGTTCGACTTAAGTATGCGGCATTAAATAGGAGAGACATGTTTATTACTTATGGGATGTACCCTGGTATGAAACTTCCATCAATTTTAGGAACAGATGGCTCAGGTGAGGTTGCTGCTGTTGGAGGTCAAGTGTCGGATATTAGAGTAGGAAGTGCCGTTGTTATTAATCCCGCTTTAAATTGGGGAGACAATAGAGCCTATCATGGACCAGACCAACGATTAGTAGGGATGCCAACCGATGGTACTTACGCTGAATATATTGTTGTTCCAGCTGAAAATGTTTTTACGAAACCAGACTACCTATCTTGGGAAGAAGCGGCCGCACTACCTGTAGCAGGCGTAACAGCTTTCCGTGCCCTGATGTATAGAGGCAATCTTAAAAAAGGGGAAAATGTGCTTATTCCTGGAATTGGGAGTGGGGTAGCTTTGGTAGCATTGCAGATCGCTGTTGCTCATGGCGCCAATGTTTTTGTTACATCCAGTAGTGATGAGAAACTTGAAAAAGCAAAACAACTCGGAGCCAAAGGTGGGGTAAACTACCGGTCTGATCAATGGGTAAAGGAATTGAAAAAGCTCATGGGTGGAGCAGATCTAATTATTGATGGTGTCGGTGGCGAAAACTTTAACCATATGATCAGTATAGCAAACCCTGCAGGGCGGATCGTTAACTTTGGGGCAACAAGTGGACCGATTAAAGATCTAATACTTCCCCGTGTATTTTTTAAGCATTTAGATATAAAAGGATCGACAATGGGTAGCCCAGAAGATTTTAGAGAAATGCTTCAATTTTTTGAAGAACACCAGATACCTCCATATATTGATAAATGTTATCCACTTGAAGCTGCTACAGAAGCACAGATTTATATGGAAAAAGGAGAGAATTTCGGAAAGATAACATTGGAAATTGAGTGATGGGTGGGACTAGTGGGACTAGTGGGACTAGGGGACAGGTACCTTCACCTAGAGAACTATTAACCTCAAAAAAAGGCTTAGAGACATCTCTAGGCCTTTTTTCAATGACAAAAGGTCTTTCGAGTAGGGTGGTCAACGAATGGCTTTTACGCGAGTTTTCCAACCTCTGATTTCAAGTAATCTACCACGCCTTGAACGTTCGTTTGCAAATTTAAGCTACGCCTTTGTAACTCCAATCGGTGTTGCTCAACAAATGCATTTACTTCTTGTTTTATAAGTGTATTCCATTTTTTTAACTCTGCTTGGGTTTGATCATCTAACTGTTCTTCCACGGTTAAGCAAATAAACGACCGACATGTTGAATTTTTATAAGTTGCAGGAAGAGTGCATCCCTTTTGTTGCTTAAAAAATTGACAAACGGAATATTGAAGGCGGATGTCATCCTTTTCTATTGGAGAGAGGTGATTAATTTTTTGTTCATAAAAAAGAGGGCTAACCTCGGCGTTAATGATGATTTCATATTGCATTATTGTAGCTGACCGGTGATGATAAATCGATTCCATAAAAAATTCTGAGTTCCCAGCTTTAATCATCTGATAAATTTCGAATAAACCAAAAACAGGACTATAGCTGCAGCAACCAACATGAACCATCACAGGATGTGCTGGAGCAAAATAAGGGTCTTTACATTTTAAACAAGCACTAGTTAAAACTTGTTTGTATTGACTGTCAAACGTAATCATATTTATATCCATTCCTTTCGCTTCGCTCAAGGCACAAAACGTAATGAAACAGGTTTGCCTCGAGCATTATTTTGGCAAATATAGAGCCATAGGGATACCAATTAACTACAAATCACGCGGAGGTGAGTGGGCTGCTTCAGTAGTGGAGTGACCGCATATTTATATGTGTAGATTGCCTTTCCAAGCACAAATAAGTGTGACTTAGAGCACGCAGACTTATCTTTGTATAAACATTACTCGTTTATTGCTGGGCAATCAGTCAATGTTGTCTATCCCTACAATTCTTGTAAAGGAGTTTTCCCTATGGCTTTAAAAATTGTTTACCCTATTTGTTGTGGTATTGATGTCCACAAAACGTTTGTAGTAGCTTGTATTGCTTCTACCGCCAAAGGCGTGACATCTTACAAACGCCATCGCTTTTCAACCTATACCAAAGGGTTAATGGAGCTGTCACAATGGCTTTGTGAAAATGAATGCAAAGATGTTTGTATGGAATCGACCGGGAAATACTGGATTCCTGTGTTTAATATACTAGAAGATTCCTGTAACATCACATTAGCACATCCAAAATACGTCAAGGCAATCCGTGGTAAAAAGACGGATAAAAAAGATGCAAAATGGATCGCTGATTTATTTAAGCATGACCTTGTAGCTGGAAGCTTTATGCCACCACTGGAGATTAGGCAACTTCGTGACCTTATGCGTTATCGCTTCAAGCTCACTAATTTTATGTCTAGTGAGAAAAATCGTCTTCAAAACAGTTTAACCGTGTCTAACATTCAACTAAGCAATATTGTTTCGGATACCTTCGGCAAAAGCTCCATGAACATTATTGAAAAGTTATTACACAATCCATTAGACACTTCGTTTGATTTAGAACCTTTAGTTCATGGCTCCATGAAACATAAACTTCCTGAATTGGAGCTCGCTATTGATGGATACATAACTCCTGAACAGGCTGAAAAATTAAAGGTCATTAAACAACATTATGAAGACCTTGGGTCGCGTAAAGCTGACCTAGAAAAAATTATTCTTTCTCTTGCCGCGTCCTACACAGAAGAAATCAATTTAATCTTAACTGTTCCGTCTTTTAAAAACATCTTTTCTGCCATTGCCGTGGTATCTGAAATAGGTGTCAATATGGACGTGTTTCTGACAGCTAAGCATCTGTGCTCCTGGGCAGGACTTACACCCACAAATAATGAGAGTGCCGGTAAGAAAAAGTCAGTAAGAATTTCGAGAGCTGGATGTTACATAAAACCACTTTTAGTGCAATGTGCTACCTCTGTAGTTAAAAGTGAAAAGCACCCAGAAATTCGAAACCGTTACTTAAAACTTAAAAGACGCCGTGGTCACAAACGAGCAATTATTGCGATTGCACGAATGCTTTTAACAGCTATCTACAATATTCTCAAAAAGAAAGAAGCATATAACGCTGAATTATATATAAAATCCGATGTTTTTCCAGTAACCCGTGAAATCACGGTAGAACAAGCGATTTTACTAGCTAAAAATCATGGTTACCATGTGCTAGCTGCACCTTGATCAACCCCAAATGAATATTTTTTAAAAATCACTATTTGGTGGTTTATTTGTCATGCTCTTTTTTTGGAATGGTGGTTACACAAGTTATTTCAGACTTTCACCTACCTGTGGGACGTGCAGCAACTAATTTTTGCCTTGCTGGATCCAATTCTAAATTCAGTACATTCGTCAAAATTCAAATTTAATATTTGCCTTTTCACTTTGATCGTAGCCCATTTTTTCGAGTAATGCAAGGACAACAGGGTTAGGTTGATTAGTGAACTACTCATCACTAAATTTTCTGCCTAAAATTTGAAGTGGGGGACTTCTGGACGAGGGGACAGGTACCTCGTCAACCTTTTTAAGGTAATAGTTGATCTGTAAGAGATGGAATTGGGACAGAGAACCTGTCCCTCTGTCCCAAAGATTAATAATTAGAATTAAGGGTAATAACAAGAATAGTAATTTATAAAGGTTATTTAAAATAAATTTAAATAGACTCTCGGAATAAATGATGAGTTTATCGAAGATTTGTAAAAAATTTACTGGGAATTTCATTAACAGGACAGCAAAGTGATGTGTTTTCATAGTGTTTTCAAAAAAGTGTATACCAAATAAGCCTACGGCTGCTATTTTTTAAAAATGACTAGGCGCTCTTAGAAAAGATGATTTCTTGGATGTTCAAAGTCTCTTTCTGACTACTGTACCAAGCATCTATGTGTTGACACATCATGATTGAATATAAGCGGACATACCACATTTTTGTAGAGCGATGACGCCCAGATTCTAAGTGATAGTCGACTTTTTCTCTTTTGTTCGAACGTTCAACTGAAGTTCTTCGTTTATAAATCAGTTTCCACTTTTCAGAAGACCTCGGTGTTTTAGTGAACAGACGAAGATTATCTTGCTTAAACGTATGAAATGTCCGGCCATACTTCGCTTTAGAACACGGAGTGGAACATGTATTTTTCGATCCGCAAGCTAGTGGACAACGCCACTTTTGGCGGTTTTGAGATATGTCAAAACCGTTGGGTTTCATTTCCTTACCGATTGGACAAATAGGCACGCCTATGGGAGAAATTTGAATATCACTTTCCGTACTGAAGTTTTTCTTTGTTCGAACATTAAGATCAATAAACGGTTCCACATTATGATGGTCCAGTAATTCGTAAATCGGTTCTGCATCATGTGCGGCATCGAGAAGGATTTTATCAATTGTGCCCAAGGTGTACCGTTGCGAAAATTCAATTGAGCTAACCACTAGGCTGACTGAATCATGCCGGGAAGCAGGATGTAGCCGTGGATATAGCGGTAAGTCGAATCGGCTATCGCTAGTGGATATCATGTAGAGATGATATCCGTTGAAGTACCTCTCCCTTGAACTATCCCAACCTGAGTCGATGTCAGGTTGAGAATATCGACGAGGATGAGTACAATTCGTTAGTCCTTGGGCACTACAATCACAAATAGGTTTGCTTCTTGGGTAACTCGCTGTTTCCACAGGTGTCCCATCTCCAACAACACCAAGGGAATGGGGATCTCCAAGCAAACCCAATCTCGCTGAAACCTCAAGAAATTGAGATTGAAAAAACGCGTATAATTGATCTCCCGGCAATTGTTTTTGTTTTGAACCATGGCGTAAATGACGATCTACTAATTTTCTAATAATACCAGGGTTTCTAGGAGTTGCTTTTTCACCCTTTTTCGGTTTTTTCTTCTGCTTCTTTTTTCGTTTGAGCTTAATAAAAGGTTTTACATTAGCCTTCTCAAAACCTGATAGCCGTCTGAAGAAGTCATAAAAAGTACCGACCCCTGGAACATCCCCAGGTTCAAAGCCGCTAAGGATCGTGTAAAGAGGAACACGATGGAGTTGGTTCACCCATTCTGTAATACTCAGGGTCGGACTTGTCAATAAACACAAAAGATAAGAGCGAAGCATGGAAGCAGGATCACGTGGCTCAGGACCTTTAACTGAATATGAATCATGAAGCCACGTAGTGGTAAACGAAAGATCCGTGATCCATAACTTCGAGATAATAGTCCAATCTTTTTGTACGAGAGTCAGTATACCGCCTGAGTAATGAGTATTTAATTGGTCTAAAACGAAGTTTTGATATGAGATATGTGGTATTAGCGCAGGTTTCATTTAAATCCCCCATTTCACCGTATTGTTAGGAAGTCAATTCCTCCTCGGCGATTATTGGGGTTCCACTAAAAAGTCAAGTGTTTTTTTAGTTTTTTTATGATATTTTTCAACAATTAATTTCCAATTGAAGAAGAAAACTAAAGTAAAAATCCCACCTAGAAATAGGAGGGATACAAATAAATTGGTTCAAGAAAACCTTGAGCCACAAGGCTCGGCAAATGCCGAGAGTCTATTTAAAATAAAGGAGGTTAATTTCATGACAAGTCAAACAAAAGAGATTATTCAAGCGTCTTTGGATGCTTTATTGGATGATAAGACGTTTTTACCTGATTTGCAAGGTGAAATGCGTAAGCAGGCGTTTACATCGTTAACTGCCATATTATCTACACCAAATCATGTACATAAATCATTTTTACGAATTACCTTAAAGGATGGGGGAGTCGTAAGAATGCCTTCGTTCCGTGTTCAGCACAACAACAGCCTTGGTCCCTATAAAGGAGGAATTCGTTTTCATGAATCGGTAAATGAGGAAGAAGTGATTAACCTTGCTTCTTTAATGACGCTTAAAAATGCTTTGCATGATGTTCCTTTTGGAGGAGGAAAAGGCGGTATTGTCTTGAATCCAAGAGACTATTCTGTGACAGAATTGTATCTCATTGCAAAGAAATACGTTCAATATTTTAGTGAGGTGATAGGACCAGACAAGGATATTCCAGCTCCAGATGTTGGTTCTGGCGAAAGAGAAATGGATTGGATGATGGCAGAATATAAGAGTATTCGACCAGGTGAGCCGTACCGAGGTAGTTTTACTGGAAAAAGTGTTATAAATGGTGGTTCATTAGGTCGAAGAGAGGCAACAGGTAAAGGAGTATATTTTACCTTCAAATACATGCTTTATGATTTTTTGCAAGAACAGAAGACATTGCTTTCAAAAACGGATAATATTTTTGCTGAAACATTGCTAGATCATGCAGGTCGTCCTTTGACTATGGCTGTTCAAGGCTTTGGTAATGTTGGCTCAGTTGCAGCGCTAGAAGCTTACCATTGTGAAAAAGTCCAGAATAAAGTGGTAGGTGTTAGTGACCGAAATGTTACACTGTTTAACCCAAGCGGTTTGGATATACCTGCTTTAATTCATTTTACAGAAAAGAATAAAGGAGATTTACCAACAACAAATGAGCAGCTAGCTACATGTGGGGTGGACGCTGAAATCCGAGCTCGAGAAGCTGTTCTGACTCTTGATGTTGATGTCCTATTGTTAGCTGCTTTAGAGGACCAAATTCATCAAAATAATATGGAACAAATAAAAGCGAAAATGATTGTGGAAGGGGCCAATGCCCCAGTTACAAAAGAAGCTGATAAATTTTTAAGTGACAAAGGCGTCATTATCATTCCTGATATTTTGGCGAATGCTGGTGGGGTTATCGTCTCTTATCTAGAGTGGTTGCAAGGTCGAGAAACGCAATTTTACACGGAGGAAGAAGTATACAAGCTATTATTTGATAAAATGCAAAATACAATGGAAATGATTCTCCCCCAATTTTTCGGTGACCCGTTCCCACTACGGCAAAACTGCTACATTCATTCTGTAATGAAGCTTTCTACGGTGCTATATACTCAAGGGAAGCTCTGGGACTAGGGGACAGTCCCCCTTTGGTGTCTAGCCTGAAGGAAAGTTCACTTTCTTCGATTAAAAATTTGTGCCAATCATATTTACATTCATATTGGTGAAAGTGAACTTCCATTGGTGTCTGAAGCGTTTATGGACAAATAAGCAAAAAAGTCCACGTACAGTGTTTGAAAATCAGTTCTATCTAAATGTCTGTGAAGTTCCGTAAAGTAAATCAGATAAAATGAAAAGTGCAGCAGTAGGGACGGTGCTCGTGTATTGGGGAGGGCCAGTGCGAATAGTATCTGTTAAAGCAACCCAAGTTCCAAATTCGCCCGCTTGTAGAGATGGGGGCTTCATTAAAAAGTTCCCAGTTAGTATGAAACGACGAAGACTTATGACTGTCTCATCAAATATTGATAACTGACCAGAAAATGTAGCGTAAGGTGAGTCGAAGGTTATTTGATTAGTAGACTCATTCCAAATCCCGGTTATTGGTAGTGGGACTCCCCGAAAGTTAACGGTTCCTGTTAAATTGCCATTCGTAATAGAGTCGATGGTTAAAAATCCTCTTATCAATGGTCTCCCTGCAATATCACCAAGAATTCCCCACCTTGTAGGAAACGGTATGCTTACCGTTGTTTGTTGTTGAAAGGTTTGCACGTTCATCTCTCCTTTAATTCATATCAAAACCGCAAAGCCTGTGATGGTAGTAGTCTACAATTTCAGAGGCTAATGATGTATAAAAAAAGTATATGCGCCCTCCACACTTTAGGTGTCTACCCTGTAAATAGTAACTACAGGAAAGTTCACTTTCTTCGATTTGAAAATTTGTGCCAATCATATTTACATCTATGTTGGTGAAAGTGAACTTTCATTGGTGTCTGACACCCTTCGTGGACAAATAGTTGAAATAGTCCGCGTCGAGGAGACAAAAAAGTAGCAGCAAGTGCTGTCACAGTAGCATTATCAGAGGATCAATAGCTGTGTTATGTATGACCTTCAGTCCAGAAAGACTACTGCCTGTCTATTAATAAGAAAAAATGGTAAAAAAGAAGAGAGAACATTTCTTTGAGGGTGATGGATTGCTTAGTCAATGGCTTCTTTATTTTTTGTTCGTATTTTTCATTTTACATATACCTAGATTGAATTTGTACTTTGCAGCGCTAAATACGATGTTCCATGAAATGGGGCATGCGATCGTTTGTTTATTGTTTAAGGGACGAGTTGTGAAAATCTCATTATTCCCAAATACAGAAGGGCAAATTATCACTGCATCAGGGAGCTGGATCAGCAGAGTATTAATCTCTTACGCAGGTTATACATTCTCACCTCTCGTCGCCTATGGATGCTTTTATCTGATTGGCGAGGGAATGCACCTGAACTTGTTGTATGGGTTTATTGGAGTTTCGGTGATGAATTTAGTTCTTTGGGTCAGAAACCTTTACGGCTTATTTTGGTTAACATCATTTATCGGCTTGTGTCTGCTTTTTGTGTACATAGGACATAGTGGAGCGATCGAAATCTTTGTGCAATTTTTAGCTGCGTTACTACTAGTCGAATCGATACGTTCTGCGTTTATTATTTGTTTGTTAAGTTTTCGGGACAAAAGGCAAGCAGGGGATGCTACAAGCCTAGCAAAGAGTACATTTATTCCAGCGTTTTTCTGGGGAACGCTATTTTTTGTTCAGTCGATGATGGTTGCATATTGGATATTCAGTTCGTTAATTGTGTAATTGAAATGAGATTGGTGTCTACCCTGTAAATAGTAACTACAGGAAAGTTCACTTTCTTCGATTTGAAAATTCGTGCCAATCATATTTACATCCATGTTGGTGAAAGTGAACTTTCATTGGTGTCTGACACCGTTCGTGGACAAATCACTTGAAAAGTCCACTCGGTACGGACAAGTATGACGCACAAGGCAATGAAATATAGAAAAGAAGATGGCGACTGTTTGGCCATCTTCTTTTTCTATATGGAGAGGAGGTGTCTTCGGGGCACTCAAGTAGGTACTTTTGTTCCAACGAGCAGCACAAGATAAGGAGTTCAATTGTCTGTCGTTTTGCAAAACGCAGTAATCAGTATAGCTCATAGCCCTTTTCATTATTTCAAAGATAACTTTCCAGTGTTCATCGTTCGTATCACAGCGATGATACCTCTACATAGTAACATCTTTAATATGACAGTTATAAATGAATGAGACCAACTCCAACCCTTTTTCCAGGTAATAAGCTTTGTGTACTTTGCGGCAATCGTCTCGATGAAAATTAACGGAATAACGAAGGGGAATATTTTTAAAATGAAACCGGTTGGCTTACTATTTAATGTCCATTGATTATAATAAAGCAATATGAGAGGGTAATGGACAAAGTCAAACGGTAAGTGCACTTTTATACGTGGAACTAATTTTTTCTTGTATTTTAAATAGCCTCTTGATACTAGGTATTGATCTGCAAAATAATTTTCTAATACGCTTACTATAAAAACGATGATCCAATCCTTTAGTGGTCGTTTGATAATTGCAAATGGTAAAAGTACCAATCCAGTAATAGTTGTTCCTACTAGAAAATAAGAAGAAATCTTTGGTTTTTTAAGCAATATTTAAACACCTCCTAGTATAAGGTTGTGCATATCTAGGTTATTTATGCGAAGTGATGGTGCCTAGTACTGCTCAAAAAATATGATTTGCTTTTGAAACAAAAGGATAGCGGATGAGTTGCACAGTGTAAGTAAAGTACATAAGAGCCAAATGGGTTAGATGAGAGGGAAAGTACGGGACTTTATTCTTCGTGGGTAATCAAAAAGTTTAAGGACGTTTTTCCGCTTTGCTTCATAAACAAAGCAGAAAAACGTGTCTTTTAACTAAAAGCTTTCTTCTAATTCATCAACAATCCTACCGATATGGGCAATGGCATGTTTGATGACGACCATGTTTGACATGTCGAGTCCAGCCGCTTGATAGAGGTCAAGACCGCTCATTGATCCGCCTAGTTTAAGGACATTTGTCCATTTTTCAGCAACCGTGCTTCCTTCTTTTTTGATCCTATCGGCGATTACGGTTGAGGCAGAGGTACCAATGGAATAGGTGAAAGGATAAAGACCCATATAATAATGGGGTTGACGCATCCAAGTTAACTTTGCGCCTTCATCCAAATCGACAGTGTCGCCCCAAAATTCAGCTAATATGGCACCTTTTGTATTACTAATTAAATTTGTCGATAACGGAATTTTTTGATCTGCCATTTTATAGAGTCTTCTGAGCAATTCAGCCTCTAAAATATGAGTAACACAATTATGATGGTAGCTCATCATCGAATACATGTTTAACCAACGATGTAATCTTGGATCATCTCGGTTTTCTTTAAGGTAATTGACAATCAGATGTTCAACTAATGTTGACGGTGCCTCGACAAACAGTAACGATTGGCCATTATTAATGATCTTTTGATTTTCAGATGAAAGGGTGAAATGCAACGCGTGACCAAGTTCGTGTCCGAGAAGAAGCATATCGAATAAATTACCACCCCAAGGATAAAAGGAGTAGCCATGAACCCCGTGAACACCACCGCCGAAAGCAATCATTCTGCGCCCGACATTATCTCCTCTATAAACCCAGCGGTCAGTAAACACCTTGCGCATTTGGTCTTGGTATTCAGTGCCAAGAACGCCAACAGCTTCGACGATGATTTCACCAGCCTCTTCATAGCTGATTGGGGGATCAAATTCAGGATCTAATGGTGCTTTCACATCAGAGAAAAGCAGTTTTTCTAAACCTAATTGACGCTTTCGTAGCCTGGCATACCTTTGCATATGTGGAGAAAGCTCTTGTTGAAAAGTATCAAGAACTTCTTCAAAAAAGGTGGTAGAAACACCGTCTCCTGCATAAAAGTGATTTGCCGCTGGCGACGAGTATTGAAGGAGATAATCCATCGTCGTCGGGTAGTTACGTAGCTTTGCGATCGTTACATTTTTATTAATTTCGCTAGCTAACGTTTGTGCTAAGCCATGCTGGTATTTTTCTAAACCATCCGATAATGACTGATACGCATTTCTTCGTAATACAGTATCAGGCGAAGTTTCAACCTGGGTCATATACATAAATAGAGAAACAGGTACTTCCTTACCAGACTTATCCTTCACTGGTTCAAATTTTAAGTCAGAAGCAGTAACTGTTAAATAGATGGAATTAGGTGTACTTAACGCATGATTTAAAGAAGCTAATAGATCCTCAATCTCCATTGGTAAAGAATGATCTCGTAAGTCTTCAATTTTTTCTAAAAAACGGTGATAGGTTAGTAATCCTTTTTCTACCTCTATGTATTTTGTAAGCTTTTCTTTGGGTAGTTGTAAAAGCTGATTTACGATGTTCGTGCTCACATTTAAGGATTTTTTTCCTAGCGTTTGTGAGCGACCGACCATCGTTTGATTTTCTGGATCGGTTCCATCTTCCGAATATTTATAGAATGCATAGCTAGATGTTCGATTGAAATTTTCCATTAGGCGGTCATATCTCTCAAGCCACTCAAGGGTAGTTTTTGCAGAGTCTAAGTGAATAGCTTTTTGTAATATTTCATCTAATTCAAGTTCAACTTTACTATAGGACTTTTCCCATTCTTCATCTGAAGAAAAAATATCAGCTAGATTCCAAGTTTCTTCTAAAGGGACTTCTTTACGTGTGATTAAACTCATCAATCATTCTCCTTTATTCATCACTTGACAGAATTTTTCATAAATTAACAATAAAGAAATTCCTTGGCTTTGTCAAAATTGGGACTAGGGGACAGGTACCTTGTCCCACCCTAAGGGGGAGGAAACTGGGACAGTGAACCTGTCCCCCTGTCCCACGATAAATAATTAAAACAGGGACAGAGAACTTTCCTCTGTCCCATCTAATTTTGTTCGAGGGAGCAGTAATAGCTTCCGCCTCCTTGAATTCCTAGTACATGTTCAACAAATGGATTATAAATCTGCTTGAGGCCGTTTGATCTTGCAAGAGAAGTCACTTTTGGCGACCAAAGAGATTGGAAAAATAATTTCTCAAAGCCGAGATTACCACCATGATCTTGTAACCACTTCATCACAGCATCCCCATTTTCCCATTGATCAAGATTAAATTGTTGAATAACTAGAACTCGATAATAGCGCATTTCATTCTTGCAAAATTCCAATTCTGATTTTAGATTCAATTGTGTAAAAGATGCAGAATATGATGATGCTTTAAAAGTAAAATAAGGATGTTCAGAATTAGTGACAATGAAAGCTCCTTGACTACACATAGACAAAATTTGTCGTAGGGGTTCAAGGGAGTTTGACTTAAAAGGGACAAGATTTGGTATAGGTAATTTTTTCAACCGTTTGTAGCGGTGTTGTTGTAAGCCTAATTTTCTGCCCCACTTCGAATACGCTTCGTCTAACTTACGTTCAATTGGTTTATTTAACGAAAGATTCCTCATCTGATCCTCCTACTTTGTTCGTTCGTAGATTTATAGAAAAGTATATAGGATTGCTCATATCATTTATGTTGAATGACGTCGAGAAACTCTTATAGTTGTTGACAAATTGTGCGTGACATTGACTGGGCTTCTAGGTGAACGTACCTAGTTTAAGATAAGGACAACGTTTATTTAATAGATTCACTTACCAATGATTGTTGTTAAATAAAGAAATTCAACTACTCCTGTCGAAAAAATAGGACGAGGTCCCTTGTCCCACCCTAAAGGGGTAGAAAATAGGGGGACAGTGAACAGGTCCCTTGTCCCATCCTTAAGGAGTAGAGAACAGAACTGGGACAGTGAACCTGTCCCCCTGTCCCAAAAAAGGTTTTTTTATTTCGCATGTCGAAGTACTGGTGTAGAATGAAAAAGAGGTGATTAATCATGATTAAGAAGGATAATATTGTAGAAGACTTTCACGGAACATTAGTTGCAGATCCATACCGTTGGTTAGAAGACCCAACTTCTAATGAGACAATCGAATGGAGCAAAGAAATTGGTAAACAATGTGAAGCTTACTTTTCCACCACGTCATCGCGTGATCAGGATCGTGAAAGGTTAACAGCCCTTTGGAATTATCCAAAATACTTTGTGCCTAAAAAAGTGGAAGATGCGCTATTTTATCAAAAAAATGATGGCCTTAAAAATCAAGCGACGTTATACCGAAAGTTGGGCGACGTGGAAACTGTTGTGATTGACCCGAATACACTAAGTGAAGATGGAACTGTCGCAATGACTAATTTTTCAATAAGTGGTAATGGGCAATATCTAGGTTATGCTACGTCAACTCATGGAAGTGATTGGCAAGAAATTAAGGTGAGAGAAATTGCTACTGGAGAAAACCTGGCTGATCATATTCAAGACGTTAAATTCACACCGATATCGTGGTCACCTGACAATTCTGGCTTTTATTATAGCCGCTTCCCAAAACCAGGTACAGTAGCCACTGAAGATGAAAGTAACTTTAATCATGTGTATTTTCACAAACTTGGAACGGCTCAAGTGGACGATCAACTTATTCATGAACAGCCTGAAGACAAGGAGCTATCGTTTTCACCGTTTGTTACGGATGACGACCAATATATTTGCTTACATGTTTGGTTTGGTACGGCAACGGAAAATCGTTTTTATGTGAAGGAACTAAACTCTAGTGATGCTTTTATCCGTTTACTCGACGAACAAGATGCAGAGTATACGTATATTACAAACGAGGGTAGTGTCTTTTATTTTCAGACAGACCTTGATGCGCCACGTGGGAGAGTCATTGCGATTGACTTAGAAAATCCAAAGAGAGAAAACTGGAAAGAAGTTATTGCCCAAAAAGATGATGTAATCGAAACAGTGAAAAATGTAGATGGTCATTTTATAGTCGTCTATAAACATGATGCCCATCATCAAGTTCATGTTTTTCAAGACAATGGCACTTACAAAAAAGAACTTCAGTTATCAATGATTGGATCTTTAACGGAAATTACAGGAAAGAAGACAGGTTCGGACGTATACTTTGGCATGACTTCGTTCTTAAGCCCAACAGTTGTTTATCACTATAATATAAAAACAGATGAGCTTGTCGTTTTTTCAGAAACTGAATTAGAAGTTGATATTTCAGGCTTTGAAACAAGCCAAGTGTTCTATCCTTCAAAAGATGGAACGATGGTGCCAATGTTTATTACCCATCAAAAAGGGTTGCAGCTAAATGGTGAAAACCCTGCACTCTTATATGGCTATGGTGGCTTTAATATTAGTCTTACTCCTTCGTTTAACCCAGCGATCCTTCGTTGGCTTGAAAAAGGTGGCATTTATGCAGTGGCAAATCTACGTGGTGGTTCCGAGTATGGCGAAGAGTGGCACAAAGCAGGGATGCTTGGAAATAAGCAAAATGTCTTTGATGATTTTATTGCTGCGGGTGAATGGTTAGTCGAAAAAAATTACACAAATACTAGTAAGCTAGCAATTATGGGAGGCTCTAATGGGGGCTTACTCGTTGCAGCTTGTATGGTTCAGCGACCAGATTTGTTTGGTGCAGTCATTTGTCGGGTGCCGGTGATTGATATGCTTCGTTATCATAAGTTTACAGTTGGTCGCTATTGGATTCCAGAGTATGGTAATGCTGAAAAAGCTGAAGACTTTCCATTTATGTATGCATACTCTCCGTTGCATAATATTCAAGAAGGACAAAAGTATCCTCCATTACTGATAGCAACAGCTGAAAGTGATGACCGAGTTGTTCCAGCCCACGCTAAAAAATTCGCGGCTACACTACTAGAGAAAGCTGATCAAGAATCTCTCGTTATTCTTCGATTAGAAGCGAAAGCCGGGCATGGGCTTGGTAAGCCAACATCTAAGCTAATCGACGAATGGGTTGATTTTTACGCTTTTTTAGAAAAAGAATTAAGGTTATAGAGGTTGCATAGTTCGGGTGTCAGACCAGCATGATAGTCAAATTTGGATTACAAGAAATGAAAAAAAGTAAGATAGTGGTTCCTTTATTTAAAGTCATAGTATCATTTTGAGGGATTTTGAGGACATGGGATCCGCTATTCAGATAAAAAAACTATATTTCCCCCTATTATTGACACCCTTCGTGGACATTTAAATCGATTTGTCCACCTAGGAGGGACGTTTTAACTAGCATTTGAGGGGTAAACCTCCAATGTTATCCCTCTTTTTGTAAGTAATTGGAATTGGGACAGTGAACCTGTCCCTCTGTCCCTATTGCTTCATCACATGTAAACAAAAGTCGAGATCGACTTCTAAGTGACTTTTCATAAGTTGTTCGGCCAAGTCAGGCTGATGGGAGAGGATTGCTTCGTAAATGTCTTGGTGCTCATCAATCAGGAAAGGTCGATTATGGTAAACAACGGTTTTTCGAAATAAATAAATAATGGATTGCATCCGCTCAATAGTATCCACCATTACTGGGTTGTTGGTGCCTTTAACTATAATGTCATGAAATTTTTCATTTGCTTCCATGATTTCCTCTGGTGTCCCGCGTCGACCGATATCAATACATTGTTTAAGATTTTCTATACTATCTTCACTCATATAGATGGCAGCATGTCTAGCTGCAAATCCTTCTAGTAAAATCCTAACTTGAAAATAATTACGCAAATCAGTATCAGTGGGGTTTACTACCCGTTTTTGTTTGATTAGTCCTTCCTGTTCAAGCTTTCGAATTGATTCGCGAATAGGGGTCCTGCTAACACCTAATTCGGTTGCTAATTTTTCTTCAATTAGTTTTGTCCCACGCTCTAATTCTCCGTTCAATATCATATCACGGATATATTCATATGATTTCTGGTAGGCCAACTGCGGTGCTTTCTTTGTCATATCTATCGTCTCCAATTGATGAATGAGATGTAAAACAACTCGTCCAACATATTTCAGTTTCCGAAATTGAAACCCTTTTCTTAAAGTATAGAACTTCATATAGAGATTTAAAAGCCTTAATTTCAGTAAATTAAATTTTTGTATACATTTTTTAAAAAACTGTATACAAAATAATCAAAAATGTGTACAATTGGTGACAAGTAACAATGAAAACGCTTTTATTAAGGAGGAGAAAACATATGAAGCTTGGATTTATTGGTTTAGGCATTATGGGGAAGCCAATGTCGCTTAACCTGTTAAAAAATGGTTTCGAGGTAACTGTCTTTGATATTAATCAATCTGCAGTAGAAGAAATGGTAGAAAAAGGGGCGAGGGCTGCACTGTCTCCGAGTGAGGTAGGAGAAAATAGTGACCTCATTTTTACAATGTTGCCTAAAGGAGAACATGTAAAAAGTGTTGTTCTAGGTAAAAACGGAGTCGTTGAAGGAGCGAAAGAAGGGGCGATTATTGTAGATATGAGCTCCATATCACCAGTACAGAGCAAGGAAATTGCTGAAGCTCTAGCAGATAAAGGAATGGAGATGCTTGATGCACCTGTTAGCGGTGGAGAACCTAAAGCAATTGATGGAACTTTAGCGATTATGGTTGGTGGTAAAGAAACAGTTTATGAAACGGTAAAATCTGTCCTACAAAGTATGGGTAAGGATATCACGCTTGTTGGTGACCATGGATGTGGAACAACTGCAAAACTTGCTAACCAAATTCTTGTTAATGTTCACATTGCTGCTATGTCAGAGGCACTTATATTAGCTTCAAAGGCAGGAATCGATATCAAAAAAATGTACGAAGCAATTCGCGGAGGACTTGCTGGAAGTGCCGTACTAGATGCCAAGGTGCCTTTAATCCTTGAAAGAAACTTTATTGCTGGAGGACGCATCGATATTAACGCAAAGGACCTAACAAATGTTATGGAAACTGCAAATTCAATTGGTGTTCCTCTTCCCCTTACAAGCCAGGTATTAGAAATGTTCCATTCTCTAATGGCTGAAGGAAAAGCTTCAGATGATCATGGAGGGTTAATTCAGTTTTACGAGAAGCTTGCAAATTTTGAAGTAAAGGGTGTAGAGAATGAAGACAGTCTACTTAGCAAATGAAATTATTCATTCCTTTCTGCCAATTGACGAGAGAAAGGTGCAAAATAACTGGAATGCTGTCAGGTCATCGTTTACTCATAAAATTATCGTTCTAGATGATGATCCAACAGGTGTTCAAACTGTACATGGTATTTCTGTTTATACAGATTGGGACGAAGATACAATTGAACAAGGCTTTCGTGAAGAAGGACAAATGTTTTTTATTTTAACAAATTCTAGAGCTTTTACCTCAAAAGAGACGGAACAAGTTCACCGCGATATTGCTCAGAGAGTGGAGAATATTTCTGCTAAGCTTGGAAAGCCTTATCTTATTATCAGTCGTGGAGACTCTACTCTTAGAGGACACTATCCACTGGAAACTGAGGTTCTTCGCAGTACGATAGAAGAAAACAGCGGTAGTAAAGTAGACGGAGAAGTTATTCTTCCATTTTTTAAAGAAGGTGGAAGGCTAACCGTTGACAATACTCATTTTGTACAGCAGGGTGACGTGCTTGTCCCTGCAGGAAACACTGAATTTGCTAAGGACAGAACGTTTGGATACTCCAAAAGCCATTTGGGGGAATGGATTGAGGAGAAAACGAAAGGGACTTATCGAAAAGAAGATGTGACCTATATTTCGTTGACAACGCTTCGAAGCTTAGATTATGAAGAGATTGTTAGGCAACTGCTTCAAGTAAATAATTTTGGAAAGGTTGTTGTGAATGCTATAGAAGAAGCAGATGTAAGAATTTTTACAACAGCACTGCTTCATGCAATTCTAAAAGGCAAGAGGTTTATTTTCCGGACTGCAGCAGCATTTACAAAAGTGGTAGGTGACATTTCATCTCGTCCATTATTATCGAGAGAAGAATTAATAAGTGAGGGAAATGACAACGGGGGACTAATTATTGTTGGATCTCATGTTCAAAAGACAACAGATCAATTAAACGAACTGAAAACGTTGTCATCCTTACATTTTATCGAATTTGATGCGCATTTGGTGTTAAATAAAGAAGCATTCAAGGCGGAAGTAGAACGTGTCCGTTTAGAAGCAGAAAGAAAAGTTGGGGCTGGTATAACGACCGTTATTTTTACTAAAAGAGAGCGACTTGACCTCGGAGTGGGAATGGAGGAACAAGAACTAAAGCTTTCGGTTGAAATATCAGACGCAGTTACAAGTATTGTTCGCAATTTTTCAGTTAGACCAAATTATTTGATTGCAAAAGGTGGTATAACCTCGAGTGATGTAGGAACGAAAGGGTTGTGTGTCAAACGGGCAACTGTTGCTGGCCAAATTGCACCAGGAATTCCAGTGTGGAAAACTGGTGAAGAGAGCACGTTCCCTCATATTCCATACGTAATTTTTCCGGGGAATGTTGGAGCAATTACAACATTAAGGGATGTTGTCGTAACATTAGAAAGTAAATAGGGGTCTTTCTAATTAGAATAGACCCACTTCAAAACGAATAGGACTATTCTTTTTATAAAATATTTAGAATACAAAGGGGGTAATCAGCGATGATTACAGGAAACATGTTAATAGTTATTTTTATTTTGGCATTGGCTGCGCTCTTTTTCTTAATTTTAAAATTAAAGGTTGAACCATTTTTATCACTTATTGGAATAGCTTTCGCAACTGCTCTTGTAATTGGTATGCCTTTAAATGAAGTAGCTTCTACCGTTACTCAAGGTTTCGGTAATACAATGACAGGTGTCGGTATTCTTATTGGGCTAGGTGTCATTTTTGGACAGTTCCTCGGAGCATCAGGTGCTGTAGAAAAAATTGCATCAGCTGTTTTAAAAGTCTTTGGTGTTAAAAGATCTCCTGCTGGTCTCGCTTTAACAGGGACTGCAGTCTCTATCCCAGTTTTTTTTGACGCTGCATTTGTTATTTTAAGTGGATTAATTAAAAGCTTATCAAAGAAAACAGGGATTTCTGTTATATCGTTTGTTACAGCTCTTGGTGTCGGCTTAATTGTATCGCATAATATGATCGCTCCTACTCCTGGTCCATTAGTTGTAGCTGAGAATACCGGAGCTGAACTAGGATTATTCATCCTATATGGAATTTTAGTCGCAATTCCTGCTACACTTGTTGGTGGCTATATTTATGGTTCTTTTATTGGAAAACGTATGAATCATTCTGGAGCAATAGAAGAGATTGCTGTTAGTGTAGAGGATGCACCTAAGAAAGAAATTGGTACGGGATTAAGCTTTTTCATGCTTTCACTTCCAATCGTACTTATTCTATCGAATACAGTTTCGAAGTTGCTCTTCCCAGATACAACTCTTTCAAGTGTTTTTGGTTTTATTGGTGAGAAAAACGTCGCATTACTTATAAGTGTAATTGTTGCAATTGTAATCCTTGTTCCATATATTTCGATACCAAAAAGTAGACTTTACTCGGAAGCAATTAACTCTGCTGGGATCATTATCTTAATTACTGGTGCAGGTGGAGCTTTTGGAGCAGTAATAAATAAGAGTGGAATCGGCGATCACTTAATCGCGACTATGCAAGGCTGGAGCATTCCTGTATTATTACTAGCTTTCATCTTTTCTCAAATTCTACGTGCCTCACTAGGGTCTGCAACCGTTGCACTTGTTACAACGTCAAGTATCCTTGGGCCAATGGCTTTTGATTTAGGTGTTTCACCAATACTTTTAGGTCTAGCAATTTGTGCAGGTGGTATCGGTCTTTCTCTTCCAAACGACTCAGGTTTCTGGGTGGTAAACCGTTTCGGGAAACTGACTGTCGTCCAAACACTGAAAGCGTGGACACTTGGAGGGTTTATTGCTGGATTAACAGCTATTACTACAGTATTGATTTTAAGTTTATTCTCTGGAATTCTTCCAGGACTATAAAAAAATTATAGCGTGTTTGGATTGATATTAACTTTGTAAACTGAATTGACAGTATTTTCAGTAAAATAATGTATAACAAGGATGGCACATGCCATTTTTGTTTGCATTTATATTGAATTAGGCTGGGAATTATGATTGATGATCCAAAATAATTAGTGATAGACGGTCTTATGGGACAAAACTGGGACAGTGAACCTGTCCCTCTGTCCCTAATTTGTTATAAACTTTTCGAAATATTTGCTTCCGTTTTCTTCTTTTTCCTCAAAGCCCATTTTTCTTAAGTAATCAATATGTCCATCGTTTGAGGAATAGCTAATTAATCTGTCAAAGCCTTTATCTAAGAAGTAATCTTTACTTTCTTCGTAAATAAAGTGACCGGTTTTAAAATCCCGATATTCTGGGATAACAAAATCAAGTTCCACCTTTAACGTGTTATCATCGTACTTAGAACCTAAAAACACACCAGCTGGCACCATATTTCGTAAAATGTAAAAGCTAACTTCGTATGTGTTTGCTTTTAGTTTAGAAGGATCTGTATACTTTTTGAGTCCTTCTTTGTAAAAATTTAGGAAATGATGAAAATACTCGGAATCCCTTTCGATTGAGAGTAACTTAAAGTATTCATTCTTAGCACTGGCACTATATATTTTCACAAGATAGTATATGTTAATGATGGCGATCCCTAAGTTCATTAACCCAACTGGTAAAGCCCCTATTAAAAACCCATATAGTGAAAACAAGCTAGACCCTAATAAATTGATCCATCTTAGCTTAATAATTGAACTCATTAATAAAGAAATAAGGACAATAAGGGAAGCTAAATACCCTAACCATTCTAACCAAGTAAAATCCATTTTTGTTGGAAACCCCCTTCAATAAATCTTGAAAAATAATTATAACACAATATATGAACAGGGATAATCTGTTATAGTTTGTGAAAAATGTTAGATTATAATACATCTCGACCACAGGGAAGATGGAGGGACAGGTTCGTTGACCCAACCTAAGGAATAGTGGCCCGGTAAATTGCTCAAACTGGGACAGTGAACCTGTCCCCCTGTCCCAAAATTTTTATTCTAAAAATGAATAGTTTAGTCATAGTCCTTCCTTCATTTTTATAAAATGTAATAGCTAAGTGGGGGGGGTTACCTGATGAAGGTTGATGGAGTCTTTGAAGGTGGTGGAATTAAAGGGATTGCCCATGTAGGTGCCATATCGGTGGTCGAAGAAGCAGGCTATAAATGGGAGCGTCTAGCTGGTACTTCTGCAGGTTCTATTGTAGCTGCATTGTTAGCAGTTGGTTATAATGCTTCAGAGGTACAAGAGTTAATGTTACAATTTCCTTTTGAAAAAGTTGAACAAAAAGCACTTCTTACGAAGCTTCCTATAGCTGGACCAATACTTAGTCTATTATTTACTAACGGAATTTATAAGCTTACCTTTTTTGAACAATGGCTAGAGGAAGCCTTGAGACGAAAAGGGAAGAGGACTTTTGGTGATTTGCCAGAAAATAAGCTAAAAATAATTATTACTGATATTTCAAATAGTAGAATGTCGATTCTCCCTGACGATCTGCCATTTTACGGAGTAGACCCAAAAACATTTCCGATTGCTCGAGCTGTTAAGATGAGTAGTTCAATTCCTTTCTTTTTTGTTCCAGAAAAATTAAAGGGGCATACAATTATTGACGGCGGTGCACTTAGTAACTATCCGATTTGGATTTATGACTCAGTGGGAATCCCAAGGTGGCCGACATTTGGGTTCCGCTTATCAGGGAAAATGATACCTACCGAGTTGCCCAAGATAAGGGGGCCAGTATCTAAAACAATGGCAATTGTTCGGACAATGCTTGATGCTCATGATAAGCGCTATATTGAAAAAGAGGCTGCAATTCGAACAATTTTTATTACAGGGATTACCAATGGCGCCACTGATTTTCGTATACCTCAAAAGGATAAGCTGCAGCTAATCGAAATCGGCAGAAACTCAGCAATAAAATTTTTACAGGAATGGGATTTTCAGAAGTATATCAAGGAATATCGTTCTGAAATAATAGCGGAGAATTTGACGTTACCACTTCCTAAATCGGTGGTCATAAAAATGGGGACAAGGGGACAGTGATCTGTACCCCATGTCAAGGACAATTGGATAAGGGACATTAAGCCGCAATTAATAAATGACTTCTGTAGCCTACAGGGGTCATTTTATTTAAATTCCATTGGTATCTTGTATTGTTATAATGCTTCATATAACTTCTGATTTCTTTTTTAAGTTCTTCCAGGTTCATGCATTCTTTAATATTTGCTTCATCTTTAAAATGGCCAAAGAAAGACTCCTGAAGGGCATTATCCCAACAGTTTCCTCGACGTGACATTGACTGAATCAGCCCCATTTTTTTAACCTTTTCCTGGAAAATTGGACTCGTGTAATGAGCGCCTTGATCAGAATGAATAATAGCGTTTTTGATTAATATAACTCTCTTGTTTTTCTTCAATTGATTTAGTGTCTCAGTGGCTAATTCCATCCTTAAATTAGTCGATAAGTAATAAGCTAAAACTTCACTGGAAGAGCCGTCAATGATTGTTGATAAATATGCTTTTTGACCTTTGCCGTAATAGAGATAGGTGATATCCGTAAATAAAACTTTGCCAGGGATGCCCTGCTTAAATTCACGATTTACAAGATTAGGAACTACAGTATGCTCTTGCGTTTCTTTCGTGATTTTTCGGTATGGATTGGCTCTTCGGATAGGGCAAATGATCTTATACTTATTCATTATTCGACGTATACGTTTCAGGTTGTAGTTGATATTAAATTGACCAGCTAACGTCATCTTGATTTGTCGTGCACCTTTTTTGTACCGCTTATTAAAGTTTCTGGCTTTTAAGATCATCTCTCTCACGTGTTTCTCGTCTGTCCTGAGAGGCTTTTGAAAAGTAGTTATAATAACCTGAGCGTGACACACCTGCGATCTTACATAAATAGCTCACCATATGCTTTAAATTAAACTTCTTAATGACTGAGAGAATTAGACCGAACTTTTGCACCGCGGAAACTACCTGTCTGTTTTGAGCCCCCTTTCCATCATTTCGAGCTTTTTTAGTAATTCATTTTCAGCTTTAAGGAATTGAATTTGTGCTTCCAATCTTGCATTCTTTTCTTCTAGTGTTTCTTCTTTTTTCTTTCCTTTTAGCCCTGGTTGTTTACGATTTAAGCCCTCAATGCCTTGTTCTTTGTAGGCTTTACGCCACCTATAGGCAGCCTTTCGTATTCTCGAACCCCCTAATAAGTCAACATCAAACCCATTGTCTCTAAAGATCTCTCTAGGTAACTTTCCATCTCTGTCTTCGGCAATAAAAATCCGCTTGAAATCATCGGTATAGGTGATCAGTGTTGACGTAACAGACTGAACATAGGGGTGTTTTCGTAGCTCATTCATTTCTCTTTCTGTAAATTGCTTTGGTTTCAATTTATCCCTCTCCGCATCATCAATTTTTTACTCTATTATACAATAATAAAAAGTACCCTATAGAGGGTGTCCCTTAATTAAGGTGTCCACTCTATAGGGTACAGTTTACAGGTACATTGTCCCACGCTCTAATTAAAACTGGGACAGTGAACCTGTCCCTCTGTCCCTATCCTTTTTCGCCAAAAACTTCGGGAATTATCGTGAACCCATCTATTATGGTATCTTCTACTACTTCGATCATCAGGTAACGTTTACCCTCAAAGTGAATTTGGCGAATGTATCTTAAATCTTGGGGACTAATTGAAACATTAGCGACCTTCGTTTCGATTTTTATCGATTTAGAAGTGTACTTTGGAACGATATTGCTTGCCTTAATTTCATATTTCTCGTCATCGATCACTTTCTGAAAAGCGGATTCAATTTGTTCGGTATGAATACCTTCTATGCCGCTCTGTTTTAACACACGTTCAACGTCTTTTACGTCTAATTTAGGAGCTTCATCCTCTTCATTTTCTTCAATAACACGATTGATTTCTTCATATACATTGGAAAGCGTTGTGGTATTAAGCTGATTACCTGTCACTTCTTTCACGATTTCTTCAAAAATAAATTTGTCATCCTTGGCTGTCATCGTTTCTTCGCCATTTAAGACTTCCTCAATGAACTTGTGGTCAAGCTCATTTGCTTTACCGGCCGAATACAGGATATGGTTCACATCTGCTGAATTATCCGTAAAACATGGAAAGAGAAATCCGCCAATTGGAGCGTTTAGGTTGATGATAGGGTCAACAGCAATATTGTACTTAAATTCCTTAATTACATAATCAAAAAGCAATTCTTTCTTTGGTTCTTGTGTGCTATTGATGCTACATAAGATAAACGGGTGAGTATAAACAGCATCTCGATCACTTTCCTCAGCCTGTTCATTGTTACGTTTGGTTGGTTTGTAATAGTTTCCACGGATAAAGGTGATGACGATATCCATCTCGTAGTGCTTGCTTGATAGGGTTTTTCCGACGATCCGAAGCATTTGATCCTTCCAGTCTTCCACATCACCGCTCAATAATCCTTGGTGTAAAATAAGTTGGCTGTTAGGATCTACGTTTTTTTGAAACTTTAATTCAAATAGCTTCTCATCTAATTGTCCAGCTAGAATTTTTTTGAAGTTGATATAAAACAATTTCTGTTGCTCCTCCTCTAGCATTTCGAAAGGCTGACTTTGATGATGATAGATTTCAGAGGTTTCCTTCATAATATAAACAGTAAAAATATCTTGGATCTTAAGCAAGTCGTTATTTGCTTTAAATTGTTTCCGAATATGTGCAATGTCTTTTTTATTCATCTAAATTTTCAACTCCAGCACTAATTTAGTCTTGATATGGCTCGTTTTAGGTAATAGTGAAATTCACTCAATTAAAAAAGTTAAGAGCTAGGCACTTAACTTTTACAACTATAGCATTTAATGTTGGTGGTGTCAGGCACCGTTCGTGGACAAATTGTTCAAAAAATCCTCGTGGAAAAGACATTTAGAGATTTTTTGAGGAGTAGACACTGAAGGTTGCTATTTTTTGTTGTCCTTTTATCAAGCCTACCTCATCACTTAGTAGCTTTACTTCAAGTGGTTTAGTGAAATCGATAATTTCATGATAAAACCTCACGATAGCCATTATATTTTCCCGCAATACATGTATATAAATAAACTAATCATTTTAATGTTTTATATGTAGTAGTGGAAAACACTGTACGTTGATTAATCAGCATCAACATAATTATTATTCCCTTATTACTTATGATTTCTTCCCTATTATTATAATTCTTAATAAAATAATTACATCATTCATGGTTGTACGACAAAATACGACAAATTTCGCACTTCTCTTAAAGTATAATATAAAATTGTGGGGATCTAACAAAGGAAGTTGGGTGATTTTATGAATTTCTTGATATAATTTAATATCAACTCGAAAAAAAAGTGAAAGGAGAGAGAATTATGAAAAGCATTAAGTACAAAATCTTACTAGGTTTTTCTATTATTCTTGTTCTAATGTTAATTTTATCTTCTTATGTTCTTATAAATATTAAGACATTTAACAAAGAAGTAGAACAAGTTGTCGCAGTAGATCTGGAATTACTAATCGCAGATAAAAAATTAGAATTTAATATGAGCCAAAGAATTGCCTTTGCAAGAGGGTATGTCCTTTATGGTGAGCAATCTTATAAGGATTTGTTTAATACTTACACAGAAGAAAGTACAATAATTCATGATAAAATTCTTTCATTAAGTAACTCCGATAAAGCGAAACCTTATATAGATAAAAGTATAGAATGGAGAAAACTAATTCAAGAGGAAGTATTTGGTGAGTATGATCGAGGAAATAGAGAGATTTCCTTCCAAATTCTTAAGGGTCAGGGAACAGTTCAAGCCAGAGAAATTATGGCTGGTTTTTCAGAGTTAGCCGATGCTAGAGAAGGATTAATTCAAGCTAATAGCTTAATGCTTATCGAAAATGGCGAGTCATTAGAAAGAATTACAACTATCATTACTATCTTATGTATTATTTTAGGTATTACTATAGCTATCGTCATTTCAAATATTATTATTAAACCAGTTATTCAAGTTGTGAATCGAGTAAAGTTGATTGCCTCTGGGGATTTATCTGGTGAAGCAATCAAAATTAAATCAAAAGATGAAATTGCTACTCTTACTCAATCAATCAATGATATGGTTATTAATTTACGAGAATTAGTTAAAGAGGTACAGGAAACATCCGATCAAGTTGCTGCAACATCTGAAGAATTAACTGCAAGTGCTGAACAAAGCAGCTATGCAAGTGAAGAGATTACCTCTAATATTCAACAATTAGCTGTGGGCTCTGAAAATCAAGCGAATCAAGTAGAAAGTGTGTCCGAAATAATTACTGAAATGGTCGCAAGTGTAGAGCAAGTATCAAGCAATGCAAAAAATGTGGCATTTACAGTAGAGGAAACAGGTATTAAAACAAAAGAAGGGAGCCTAGCAATAGAATCTTCCATCAATCAGATGAATGAAATTTCACAAAGGGTTCAAAATTTAAGTCAAGTTATAAGAGGGCTTGAATCACAATCTAAAGAAATAGGAGAAATCGTTACTGTAATCGGAGGAATTGCAGACCAGACGAATCTTTTAGCCTTGAATGCTGCTATTGAAGCAGCAAGAGCAGGAGAACATGGAAAAGGTTTTGCAGTAGTAGCTGATGAAGTAAGAAAGTTGGCAGAAGAATCAGGGAAATCATCCAATAAAATTGCCCAACTAATATCAAGAATTCAAGAAGAAACTAATAAGGCTACTACTTCAATGGATTCCACTACAATAGAAGTGGATAATGGTATCATAACCGCTAAAACAGCTGGTGCTTCTTTTACACATATTAAAGAAGCAATTAATAATGTAACTAGCCAGGTGAATGAAGTTTCTATTGCAATGAACGAAGTGGTAGCAGGAACAGAAAACATAGTAACAAGTATTCATGCTGTGTCAAGTATTGCTGAAGAATCAGCTGCAGGGACACAGAATGTATCTGCAGCATCTGAAGAGCAACTTGCTTCTATTGAAGAGATAACAGCAGCTGCATCAAACTTATCGAAGATGGCAGAGAATTTACAAACCCAAATAAGTAAATTTAAGATCTAGACGAAAATAAAATATATACAACAAAGCAAGCATTAAATGAGGTTACCTCTAAAAGCATAATTGAGAACAGAGGGGGTGCTTTGACACCCCTTTTCATGTCCCGTTATTATAATAAAGGGGTATAAGGTGAAGAAGAACAACCATTTGCTGCATAGTACGACCATGCTATTCAGTAGTAAATCTACTTCCACAACTAGCGCAATTACTAAAATTCAAAGTCTAATTCCTCAATAAAGAGGGGTTAGGCTTTTTCTCATTAAAACCGTTGATTTGAACCACGTTACCAACAAGTGGAAATCTACTTGAGCTCTGGCTCTGCCTCCGGACGTAGACGTAGGCGATTCCCCGTTTTTCCTTTATTAAATTCGCCCATTTTATAGGATTAATTTTACTGTGACAACCCGAAAAATATTGTTTCACAGAAGCACTCATGAAACAAGAAACTTCGAGGAGTCACAGTGAACAACATAAGCTAATCCTGTCCTTTTATTCACGACTACTAAATGTTAAAATTAACTAAAAGTTGACCGAGATGATGGAAGTGGGGAAAGAAATTGAGGAAACCATCGTTACTATCTTAAAGAAAACAATATCACACAAAAGAAATAGATATTACCATTCCTCGTGCAAAGCTTATCCAGGCCCCATCACTTCTTATGGATAAAATACAAGTTTTTGACGATGTGGGGGCTTTTTCGTGGTGATTTTAAGTTAAATGAGGGGTTTGAAAGGACCGCTGAGTTGCAAGAGAAAGCTCGTCAAGAAGCCATCTCGATTGGTTTACTTGTTACTGCAGAGAAAAATGCAGAAAAAGCGTTAAAGGAATTTTTTAAGAGTATTGGTTATAGGGTAAATGTCACGTTTAACTAGTATGTAATCTACGATCCATTGGAGTGGTTTCATGTTGAAAAATCTATTTAAAAAGAAAAAGGACCTTGACGAATTATCATCATCGAATATGAACGAAGTCGACAAAATTGAAATTGAGAAAGAACTAGTTGCTGATTTAAAAGCTGAAGCAGAAAGTCTGAATGCTGAAGATATAAACCAACACGAAAAGCATTTCTCAGAGGAAAATTTTTGGACTAAGGTTCAAAAGTTTTCTAAAAAAGCTGGTACTTCTGTGGTCTACGCCGTTCTTTTACTGTATTACACGCTTCAAAAGCCAGAAGTCCCATTAAAAGTTAAAGCCATTATCACTGGGGCTTTAGGTTACTTTATTTTACCTCTAGATATTATACCCGACATAGCAGCTGGAGTAGGATATGCTGATGACCTAGCTGTTGTCATATTCGCTTTAGTTCAAGTAGCTTTATATGTGGATGATGAGATTAAAAAACAAGCCAGACAGAAGCTTAGAGATTTATTTGGAGAGAATGTAGATACAACAGAAGTTGATGATAAACTATTTAAATAAAGATAATTTGTCTGTTTCCCATGTTAGGAAACAGACTTTGTTTTCTTCTTAGGTTTCTATAAAAGAACTCTATTGGAGTTTGCTACGTTGAGAATTAGAAAAGTCCCTTAGCCCCAGCATAGTAAAGCTTTAACTTTGGCGGTCAGGAACCCAATTTCCCTTAAATGCAATGGAATGTTGTAGTAATACACGGTACCTTTGTCTTCTATCTTAACTAAATCCCTCAAAGGTTAACCCTTCTGTATATACCTCTATCTTCCGAATAGCTTCTAATATGTCGTCAATATAGAGTGAGTATTTCCTCATCATTGGTAGATAACCTCTTCTAAAATCATTTCCCGTAATTGAGGCTTTAAGCTGTTCTTTGTTACTAGATCCACAGGGATACCGAGCTTTTCTTCAAGATAATATTTAATATCCAAAAATTCTAACCCAATCGGCTTTCCTAACTCAATAAGAATATCTATATCACTTGTTTCTTGTTGTTCACCACGAGCATAGGATCCAAAAATCCCTATTTTAATAACGCCGAATAGTGCCTGTAAGTCTTTTTTTGATGCTTTTAATTGCTCTTCAATATACCGCCGGTTCAAGATTTCCACCTACTTTCTAAAAAGAATTATTACCTAAAATCTTATCCGCTGTACTCGTCCGGAAACCATTGCTCCGTCTGCGAGTCTTAGAAAAAACTTGAAAACAGTGTTGGAGGAACTAGGTTTTTCAATTTCATAGAAAGATTGGATTTAAAAAGAGGAGGAAGGGTTATCTTGAACGTTTTAGAAGCTATTAAATCAAGAAGGAGTTCACGCTCCTTTGAAAATCGTCAATTACCGACAGAAGTAATTACTGCAATTGAAGAGGCAATCATGCACAGTCCTTCAGGGAGCAACGCTCAGGAATCACATTTTGTGATCGTGCAAGATCGCGAACAAATAAAGAGAATGAAACGGTTTGCACAAGGTGTGTCAGGACAACCGGCTGCCTTTATTGTATTATGCTCTAACAAGGAGGAAGCTCTTGTTCGCGGTGGTATAGATACATTAGAGGAGTTACGATTTGTTAACATAGGAATTGTAGCTTCTTTTATTATTCTCACCGCTCAGTCCTATGGCGTTGGGACCTGTCCAGTACGATCCTTTCATCAATCGTCCATTCAACAAATTTTACATCTACCAAAAGCCGTCGCACCTGAGTTGTTAATTACACTAGGATATAGTGATCAAAAACCACGGCCTAAATCAATCAAATCAACGTCGGAGGTAATCTCTCATGATAAATTTGGAGAATTGTAATGAGCAGGAACGACAAGAACAACTTTTAGACGTTGTCAGTTATATTTTGACTAGCACAAGGGGCTTGTACCGTGAACCACAATGTTATGGGCCAATTGAGGATGATTGATTCGCTAGAGAAGTCTTTAGTTTTATTAAAAAACGCCGGAGTAGATATTCAAACAGTAGATAATGCCATGGCTACAATTCGAAAAGATCGATGGAGAGCCACTTCTGACCCAGAAGCGTTTGCCAACGCAATTGATCGAGCTATCGATGAATTGGTGAATGTTACGATAGGGGAGGAAGGGCTTCGATAAATTACCTTATAGGCCGTCTCGATTTGAGGCGGCCAATTTAAGATAATAGTAATTAAATGAAATTCTAGACACTATTGCATAGCTTTTCACCTGCAACAAGTGCAACGTCTTTTATCGTTCAATCATGCAAAACTCCTCCAATCATAAAAAAATATTAAACGTCTTCGATTGATACGGACATAAAAATAACCACGAAAAGCAAAAACTCATTTAGTTTGCTCCTTTTTGTTAGCTTCTTCCCCCATAGCTGAAGGACAATGCACAACACAGAACCTCTACCTCTAGACTAGGACAAGTTACCTGTCCCCTTGTCATTTTTAAGAATTTATTTTGGGTCTAATACATTTTTGTGGGGTATAATTAGGTACAGAGGTACAGGAAATTTGTCTTGGTTTTTTGTAATGCATAAAATACAAATGTGAGGATTGGGTGTTAGTAGGACATGTGTCCCCTTGTCTCGGATTGGAGGAACAAATGGTTAATAGTGGTTATCTTGAGCATTTTGAAAGATTAACAGACGGAATATATTCCTTGGACATAGATTGGAATTTTACATATTGTAATGATGCCGCTGCTCGTATATTAAAACAAAAAAAAGAAGACTTGTTAGGTAAAAATTTGTGGGAGCAGTTTCCACAAGCAGTAGACCATCATTTATACTTTCAATACCATAAAGCGATGAGAGAGCAACAACCTGTCTTCTTTGAAATGTATTATCCTCCATTAGATACGTGGTTTAATATCAGAACTTTTCCGTCAATAACTGGTTTAACTGTTTATTTTCAAGATATCACTGAACAAAGACGACACACAAAGGAACTTGATGAACATTACAAGTCACTATTTCATAATAATATAGATGCTGTTTTTTCTTTCAATTTAAGTGGATATTATTTAAGTGTTAATCTAGCAATGGAAAAAATGTTAGGGTATTACGAAACTGATTTTCTTCAAATGTCCTTTGAGCAGGTAGTTACTCCCGAAGAAACAGAGCGAGTTAAGCTATTTTTTTCTAAAGCGGCACAAGGTGAAACTCAAAACTATGAAACAAAGGCTATTCATCAAAATGGTGATATTATTGATGTTAAGGTAACTAATATTCCTATAACCCTAGAAGACAAAATCGTAGGAGTATATGGAATTGCAAAAGATATTAGAACGTTTAAGAGGGCAGAAGAAGTTCTCATCCAAACAAAAAAATTGAGAGCTGTAGGGGAGCTAGCAGCATCAATTGCACATGAGATTAGAAATCCCCTTACCTCAATAAAAGGTTTTTTACAATTGATTAAAGAGATAAATTCTGACAAAGATGAGTTTTATTTTGATATTTTGGAAGATGAGCTTGGTAGAATCGAAATGATTACAGGAGAATTGCTAGTTTTAGCTAAACCTCAAGCAAAAGACTTTAAATTTAGAGACATTTCTAAAATTATTGAGGACGTAATTATTCTTTTAGGCTCACAAGCTTTAATCTACAAGGTGGAAATTCAAAAAGAAATTATGCCTTTGCCAAAAATAAAATGTGCCCCAAATCAACTGAAACAAGTTTTTATTAATCTAATAAAAAATGCAATTGAAGCAATGCCAAATGGCGGTAAAGTCAGTGTGAATGCGCAACTTTTAAACGATCACACGATAAACATAAGAGTAATTGATCAAGGGGTAGGAATTCCTAAAGAGTTTTTGGATAATTTAGGGACACCTTTTTATACAACGAAGGAAAAAGGAACTGGCCTTGGTTTAATGACAACTATTAAAATTATTCAAGAACACAAGGGAACTATAGATTTTACAAGTGACCAAAACTGTGGAACCAAAGTAGAGATAAACTTACCGTTAAACAAATAATGTTGATCAAGAAATAGTTGTAGCTGACTGGCACCACTCGTGGGCAAATCAGTCGATTAGTTCGCCTGATATGGAGCTTGTTCAAAAAGCCATAAAATCCGAAAAAAAATAAAAATGCACCTTAGCGAAAATAACCTTAGGTGCCTGACACCCTTCGTGGACACATGAATAGATATGTTCATTTCTAGAGGACACATTAGGTATTTACTTTAAGTGTTCTTTGAAAATTAAAAAATTCAGATAAGTCAGATTATCAACAGGAATACATATCATATTTGTAGAATTAAACAGTAATCTGCTAAACTCAAACCCGTTTTAATCAATAGTAATGTTAAAACCTATATTATGAAGATATCAGCAGATCTTTGCTTTCGGTTTTGTCTTTTTCATTAACAGCTTAAGAGGCAGCTATAACGAATAGAAATTATGAAAAATGGCAGGGGATGAGACTAGTTACTTAGTAGCGGATGTTAATCCAATTAGGGGGAATTTAAATGATCGAGGTAACTACAGAAGATGAATTTCAATACCATAAGTGGAGAACTAGTTACATTATTGTTAAAGATTCAATTCGAACACTTGTCCATAAGTCGAATTGTAATGATGTTAATCTCGCAAAGTTTAGAGAGAGAGAATCTAATAGTGATAAAAAATATTTTTTTACTCTTGACTTAGATTTAGAAAATGGAGGTTTACAAGCTGAGAAATGCTATAACTGTTGGCCTGAATGAAAGGTTAAGAAAATGGTGCCTGACCCCCAGTGCGGTAATGCTTTACCCAGCTGGAGGTCAGGCACCTTATTTATACTTGGTAATTTTGGTGAATAAGTATAAAATAAGATTTAGTAATTGAGTATAAAGGGGTAGGAATAGAAATGAACAACAATCGTAATGCCCTATGTTCTTGTGGTAGTGGCAAAAAGTATAAAAAATGTTGCCTCAATAAACAAAATGTCATTCAATTTAGCGAAGTAAAAGAGGAGAGGTTTTTTCAACAAAAACAAAGTTTAGTTGAAAAACTAGATCGATTTATTCGTTCGAAACTCTCAACTCAAGATTTAATGCAACTTGAGTTCCAATTTAATGATAGGTCTAGTCGGAAAGTTGAAAAAAAACTCAGAAATCCATTTTCAAGATTTTGGCTATACTTTTTTCATCAATACGAAAACAGTCTACGAGGTGTAGAGTGGTTTTATAAGGAGAATGTTACTAGTTTAACTGTTGCTGAAAAAGCAATGATTGAAACGTGGATGCAGCTTAAACCAAAATTAGTCCAAGCTGTAGAGATTTCTAAAGAACATGTCATTTTTAAAGATCTATTCACAAACGAAACATTTTCAGTTTGTAATAAAAAAGAAGTTGTTGCAGATCCTATCCCATGGTACGGGACATTGGGACTATTAGAGATGTTTGATCATAACTATTATTTTAACGGTGTAAGAGTAATGGTAGATCCCGAGCGGATTGATCAAGCTGCAAAAATGATTAGTAAACTAGTTGATCGTACAAAATTAAGTAGCCATGAAGTTATGATGAACTACTTTCCTGAAATTTTAGCAGAATTATTAACTAAAAGTAACATAGAAGGTCCAAAGAAAGAAAAAACGATAAAAGAGTACGTTGTTCAGTATGAGGTTGTCGATAAACTTGCGGCACTTACGTTTCTAACACAACAATATGGAGAATACGAAGCAAACGGGGATGAGAAGCTATTTAGTTGGGTTGGTAACATGAATGAGTACCGAGATAGTGAAATTGATCAACCTATCTATGTAGGGACAAGTTATGGAAGTTTTTCTCTTAAAGCTACTACTTTAACATTCAATACGCTAAAGGAAGACAAGCTTAATGAGTTCAGGAAAACGATCGAAACTAAATTGGACGTTATCCTACTGAAAAATGAAGTGAAAACGTTACAAATCCCATTTGCAGCAGAGTTTCACAATTTTGTTCTCTCAATGGATAAAAACATTCCACAGTACTTTGCGATGTATGTTCAAAATAGTTTATTACTTGATTTGGATGCAGCAATTCCAATGTTTAACGATCGCTCGATTCGGCAGTTAGTAGAAGAAGGCAATGAACGCAAAGCTGAAGTTTGGTTACAACAATCGGAATATAGTGTTTATAAAAATACAGTTTCGCAATTTGGTAAAGTAGAAATTACCGCTGATTTTAACACGGTTCGAAAGGAATTAGGCTTACCATTATCCAAATTTGTTACAGGTGGGGAAAATCGTAAAACTAAAATTACAGAAGCTTCATCTGATAATAGGGGTGTTGTTCAAAAAGAAGACATTCCATTTTTAGAGCAATTGGGTTTTACACCAGAAACGGTAGACAAATTCTATACACTAGATATACTGGAGTTTTATAAAGACAAAACGATCGGTAAAGGTGAAGCTACAGTTCGAAAATACACATTAAGCTTATATGATTTACGTGAAGTGCTCGAGCATATAACGGCAAAAAGCTGGGACGATTTCAATTACTCAGTGTGGGAATATCTAATTTCTATCCGCTATATAGGTCTATTTAATAATATGAGTAGAACTCAAATAAAAGATATTTCAAGTGTTTTAAAAGCTTTCACGAAAGCTCTTGACGAAAAATATAAAATTAAAGTCAGTAACGATGTCACAAAGATATTCCAGACCTGTGAAAAGCAACTTCTTAAATGTATTGATATAAAGAACTCAATCATCCCTTATGAATATAAAGAGCTGCTTTCAAAACATAATAAAAACGACAACTTTCATAAACTAAAAGATAACTATCGATCAGTTCACCGGGTTTTTCAAATCGATCAAATTATTAATAATAACTTGGTCGTAACTGAACTTACCTCAAGTGGTAAGCAATTTACTGTTGCTTTAATGGATAGAGAATGTGAGCAGATGGAAGAAGGTTTTATTTTCGATGCTGAAGTGGCATTAGAGAAAAACAACTTCTGGCAAATCATTGATCTCTACCAAGTATATCCACCAATTGGTAAGAGATATTTGATTAAAAAATAAGACGGGACAAGGGGTACAGATCACAGGTACCTTGTCCCAAGCTTTTATTAAAACTGGGACAGTGAACCTGTCCCTCTGTCCCAAAAACTAATTATATTTATAAAGTGAGGGGACAAGTATGAGTAAAATATTTGAGATTAATATTAAGGAAGATATAGTTAAAAATTTCAAACTAGCTTTAATGGTTAATAAAGAAGAATGTAATGAGGTAATTGAAAGATTTATGATGGATTACATAACTAGTAGTTTTTCAGCTGCTTCACAGAAATATAAAAATCATGAAATAGCTAAAAGTAGCAAAGTTAATGAGGGTATGATTGCGGAGAAAGGAAAAGCCAAAGTGGGCTGTAAAACCTGATCAATATAATCATAAAATAGTACGTTCTTATTTTCAAATTGAGAGAGAAATAGGTTCTGTACCTTTAGAAATACTAAAGAGAAGATGTAGTGATGAAGTAAATCACCGTTCAACTTACGTTAGGGATTTTCGTGGAAATTTTAATTCGATGAAAATGGATAATCACAATTCGCATGGCAAAGTATTTGAAGTTAATAATGGGATGGATATAATTTGGGATTATGCCAAAGATAGATTAATGGAATATAAGGAGTACTTCTGCAGGTAGAGACTAATTCCGGATGCTGACTTTTTAAGAAAGTATTATATGATAAAGAAGATGTTACATGGGCCCAAAAAGCATTTGATAGCGTAATGTATACTATCTGTATCAGATTAGGGAAAGTCGACAGCAAGTCACTTAATCAAAACAATTATTATTTTTTATGAACGGAGATGAATAGATTGCCTACTATTAGCAGTTTATATGATGCCTTTAAAAAGGAAGAATTTAAAGGCTTGGTAATTGATACTTATATAGCTAATAAACCAGGAGTACATAGACACCAAGCGGAAAAGGTTTATACAATCGGATATAAGAAAATAAAAGATTAGTTTGCTACTTTAAGTGTAATTAGAGGTTTACCTACCTAATTTTACACACTGGCCAAAAAGATACTAAATACGGAATTACTCTACAATCAAAATAGATGACTTATTAGGAAAAAAATACAGTAGAAATGAAAATCAAATGACAGATAAGCTCCATGAAGTTTTTTTTAGATTAGACTGGGATGATAAACTAGAGAAAATAATCCCTTATATTGATCAAGCATATAGCAATAGAGAGTAATGTTTTTCAATCGATTCTTACCTTTACTATCAGTTGTAACATAATATTTTTATAAGAGAAAACGAAGTGTAAATTGACTTCTGAGCAATAGACCATTATTGCGTATTACTCTTAGAAAAAAGAAAAGTAGTAAAAATCTATAAATTATTTTATAATAAAGAGTAGGATGGTGAGCGGATGATGGAAGAAAAAATTTTTGAAATATTAGTTAAAATGCAATCAAACATTGAAGAAATGAATGAACGTTTAAAAAGAGTAGAAGGTACAGTTAATAGAATTGAAGCATCACAAACAGAAGATGTTGTTGGAATGCTAAAAGTGACTAAAAAGAAAACAGATTTTGAAGTTGATTATCTCAATAATAAATTAACAGAAATGGACAAGCGATTATTTAGTCTTGAGAAGAGAATTGAAAATTAACTCATTGAAAAAGCACTGGCCAACCGGTGCTTTTTCTCATTTTAAGAATTAAAAAAGTGAGCAAAAGCTGATTACTAAACTAATTTACTGCACAGTCATTCATGTATTTTAAAACCAGAGATACACCACAGAGAATGAAAATAAGTATACTTTGTCCATACTGATTTTACGGCTGGCTGAGGAAGGTCGATGTACTGTGGTGCGTTAGAGCCCTTTGCACAGTCTGACTCCTTCGACCACGGTGCATCACTGATTGTTGCTCCCATAAGGGAAGCACTCATGGTAGATTAATCCTTTTTTGGTTGTTGCACCAGCCTCTAATACTATTTGCCGTAGAAAGGATGTTTTCAATGGATATTATCATTGAGAGAGCCTGTGGTATGGATGTTCATAAAGATAACATTACTGCATGTGTTATTACACCAGAAGGAAAGGAGATTAAGACTTTTTCAACAAAAACCTCATTCCTAATTCAGTTGATTGACTGGGTTAAGGAACATAAGTGTACTCATGTCGCAATGGAAAGTACAGGTGTTTACTGGAAACCTATTGTCAACTTGCTAGAATCCGAGGATATTGAGTTTCTTGTAGTGAATGCTCAACATATTAAGTCCGTCCCTGGACGAAAAACAGATGTAAAAGATGCTGAATGGATTGCTAAACTCCTCGTCACGGCTTACTAAAAGCCAGTTTTATACCAGATCGAAATCAACGAGAGTTGCGTGAACTAGTTCGTTACCCTAGGAGCATTATTGAAGAACGTGCTAGACAACATAACCGGATACAGAAAGTACTAGAAGGCGCTAATATCAAACTTGGTTCTGTTGTTTCGGATATTACAGGTAAGTCTTCCTATGATATGCTTCGAGCCATTGCTGAAGGCGAAGATGACTTAGAAATACTTGCAGACTTCGCAAAGGGAAGGATGAAACAGAAAAAAGATGAGCTCAAACTCGCCCTCCACGGATATATCAATGATCATCAGCGATTTATGATCAAGACGGTTCTTTCCCATATTGATTTCCTTACTGAACAAATCAATATGCTAGATCAAGCGGTAGCCGATAGATTAAATTGCCATCAAGATGACATTGATCGCTTAGATTCCATTCCTGGAATCGCAAGAAGAATGGCTGAACAAATGCTTGCAGAGCTTGGGACGAACATAAAAGAACAATTTCCTACTGCATCTCGGTTTAAAAGGGGACAGGTACCTTGTCCCGTTCATAAAAATTGGGACAGTGAACCTGTCCCTTCAATAGGATGAAATCATTGAGTATTTTTAATAGTGAAATTTAATTGATGCAACACTAGTGAGAAGGTATATATAATTAAAATGCTTCATACTTTACAAGACTCGTTAAGAATACATTCTTATCGTTTAACAAAAACTACCTGTTTTACCTAGTTAAACATAGAGTACAATTATATTAGTAGAGTTTGAGGGCATACCTAACTCCGAAAATATTTAAAGGATGAATAATTATGAATAGTGAATCTCTGAATTTTATAAAAAAATATTTATTAAAAAAAGGTGAGGAGCTAGGGTCAGAGCAAAAATACTCTGAGAACGAAATTACTATTGATATCCCTATAATAAAGTGCCTGGAGACGAAAATTAAGATGGTTGGGCTTATGACTTGCTCTGCCTCACACAATACTGACTTGCCTGAAATTATTGATAAAGAGGTTATGCAGCTTGCGAGTATATCACCTACAAAAAAATTCGCAATGAATGATTTGGAAGAAGCGGTTGCATTACGCTTGGTAACGGAAGGTTGGCTAATTAAAGAGATAAGGTTTAATAAAGACGGTAGAACTGTAAATACAGTTCACTATAGAACAGGTTATCGATTAAATTTTTTGCAACAAAAGATAAGTGAAGAAAACGAAAGAAGTCTGGATGAACAACTGAAAGTTTGGAAAGAAAGTATAATTTTGACAGAAAGAATTACATTCCACAATAAGGCACTATCAAATTTACTAGAATACATTCGGTTAATATATAAGCAAGAAGGAATTGAACTTTTAAACAATAGCCATATCCCACAAAATTGGACCGTTAAGAAAAAATTAAAATTTCTACACTTTTTGTCAGCCATTTTATACATTCGTTCGAATAAAGAAGAATTTGATTGGAAAGAAATTGGGGCCCGATATTATCAAAAAATTGGTGGTTCTAAAGAGTTTGATAGTTATAAAGATGATTTCATTGATCAGCTTGAAGAAATTATACAACTACCTATTTCTGTTCTAGGTCTAGTAAGTTTAGGTAAAGTAACTCCCCTTTATTTTTCAGGACCAATTCAAGGCTCTTTTTCAAACTATAATTTCGGCCCAGTTCACGCTTTGACAGATCTATCAATTGCACAAGATCAGTATTCATCAAGTGCGAAAACACTGTGGCTCGTTGAGAATAGAGCCGTATTAACAAGAGTAACTTCAGTAGTTAGTTTTCTAAAAGAATTAAATACATTACTAGTTTGTGTTGATGGTCATGTTCGGTCGTCACATCGTCAATGTTTAAAGCAGTTGATCAAAAATAGTCAATTGCACCAAGTGATTATTTGGACTGATTACGATAAAGATGGTTTTCTAATTGCAAAACAACTCTATAACATTGTTAATGCGGAGGGGATCATAAAATTTATCGATGTTGATGGGAAAGTAGTAAAATCATGGGATGAATACGAGCAAAGAATGAAAAAACTACTCGCTATGAGTAAAAACTTGGAGCAAGAACAATTACTTGGGAGTGTTGAAAGTTGGAAAAATTGGATTCTACAATAAATGTATCAATTTTTAACGAGAGTCAATCAGCGCCAGAGGTACTTCAAGCGATGAAGGATATTTCCTCTTTGTCAGGTGTTTTGAGTGACCTAGGTTCCCACTCTTTTTATCAATCACCAGTAGAAATATTAAGGTTTTTACGAATTATTCAATTAATTAACGAAGAAGCCTTAGGGCTAGATGAAAAAATTGAAAATGCCGAAACACTATTTTATCGCTATAGAAATAGATATCAAGACTCAGAACCCCCAACAAAAAAGGTAGTTGAACAAATCGTAACGATACTAGTAAAATACAATTGGATTTCAAAGCATTCTCGACTAATCAAAATGCGTGATGTTGGAAAACGAATGATGGACGTTTTGATTAGATTAGCTAACGACTCACTTGCTTACCATATGCATGACGATATAGGAAGATCGTTATTTCAGGCGAGAAGGGATGCTGAGATAAGTGAAGCTTATGATGATAACGGTATTTCTGGGGGAAACAAAATAGCTAGCATGATTAAGAATGTGGCTGATGCCATTCAATTACTGAAAGAAAGAGAACTAGAAATGTTAGCTGATCGCAATGCACTTCCACAGTTAGAACTTATTCATGAATTAATGAAAGATTTAGATGTAAAGCTTCAAGATCGTTTTCGCCAATTTCAAACTATGGAAGAAAGTTTAGTGTTAACGGATTTAATGCAAAGAGGTACGGCTGTTTTAGCAGAGGGAACAAACCTTAGTTTAGGTATGATTAATAAATATTTAAAATTTACTATGATGCAAATGACGCCACTTTCTACAACGATAAAACCAGAAAAAGTTCGCGAACTAATCATTAAAATGTTTGCCCCTCCTTTAGATTCTGATGTACCAAACGCATATCATCTGTTAAGTTTTATGGAACAAAATCAAAAAGATGATGAGGCGTTTGATGGAATATGGATACCAGTAAAATTTGCAGCCACTATTCCATCAGTAGCAATTGAGGAAGCTTTAATTTATATGGAAGAATACGAGCCGAAAACTGAACATGTAGAAGAGGTAGAAGAAGAAATCACTTTTGAATCTGAGGAAATTTCGAAAGAAGATTTAGATGAATTAATGCGAGAAACGAATTGGTTACTAACGAAAAATATGATTGAAACTACGGTTATTGAGAATTTTTTAGACAAACATGAAGTATTGCCTATAGAAGATTTAGTTATTCAAGCAACCTCTTCTCAATGGACTGATGCAGTTAATGCCCTCACCGCTATTTCGGCTCTAGTAGGAAACAAGAGAGTAACGATAGAAAAAGCAAAACATCATAATAATTTGACAGTTTATGAACGTAGTTGGGAGTGGATGAACGATGAAGATAGAGCCAACATTGTCCGAAAACGAGAACATAGAAGAGAAACACGAAATAAACTTTAATCCATTAAACGCCCTGCAATCAATAAGGGGTATGCTGACGGAAGTAGAGGAACTTGTTTTTATGAACATTTTATATTCTTCCTCAGCGTCGATAAGATCAAGTAATTTCGGTTTATCTAGAAAAGAAATAGAAAAACAGCTAAACATAAGCGGGGACGAAGAGAAGTTCCATTCTTTTATGACAAGGGTAAATCAAGCTGTGTCCCGTTATTTAAAGCTTATTTATGACGAACGAAGAGACCAAGTGATTTGTATGATGCGAGTACCAGCTAAGGCAGCGAAAAGTACGTTAAACAAAGAAAGTCTGTCTATTTTACTATTTATTTTTTACCAGCAAGAAGTTCTTCAACATGAGTTTACAACGTTAGATCAACTCCTAGATGCATTCGGCCACGAAACAACGAAAGCAAATAGTAAAATATTAGCCAATATAGATCCGTTAAAAAAAATTGGAGCCTTAGAGGAGTATGATACAGCTTCACAAGAAAAAGCTTATCAATTAACCGCAATTGGAGTGAATATGTTTTCTGATAGCTTTTTAAGAAGAACGGTAGAATTTAGTCAATCTACACAATTAAGTAAAGAAGAAGTAATCAAATTTTTCCGTCGCTATAATTTTGTTCAGAAAGGGGAAGAACAATGATCCCTTGTCGCTTAATTTTTGTCGGTATTCGTGATTTTGTTCCTGCACTGCTAGATTTATCTGGCAAAGATATACACGTAATGATTACTGGACCGAACGGAGCAGGGAAATCGACGATCACATTTTGTATGGGTGCCGTTTTATATTCTAGTAAGGTTGATATCGAAGGTTTAAAATCACGAAATCTCCCCCTTGATAAAACGTGGAAGGCTAGAATTGCTTACTTGTTTAAAAATGAAGGAGCGATGAAGATTGATGCCCCCTTATATATTGAGTTTGCCTTAAATATCGTACAGGAACCTGGTCAACCGATAAAAAAAGAGTTTGTTATTTCTACAGGGGATATTATCGACGAATGGGAACAGACAACGAAATACACTTCTGGAGATCGTGTTTATAGCTTTTCCGCTTATCGGCAAGCTCTTCAATATAAATATAAAATAGATCCGGATCTTTATTATTTAATTTGGTACCAGCAGGAAGTAAATCAATTTGCGATTATGAATCCAGAAGAACGATTCCGTATCTTTAGTGAAATGCATGGAATTGATAAAACCCAGCGAGATTGGGAAGACAGTATTGAGCAGCTAAAAGAATCAGAAGAAACATTAAAATATGCAGAAACAAATGTACTATTTAAAAAACAAGACTTAAGTTTAAAGAAGCAAGATTTAGATCGGTACAATGAAAATCAAAAAAGATTGCATGAGGGTGGGAAACAATATATAACAGCGCTTTTGCATTTGGAAAGCTTTTACCAAAAGGAAATACAACAAGAGCAAAGAAAGCTTGACCAATTGAAGGAAGATCGTATAGAAGTTAGTGAATTGATTACTGAGATAAGCGAAAAGAAAACTTTCCAGACGGAACAGAAAACTAAATTTGAGGCTGAAAAAAATAAACTAAATCTCGAAATTCAGCAATTAGATAACAACCTTATTAAACTTCAAGGTGTAGCGAAAAAAATAAATGAAGAGATCAACAGTTTGAATGAAGAGTTAAAAGAAACAGACTTAAAGCGAAATGGGCTAACTAGAACTGAAGAGGAAGTTCGAATTGCCTTTATTAATTTAGAAATGGAAAAAGAAAAAACAAAACAAGGCATCCGAGAAAATCATCGCCAGTTGGAAAAAGGTAAAGAAGAACATCGTAACAATATTAATGAGATAGCTGTCATCTCTCACGAAGTGAATGAAAATAAAAAGCTAGAAATAAAATATCAAGAACTACTAAATCAATACAAAAGTAGTCATGATGCCCAACAAAAAATTAACTGGTTAGATGAAACTATTAAAAGCAATAGAGATAGAGAACATAAACTATTAATAAAACTCGCAGATTTTAATAATGAGTTGGACATTTTAAAAGAAAATCGGGTTTTATCATCGCGTCAAATGGAGTCAATAACTTTTTTCAAGAATAAAAGTGTTAAAGCATATCCACTTCGCGAGTTAATTCAGCTAAATTCTAATGCTAAATTAAAGGATGAACGCCGGTTTAATGCAATAAAATATACGATCTTTTTTGAAGGCAAAGATATAACGCCGCCAAATGATTTATATCACGTCCCGTTAATGAGTATTATTCCTGACAGATTAGTGACAGAACTACCACCTCTTAATTTAGAAATAAAGCAAAGTCTTTCGAATGATTTAATGCCGATCGCAATAAAAGCGCTTTGTTGGGTAGAAAAGTTCTTTCGCGACACTGAAGTTTATATTAAGGATGAAACGTTATATGATCCCTTGGGAATAAGAGGTTCACAAGAAAAGGAAAGCTATATTCTGTCAGAAAAAGGATTAGCAGCAAGAAAAGCGACCGTCGAAAGTGTAATAGCAAAAGCGAATGAAGAACTACAATCAATAGCTGAAATAATTTCTACAAGTACAAAACAAATCCAGTTATTAAATAGTATCATCCAAACTGTTCGTGAAGCAGAAGCTTTTATGACAGCTGAATTTGCTCGTACTCAATTAAAAAGCAAATTAGAAGATTTGCGATCTAAAGAAATTCAGTTGAATGAACAATTGGAAAGATTAGATGAAGTGAGAAAATCACTCGATCGTAAACAAATAGAAGAGCAGTCTTTAGAAAAAGAATTAAAAAGAGAAGAAGAAATCTACTCTGAATTAGGACAGATGAAAGAAAAGTTTCAGTTACTAACAAAACTGAATAAAACGTATACCGAAGAAATGCAAAAAATAAATTCGTTGAAAACAAAGCGTGAGATAATGGACGAGCTCTTCGAAAAAGCGACTCGAAATCTTAAATCGGTTGAACGACAAATCGTAGATTTTGATGAAAACCTAGAAAGACAATCACGGGAATTAAAAGGGATTGATAATCAAGTCGACGATACAGAAAAAGTGATTAGTACTTCTCAATGTAATCTTGTTAATTATTTGGAAGAACTAAACAAGCTGCAAAATGACTTTGGAAAAATTTATAGTTTTTCTATAAATGGCATTCAGCTAGAAACTAATATTTCCCTTCATCATCTCTTAAATGAGCGTGAAAATGGAAAAGTCAAATTTACTCATGCGGTCACTGAAGAAATTGACAAGGCAGCACCAGAAAATTACGAAGTAGTAAAAAAAGAGTATGAACGATTAGATAGTGAGTATAAACGTTCCAAAATTTTATTAGAACAAGATATTGAACGAACCGAACAACTAAAAGATCATCTCGAAAAAACAGTGAATATGAGAGTGCTAGAAATTCAGCAACGCTTTCGTTCATACATGGCCGAATTCCAATTTGAAGGAGAAGTAAGCTGGGAAGCGTTTGAAGACAAAAAGAAACGCATATTATTCAGGCTTTATATTAAAGCTCGTAAAGAAGGCCACCGTGGGACGATGGAAGATGTAAGTGTGAAAGCACGAGGTGGTAAGGTTGGAAAGGGAGTTTCTGGTGGAGAGGAATCGTTGAGTTCTTTACTATTTGCCTTAGCACTTTTGCAAAATCTCCATACAGCTCCAGGCTTTATTGTTTTAGACGAATTCGACAGTGCTTTAGATGAAAACCGTAAATCGAAGGTATTTGATTTATATGTTCAACAATTACAAAGAAAGTTAATCATACTAACACCTAAATCACATGAAAGCTCTTATTTAAACAAATTTGAAAAAGCATTAGTTGTCCAGCATGATCCGACAATCCCACGAAGTAAAGTAATTGGATTAGTTAAAACTTGAATTAAGGGACAAGGGTACTGTGTCCCACTTTTAAGGCGACACCTTGGATAGTAAACTCGTCCCTCTTGAGAAACCATAAATAATATATTAGGAGCAGAGATCAATGAATAAAACTATATCTGTACCGAAAAAAATGGAAGAAAAGTATAATGAAATTGCTACTATTATCGAGGAGTTTTGTTCTGTTCATTTAAACAAAGAGTACGAGCAACTCTGTTTACAGTTATGTGCAGCGTTATGCAGAAAACGTCCTTCTCCTCTTGAGAAAGGAAGAGCGAATACTTGGGCTTGTGGTATTGTTCATGCCATTGGTACAGCAAATTTTCTGTTTGATTCGTCACAACATCCTACAATAACACCCAAAGAGCTTTATGAAGGATTTGGCGTAAGTGGAGGTACAGGTAGTTCCAAGTCAAAACAAATAAGAGATCTAATGAAAATTGATTATTTTAACACAGACTGGGCTTTACCAAGTAAATTAGCAGATAATCCAATGGTTTGGATGATTTCTGTTAATGGTTTTGCCATTGATGCCCGTAATGCACCAAAGGAAATCCAGGAACATGCATATAAAATGGGGATTATCCCGTATATTCCAGAGTAGCTTTCGGGAAATTCTCACGATGATTTTTCGGACGATGGGACAGGTACCTTGTCCGATCTGTTAAGATACTAGTGATTAAAGCGGGGACAGTGAACCTGTCCCCATGACCCATATTAAAAGACATTCCAATAATAAAAGATCCATGATAAAGCAGCTGAAAACATCGCAAACATCGTATAGTGTAGTTTTCCGGCAAGCTTCCAATAACCTTTCACCCATGCAATGACTGAAAACACGAGTACTGTTCCTGCTACCAAAACGATCCCATAAGACACGATGATGTCTAAAATTACACTAAAGGAAGAAGGTTCGATAAATGCTGATTTCGGTAAACCGTACACAGGGTCAGTTTGACCATTGCCAAGAAAGTTCACTAGGAAAATAAACGTAAGTACACCTTGAAAAGTGGCTAGCCTACTGGCCCATCTCGAACCTTCGCTAACTTCTAAAACAATTGTTCCGCGTTTTTTATGAACAAAAGCTTTAATCCCCCAATATAGCAAACTACCGATGATGAATAATAGAGAAGATATGAGCATCAAAAATGTGAACCCACTTGATTCGTACCAAGCTGCTTTTGAGTAACTCATTGGCCCATCCGTCATAAGCATTGTTCTGCCGTGCGAATCTGTACCAAAGGCAATCGTACTGAAATCTCCCCAATAATCGTCGCTTCGCTCTTCACTCAAATTATAGTAAACACCTGGCTCTACTTCTACGAAGCGATTTGTGACTCCTAAATGATTCGCTAATAAATACCCTTCGTCATCGACACTCACTCGAATGATCCCCATCATTAAGCTCAAAAACGCATCAACAGTCGTAAATGAGCGTCTATTTTGGTAATATTCGCCGACAAATTGTTTAGATCTTTGTTCCATATTTACCGTCGGTTCAGGTGCTGATGGAGCTACTTTTTCTGAAGAAAAATAACGGTCTATAAAAGCTGCAAAAATATCGCCGTTTACAAAATGATTGCCACCACTATGGGAGATAAAGAAACCAACTTCTTCTTCAGGTATTAAAGAGAGAAGTGTGCCATAAAGCATCGTTCCTCCAGCATGTTGGAATATCTCTTTTCCATTCATGTTTGCTGTCATAAAACCATGGGCGATGCCTTTTAGACGAGGATGCTGACTTTCCTGCTCAGAAAACATTCTCTGAACCGTTTCTTCTTTTAAAATCTTTTCTCCTTTATAATTACCTCCTTGAAGATACGCCAACATAAATTTTGCCATATCTAATGCACTACTACTCATACTGCCTGCTGGCTCAGAAAAAAATTCAAATTTCGCTTTTAAAAACTCTCCATCTACATAGCGGTAAGGAATAGACATTTGATCAGCTAAACGATTTGGTAGTGGCTGATGGAACGTACTATTTTCCATCCCTAGTTGTTGATATATATTTTCCTCAATATATTGTGCAAACGGAATTCCTGAGACAACCTCGACAATATACCCTGCTAAATTCGTTCCATAATTGGAATAGGCAGTCACTTCACCAGGTGCAAAAACGATCATAGGTCTTTGTTCACGAACATATTGGCTAAGAGGAATTAAACTATCTTCAGAAATCGAAAAAACATCTGTCATATAATCTTCAAATCCCGGTGTATGACTCATCAAGTGTCTAATCGTAATCGGCGCCACTTGAGAGTTCCATCCCTTGTATTCCAGCGTATTAGGAATCTCAAAGTCTAGGTACTCGTTAATATCAGTATCTAAATCAACTTTTCCTTGTTCAACCAGTTGCATAATAGCGGTCCAAGTAAGCAGCTTTGATGTAGAACCAATTCGAAAAAGAGTTTTTTCAGGATCTACTGGTGTCATAGCTTCATAATCAGCATACCCATACCCTTTTGCAAAAATGACTTCTCCATGAGAGACAACGGAAACAGTTAAGTTTGGAATATTAATCTCTTCAATTTGAGCATTGATGATCGTATCGAAAAACTCTTCCACATCAGTCGCATCTAGTTTTATCGGAGAAGCAGACGCAAGTTTAGTATTTATAATTGGATGTAGTAGAAAACTCAACATTAACAAACAACACAACACTCTTCTAAAGTTCACCATTTTTACTCCCCTTTACAGGTGGCCTAACTCTATTCTAAAGTTCAGCCCCTTGTTTCTAAAAAACTCATCGTTAAAAAAGGTCGTTAAGTGTATGAATTTCATAATTCCTTATTTTCGTCACTAAGATCAATATATAGTTGCGACAAAACCATTCGCAAACTATATATTGCTTCATGTGACTCGTTTTAGGTAATTATGAAATTCACTCAAGTATCAATGAATTTCATAATTCCAGATTTTCGTCATTAAGTAGTTTGATATGGCTCAATTTTGGTAATTATGAAATTCACTCGTATAGATACTATTTTTTACTGATGAGCAAATCGTCTTTGTTTAATTACGACTAAAGCGATCGCAAGGAAAGCAACACTAAAAGCTAACTGAACGAGTATGCCATAAATGACTGGTTCGAGTGAAAATTGAGTAATACTAGTGATACCTCCTATAGAATTATTAACCTTTACATACCAAAATACCGGGTTGAAAATTCCGATGGTTTGGAGGGTATCGCTTAAAAGAGCTTGTGGTACAAAGGAACCGCTTAAAAATGCTAATCCAAGGGTTAGAGAGTTTCCTATAGGATCAATCGAATTTTTAGTTGCAAAAGTAGCAACCAAAAAGCTGATGCTCAAACAGACAATTGTAAAAACGAATGAGTTAACTATATATAAAAATGATCCTGTTTGGTTTAAAGTACCCGCATTAATAACAAATGCCATTACGACAAAGATAAACCAGATAATAAAGGCGAGTGTTAGATTACCAACTATTAGCTGAAAATTATAATTATTTATACTAATAGGTGCGCAATGGTTACGCATTTTGATTTCTTTATGATTGAAGATTAACATGATACGCCCCACCATCGATATGAGCATAGCTAATAATATATAACTCAACTTTCGCAGAGTGAAATCGGCAAATAAGCCTTGATATAATTAGGTAGGCCTGAGATCCACTGCTCCAGTTGACTTTGTATTAACTTTTTGATTTTCTTATTTGTTTGTTCAAGCGCATCTTGAAGAAGCTCGATTAGCTGCTGTAAAGCAACAGCCCAATCAAGTTCATTGACTTCGTCACATAGCTCGTAAAAAAGACCTCCAATCGTACGTTGGTCGGTGTTACAGCGGTTTTGCCAAGATAGCACGATAAAACGAGCAAAGACAATAGTTGTATGGCTTATAAGCGCATCATATGAACGGCTTTGAAACTCTTTTTCAAGTTTTAAGAGTGATTTGGCCGTCTTAAAGAAAACCTCAATATCCCAACGCATTCCATAGATTCGAACGATTTCTTGTTCGGAAAGAGTGCGATCGGTGCTGAGGATGGCTAGCCATTCGCTTTTCTTGTTTCTATTTCGAATAAATACAACTTTAATTGGTGTTCCATTAGCCATAGTTGTATGAATGGAACGAAGTATTCCTTTCCTTGATTGAACGGGTCCAGCTAGGCGGTAAAGCTGTTTTAATGAAACCATTTCTCCGCTTACGTTGTAACGCTGTTTTGTTTCTTTGACCATGCCAATCACGTCTAATCCTTGATCAACAATGTTTTTGACAAGTGGTGGCAAAGTAAACCAAGAATCCATGAGGACATAACTGGCTTCTATTCCACTATCTAACGCACGTCTGATCATGTCTGGGATTTGTTCAGGCAAAGTTTGTAGGGCATTTTCCCGACGTTTATAACCGCATGTGCGTTTGTCTATATGTTCGGAGATTCCATTGATTTGTGACGTTTTGGAACTGACCAAGGAAAAGTCAATCGGCATAAATGTATGCCCGTCAGACCACCCCATAGTCAACATACGGAACCCCTTATAGAAACGCATTTTAAGAGAGGCATGGTCAAAACAACGTGCAAGTAATTCAACCTTTTTACTACGATTTCGATCATAAGCAGAATCATCAAAAACGAACACTTTTGGACGACTTTTGTCAGTAAGGCGACTCACTTTCTTAATTGTAAAGGTGCTTAATAGCAGTAAGAAACGGCGCCAATTAAATGTTGATTGATTTAAAAAACGATAGACAGAATCCTTGGCAGGAAACTTATCTGCCTTCTTTGAATCAAGAAGGGTGTACCAATTTTTATGTTGAAATATCAAACAAAAAATGAGTTGAAATAAGTAAGAACAGCTGAAACCAAAGGACTTTTTAATTCCAGCCTTGCGTAGATGTTTAGACATTTCCAGCTCAGAAAAAACAGAATCAAGTTCATTTGGCAGTTGATTGTATTGGCTATTTTGGTCTATCATATAGGGAGCACCTCTTCTGTATGGTAGTGTTTTCTAGTCAATTACACTATACCAAAAGAACGAGGTGTTTTTCATTTTTCATTAACATTGTCAAGTAACATAATGAAAAGGCCGCAGGCCTTTAACAATCAACGTGGATCACCTACTTTATTGGTGCGAAAGTTGAGTATATAAGCTAAAAAGTTAAAATATAAATTGAGGGTAGACATGTTATTACTAGCTATTTTGTCAAGGAAAGAAACATTTACTTCTGTTGAAATGTCTGTTAGTACTTTCTTGTGTACTTCTTCAAAAGAGATTTCAGGATATGCTGTAATATATATTCTAGTAGTATTTAAGTATCTATTAATAAGTGTCTTTGCATATGCTGAACTTATGGAATCCGGTACAGACATAGTTTTGATATTTTTATCATTTGCCAAAGTAAAGCTTTCTTGAAAACCTTTAGGAATAGTTACGACTAATTCTGTTTGTCGAAAGAAGAGTGCATCCTTTATACTTTCCTCAGCTAGTTCAATTTCTACAGGTCTTGCGATCTCGTTAATATAGTTTTCTAAACCATTTGCTAGTGCAGTATTGTCTTGATTTATAACAGAAACCTTAACTTTTGAAAGTTCAAAGGCATCTTCCAAAGGTGTTAAACCACTTTTTGAAAAAAAGGTCGCAAGCCCAACAAAAATAATAGTATAGATAATAAAAACACCAAGAAATTTTTTCGGTACGATTTTACTAAATGCTTTAAATACTTGCATATTTTTGCCTCCTTAAAACCATTACGGTAATAGTACAAAAGAATACTCCTAGGCTACCTAGCAAAGTAAGGTTTAGGAAGTACCTATCTAAAGTTTCATAATAGTATAGGGCATACAGTCCATCTGTAATTTGATTTGCAGGATTAATATAGGCGAGGAGTGGGACCTTTTCCTGGATAATATATTTGATTTGTAAAACCATTAAACCAGATAAAAAACACAAAACGATAACGATATTAGACAATAACATATCCTTAACTTCCGCCTTTAATTTTACAAGAATTCCGAATAAAGCACCGAACATAGTTCCAGTAAAACACCCTACTAAACACAGTATTCCAATATATATAATTCTATCGCCAAAATCTACCTTTAAGACTTGTGTAATATACGTAATGGCAATAATGGCTGATAGAAACTGAAAACATATAGAAGCTAAGATCATTGATAGAAATGCCTTTAATTTTTGTGTAGGTGCAACATTAATTCTTGCTGCAAGTGTAGATTGATTAGCCTGAACTAATGAAGTAGCATAGCAGCCTGATAGGGCTGAGAAAAGGCAGGTCATTGCAAGTAGTGCAAAATAATAGATAACAATCACGTTCATTGAGTTACTTGCAGGAGTATCCTCTGTAAACTTTTCGTTAAAACTTACATTTTCTAGAAAACCCATTTGAATTAATTGAGGATTTCCGTCAATGATGCTATAAATGGTTGTTGAAACTTGAATATAGTTGTCTAAAAAAACTTTAGCTATCGACTGGTTAAGACCAGAACTTAAAATTACAAGTTCAAGCTCATTAGAGTTTTTAATATAGCCTGTTATTTTTTTATCTGACAAAAGCTCTTTTGCTTCTGTTTCAGTTGTGTAAGATAGGTCAAAAAGATTGCTTTCATTCATAGCATCGTCAAGACCTTCTGGCATAGGATAATCCGTTGTGATGGCAATTTTGACTTTTTCAAAGCTTTCATTTGACATTAGATTTGAGAAGGCTAAATTAAAAAATGTTGCTAAAATAAGAGGGAAGCTAAGCATCCAGAATAAAGCCATCTTATCTTTAAGTAAAGACTTAAAGCTATATTTAAAAATGAGAAATGACATAGTAGACCTCCTAATCTCTTAATTCTTTTCCTGTTATTTCAAGGAATACATCATTTAGTGTTGGTAACTCCGAATAGATCTTACCGTAGCTTATATCATTATCAGTAATAAAACTCATTATATTTACAAGATTGCTTGCACCACTTTTTTGCCTAATCGTTAAGGTGTTCTCTTTTAATTCAACATCAATCACATTAGGTATTTCTCGTATTATAGCTAGGTGATCTTCATTTATATTAAATGTTTCTACGACGATCTTCTCACCAAGTGCAATCATTCCTTTCACTTCTTCCTTTGTACCCGATGCAATTACCTTACCTTTATCTAATATCGCTAGCCTTGAACAAAGCTGTTCAATTTCTTCCATATAATGAGAGGTATAGATAATCGTTGCACCCTCTGCATTTAACCTTTTAATTCCTTCTAAAATATTGTTCCTACTTTGAGGGTCAACGGCAACTGTTGGCTCATCTAAAATAATGAGTTTTGGTTTGTGAGCAATTCCACAGGCAATGTTAAGTCTTCTTAAAAGACCACCACTTAATTTTTTGGGGTAAAATTTTACAAAGTCTTTTAAAGCTACAAAATCAATCGCCTGTTCTACTAACTCTTTACGTTCTTTTTTGTCTTTTACATAAAGACCACAGAAGTAATCAATATTTTCATAAACTGTTAGTTCGTCGAAAACTGCTACGTTTTGCATGACGATACCAATGTTTTGCTTTATGTCATATGCGGTTGGCTTCATCTCTTTCCCAAAGATTTCAATGTTACCTTTATCAAATTTTAGTAAAGAAAGTAGGCAATTTATAGCCGTTGTTTTCCCTGAGCCATTAGGTCCTAAGAGGCCAAAGATTTCACCTTCATTTATTTCAATATTCAAATGGTCAAGAACGATTAAGTCCCCATATCTTTTAACTAGATTTTCAATTTTTACGATCATATTTATCTCCCTTTCCTTATCCTTTTCTTTATAATTCTATAGTAATAGCAATGGTAAGCAGAGGTCAGTGAAAATTGTCATTAGATTAAAGTGACAATTGTCATTTTTTTCTTATAATGAAAGGATTTGTTATGCTAAAATTAGGAATGGGAGGAGAGTTATGGGCAATGTATTAAATAAGTTGATTATTTTTGTGGGAACGTGTGGGCTTCTTTTGTTAGAGTTTACTCCGTATGAAGGGGTTATTGCCATGGCATTAGCCATTGCTATCAGCGGGCTATTAGAATATTTTAATAATGAAAAATTGGCAAAAGGATTATTTATTGGATCTTTACTATTATCAGGGTTTTATGTTCCATTTGTTTTCTTTTTACCGTTAATAAGCTATGACCTACTTAGAACTAAAAACCAATTGATCATACTGTTAGCGTTAATCCCATACGCCTTACACCTTAGCAAGTTTTCTTCTGGAGTTATGGGTGTTTTAATAGTTATAAGTGCAATTGTATACCTTTTAAGATTAAGAGAAACTAATGAAAAAAAACTTCGCGAAGATTATATAAACCAAAGGGACTCACTAACAGAGCTTTCCATTTCCCTTGAAGAAAAAATAAATGAGTTAGTTAGTAAACAAGATTTAGAGGTTAACCTTGCGACGTTAAACGAAAGAAATAGGATTGCACGAGAAATACATGATAATGTTGGGCATCTTCTTTCCAGCTCGATTTTACAAATTGGAGCCGTCATAGCTGTAAGTAAAGATGAGAACACTGTAAAAAACCTTGAAGTGGTGAAGGATACTTTAAATGAAGGTATGAATTCGATAAGAGAAAGTGTGCATAACTTACATGACCATTCCATTGACCTTTACGGTGAGATAAATAAATTAATCAAAAATTTCACGTTTTGTAAAATAACCTTTAATTACGAAATAACAGGAGATATGCCTACCAAGGCTAAATACGCCATTATAAGCATTATAAAAGAGGCGCTATCAAATGTTATGAGGCACTCTAATGGCGACTTGGTTTCTATTAGTCTATTTGAACACCCAAAGCTTTATCAGCTTATTATATTTGATAATGGGAATAAAAAATTGGACCCTAGTAATTTTAAAGGAATGGGTCTTGAAAGTATAAAGCAACGGGTTGCATCACTAAATGGAATAGTGAATTTTGATCAATCAAAAGGTTTTAGAATATTTATTTCATTTATGAAACCATAAGTTTTAGTGAGAGAAAATAAACTGAAAAAAATGGGGTAGTGTCAAAAGTTCTATGAAAACTAAAGGCTGATGACACTTTCTACCAATTAATCTGGTGGTAGCTCCCGCCATCGCTCTTGACAAACACGCCAATGGTTTAGCGAGAGGTTTAACAAGGGCGAAGAGGACAAAAGAAGGCATAGCTAAATAAGCCCTTGGTATTTCCATTTTAAACCATTGGCAAGTTCGGTTTGTCAAGAGTACGCTCCGCCGATGGCTAGAAAGGGCTCAGTTAAACAAAAGTTAGGCAGTTTGCTTACTTATCCAGTCCTGGGCAAGACCAATAAGAGTTGTCCATCTAGCTGGCATGTTTGGAAGCTTTTCTAGCTCAGGAAGTGTTACTGGTACTTTTCCTTCCAATGCTGAATGTGGTCTTAGAAAGTTAAAGTAAGCAACGAACAAGGTCACAAAAGAAACAGAACCATGTTCTGACCCGAAACCATGAGTGGATCGATAGTTTCCTTTAAAGGTACGATTTAGCCGCTCGATAATTTGTTTGAGAGGTCGATATTCCTTTGATACCTCGTCTTCGTTGGTTAAGCCAATTACCTGAATCACCTCAAACGGGATTTGATGCTGGGCAAAAAAGTGTTGTGCTAATAAGTAAATGGGATTGCCATCGACAACGAAAGTTAGGTTTTCTGGGATTTTCCTAAGCTTTAACAACACTTCGTCTATCGCTTTAATAGCTGTAGCTGTGTCTCGGTTAGGTGACACAGGATAAGAGAGAATGACTTTCTTTACGGCATCAAAAAAGAAAAATAGGTAATGCCAACGGCCATTCACACGGATGTACGTTTCGTCACCGCAGAATTGATCTGAAAGCTCATAAGGATAGTGATCAATATACGGTTTCAACCACAAGGCCACACTATTTTCGTAATTTAAAATGCTTTGACGAGAGATTGAAACACCATGTACGTCTTTCATCAGCGCTGCTGTTTTACGGGCTGAAAGTCCATAATTGACGTGATAAGTCAATATCAATCCAAGCGTATGTGGAGACACATAAATTCTTGATAGATCAACTCGTGGTCTCTTTGGTGAATGCTTCGCTAATGGTTGAAAATCAATGTGAAACTGGCGGTAAATATAGCGAAGTTTAAAGGCTTGAGGATCTTCTTTGAACCGATTTTTCTCTTTTTGAGTCATCGCATTACGTTTATGTTGGTAATAAGAACAAGCGTCGTTTTTACACTTGTACACATGGAAGTCTTTTCTTTCCTTCACTTTTTCAAGTGTTTTTGAACAGTGAGGGCATTTCAGGATTGCTTCCTTGAGATATCGATTTCTCTCACTGAAAAGACATGAACACACCTTACATTGAAATTGTCCTTTCGCTCCATTGTTCGCATACAAATAATCAGATGGAGCACCACACGTAGGACATTTCATTGATGAAGGAACGGGTGTTGAATTCGACCGTCTTTGTACTGGTTTGAGAGGTTTACCTTTAGACTTAAGATGCTCGGTTAATAAAACTTGAAAATCTAGTTTTTTTGGAACTTCAATGATCGGTAGATCATCAACTTGAAGCTTGCGATATGGTTTATTAACTGGAGCCTCAGTCGGTTTATCAAACATGCTCTTCCCTATTAAAAGGGTAAGGAGCGTTCGAATTACTTGTTCTTGGTAGTTTATAAAAGTAAGTAAATAGGTTATAATTTGAGGTAACAACTTGTCACTTTCCTTTCTTTTGGGATGTTGGGTGTGTGGTAACCTCAATTATCTACAAAATTCAGGGGGTGGCAAGTTTTTTGCTTATAAAGCCCTTTAAACTAGGATTTAATAGCCTATTTCTATATAAAGTTTTGACAATACGAAAAATGGATAGGGGGGAGTCCTATGAAGATAGTAATTGTAGACGACGATGTTCTTGTTTCAGCATCATTAAAAACAATAATAGAGACAAGTGATGGTGTTGAAGTGTTGGCAGTAGCCAACAGTGGAGAAGACGCTATCAAACTATATAAAGATCATAAACCGGACATTCTTTTGATGGATATCAGAATGGGAAAAAAGAATGGGCTAGAAGCAGCTGAAGAAATATTAAATTCATTTCCGAAAGCAAAAGTTCTGTTTTTAACCACTTTTGCAGATGATGAATACATTATTAAGGCATTAAAGATAGGGGCAAAAGGCTACATTTTAAAACAACATTACAACAGTATCATACCATCACTAAATGCAGTTTATTCTGGTCAGAATGTTTTTGGAGAAGAAATAATTAATAAGCTTCCGGCGGTGATGAATAATCAAGTAAATAAAAAAAATTATCAAGACTATGGAATTCTAGATAAGGAATTCGAAATCATTTCATTGGTTTCAAAAGGCCTATCAAATAAGGAAATCGCAAAGGAACTGTATTTAGGTGAGGGCACAGTAAGAAACTACATAAGCGTTATTTTAGAAAAACTGGAATTAAGAGATCGAACCCAACTTGCTATTTTCTTCTTCAACCACCTAGTGTAGCATGGGACAAGGGGACAGGTACCTTGTCCCATGCTTTTATTAAAAGGTGGGACATTGAACCTGTGATCTGTACCCATGTCCCTTTTATTTCATTATCGTGCGCGTTTACCTCATAACGCGTCTTTTTTATTTATGGATATTATTCAATTAGCAAGGCGAAAAAACAACAGATCCAGTTGTTGCGTAGTATACTTTGTAAAATTAAAGACAAGTGATTAGCTATTCTTATTATAGGAGTAGGGGGTTGTCTTTAATGTTACACATTATATTCAATCAGAACATCACTTAAATGATTAGGTGGTGTTCTTTTTTTATGAACTATTAAAGTGACCGCATTTAACAACAACAACATTTCTTAAGAATTAATCTTCTACAACAACAAGGGTGTGATATAGTAAGAATGTGCGATACGAGAACTAACGTTCTTACTTGTGGTGTTCAAAGGGTTGGACATCAACCTCCCTACGCAAAAATATCGATAAAAGAACTTCTGAATTTGAGGACATGAAAAAGCTCAAAACAAATTCAGAAAGAATTTCAAAGTTGCATTTGGTTAGAAAGTTAATACAAAAGGTGATTAATATGGAGAAGAAATATACTTATTTTTATTGTCCAAAAGATGTTGAAAGTCGTTATGAATTGCTCGTTTTCGCGGGGAACAATCAACCTTTTCTCCCATTAACAGAACATTATCATGATTGTATCGGGAGGATTGGTAAAAGTTCAGCATTATCCTATATTCAATGCCTTCTTCCCTTTTTTAGTTGGTTAGACGAATACTGTAATTATCAAGGAGAACGAGTGAAATGGGACGATTTACCGCGAGCCATACGAATTGCCATTGAGGATTATCTCATGGATGAAATGGCATGTAAGGTTCGTGAAAAGGACTCGTTTCGCTTTGTCAATCGTTCTAATAATAGCCCAAATACAGTTAGTAGGTTTCTATCAGCACTAAAATCATTCTATAAATCTCTCATTCGCTTAAAACAATATCCATACTCTAATCCACTCATAGACTCTCATGCTCTTTTAAATGAGTATCAAAGCCAAACCGAAGGTGTGCGTGAAGGAAAACTGAGAATGCCGAAAGAAGCAGGAACAGAGGATGCCTCTCCACATCGAAGATTAACAGACTCGTATTTCAAGCTAATTAATGAAGAATGGCAACCACAAATTATTGGAGATATTCACCTCCCCTACCAAGTCTATCAAGCAGGAAAAAAGGTGAACTGGTCATTAAGGGAAATTATCATTGCTCGTATGTTATTTGAAACAGGGGCGAGAGCATCCGAAGTGATTGAATTAACAGTTGGAGATTATCGTTCTCGCAAATCATTCCAAGAAGCTGATACATTCAGTAAAGGTAGTCATGGAAAAAGGGTGAAATTCCTCCGATTTAGCAAGGATACAGTAAAACTGCTCATGCGATATATCAATTCAGAACGTAAGCAACATGATGAATTAAAACGGCATTTTGATACCTTACCTAATGAAGCACCTATTTTCCTTACGGAACTTGGAACACCCTTTTCCTATGAAGCATGGTACTACCATTGGGATAAAGCGATGAAAGAATGTGATATCAAGTTAAATCCACATAAAACAAGACATTGGTTTATCACGTCAAGGTTGCGAGAAGTCTATAATACTTCCAAAACAGAAGCAGAGATCAAACAAAAGAAGAATGAACTGATTAAATACATAAAGTGGAAAGATGAAGAAATGATCAAGGTTTACGAGCATTATTTTGACGAAGAAAGCCATCGCAAAGCCCACGATGAAATGTTAGAGAATATGGCTGAAAAAGAGAGAGAATACATGGAACTAAAGAATAGCAAGCGTAAGAAGAAACTTAACTTAACAGTCATAGAAAATAACTTTGATGACATTGAGATCGATAACGAAATAGAAGAATTGCTGGATGGATTGGAGTGATTACACTGACTGTATTAACAGATAAGCCACAATCGCCATTTTATGAACAATTATTAGGAAAAGTGGATGATTATATCCTTCATTTAAGGGACAAGAAAGGGAGTTTTCTTGTAGATAAACAAACAGAAAAGAATATAAAATATTTCATAAATCGTGTAATGGATCAACCTTGGAAAAACCACTTATTATTAGGCGTTCTAATATACGGAGAAAATAAAGCTGATCCTGTTTATATTGAGTCTATAATAACTACTATAAATAAAAGATTTAAAGATATATTCGAAGTTTTTTCTTTAGAAAATATGGATAGTTTTGATGTTGAGAATCATATGTACCAATATTTAAAAGCTGATGTATTAAAGGAACATACAGATATTATGAGATCGCGATTATTAACTTTATATAAACCTCTAATTACATCAACAAAAAGATGGATACTATCCAATTTGGATAGTAATTCTCAAACACATTTGGAGAAGTACTTATTCAATACTCCTTCTTTCGACTCAAGAGAGTTTTCGTCTTTTCAGCTATCAAACCAAAAAAGTAAAGATACCCGTAAACAGGAAACGGATGCTCTAGTTAATTTATTACCACAAATTCGAGCAGAAGGTAATTTTAGATGGAATCAAGTCAATAGGTTAAGAAATGCCTTCCTAAATGCTCGTGAAAAAGTAACTACTTCAAAAATAGAATTACCATTTGAGTTTCAATATGATGAACCGGATAGAATTAGCGAACGTCTATATTTTCGCCTCTGGGACAAAGCATCATTTATTCTACACCATAAAGATAAATTTGGATTGACGACATTAAATTCTGCTGAAAAAAGAACGGGTAGCTATTCAAAGGAAAATAATCATTACTTTATAGAGTTTGTAAAGGCTGAAGTGATTAATAAAAATGAAGAAGCTGATGGGTTTTGGTTTACAGAAATTTTAAATGAGGGTGTTTTTGGATTTTGGCATCAAAGTATTGATGATATTCAAAGAAAGAAAAAAAGTGAATTATTGCTCTCTTGGGGATACGGAGAAAAAGGGAGCGATAAAACTCATTGTCCATTTCATTCACGTATACGGGGAATAATATCACCGAATACATTTATCAAACAACAACAACGACATTCAAAAGGAATATTGCTAGATATAGAACCCCTTTATACTGCAACAACTTTTGGTTTGTTAGCTTTAGATATATTTACAACAACCGGTGCAAGGGTAAATGAATTGTTGCAATTAACAAATACAAAAGAATGTATTAAAACTCTGCGAGTTAATGAAAGCCTAAAATATTCATTTAATGTTATCCCAAAAGGACGAGATTCAGTTGAAACTTTTTATATAAGTGAACAGACAATGAAATTAATTCAAAGGGTTAGTAAACTTTTAAAAGAGCACTATGGTAGTGAAAGAATACCAAGTGTTTTTTATAGAGATTCAAGAAAACATATGTTTCTAGAGCCTAAACCATACTTCTTTCAATATAACAATACAGCATTTACGCAACCTACTGTTGAGGCATGTCTTAGATTTCTTATGCACGGATTAAGATTTGAATTAGAAAACGGAGATACGGTTGTAATAAAAACACATTTATTACGTCATGCTTTTGCTACTGAAGCTGTTCAACGACAAAAACTACCAATTGATATTGTAGCGAAGCTATTACACCAACGAGATGTTAAGGTAACTGGTTATTACTCGGAACCTACCCCAAGTCAAGTTGCTCAAGCTGTTAGTGATTTACATGACGTTATTGCTGATTATGTAGATTTAGATGAAGTCGTATTAAGGAGTCCTGAAGAGCTACAAAAAGAACTTGAGGAATACAAAGAAAAAGTTGGTGTATTTAATAATGTTTTGGGTGGAACTTGTGTATCAGATTTTGTATGTCCCACTAAAATGCAGTGTTTAGGATGCCATGCCAAAGTCCCGCAACCTGAAAAGAGGCACGAATTAGAAGAAATAATAGAGCTTTCCAAGGACATGGAGAGACGTTTTATGAAAATGAACTTGCCAGTAGAAGTGAAAAAGGCAAAAGCAATGAGGAAGCACGCACGAAATGAATTAAAAGAAATAGAACTCATTGATAAATATCGGGAGGAACAAGACTATGAGCCACACATTCAATTCGGCAAATGATAGGCAGTGGCTAAAAAGAACACATCAAAAGCGAAGGAATCGTTCTGTAGAATTAGGAAAACAAGCAATAAATTTATTAGTTAAGAAAGGTAAACCTGTAACATATACAAATGTAGCCGCTATTTCTAAAGAAATTGATCCCGAAGGGAATGGAATACATCCGAATACCATACGGACAAATGAACAGTTGTATGACCATTACGGTGTTTGTCAAGATAGTTGTCGCATTTCCCTTTTTTAATAGATTGCTATTATTTGATCCATTGATCTCACTACCGCGCTTCGCTTGCTGGCCTTCTCAAGATAGAACAGAGTCTTGCTCTGTTCTATCTTGAGAAGGTTAAAGTGGCTTGCTTATTTACAGGACTTTGCGAATTTTCCCTTTCGACATTTGATTGTATATCGTTCTTTTTCGAATTTGTCTCTAGTTCGGCCTTCATAGGATTTAAGGTGACAAATCGATGAGGATCCCAATCTCTTGTAGAACGTGTCCATCTTTCTGGATTTCTTTGTTTTGCTTGCTCATAAACTTCTTTTCTATTTTTCAAAACCTCGTGGTAAGCACCAGTATGACATTGGTCAGGAGTGACAAATTTAATTCCACTATGCTGGTGTTCACAGTTGTACCAATGAACAAAATTGTTAGACCATGTGCGAGCTTCTTCAAGTGTTTTAAATCCTTTATACGGAAATTCGGGACGGTATTTCAATGTACGAAACATCGCTTCAGAATAAGGATTATCGTTGCTCACACGCGGCCTTGAATAAGAGCTTTGAATTCCTAGCTTTTCAAGTAAACCTTGAAAAGTCGCAGCTTTCATTGGACTCCCATTATCAGAATGTAGGACCAACGGTTTCCCTTTGATTTTCTCACTCACAACTGCTTTTTTTAGTAATTCTTCGGCATAAATCGCTTCTTCAGATTCCCATATCTCCCAAGCAACTATCTTTCTACTAAAGATGTCGATAATTAAGTAGAGTCGAAAATACAAACCCTTTATCGGTCCCTTTAACCAAGTGATATCCCAAGTCCAGACTTGATTTGGAGCCAATGCCATATAACTTTCTGGCAATTTCCGTTTTGGTTTTTTACTTCTGCCCCGATGATGTTGCATATTTTCTTCGCGTAATACTCGATAAAAACTAGATTCAGAGGCAATATAAATACTTTGATCAGCTAATTTTGGTACAATTTGAGAAGGTGGTAAATCCACAAATTCTTTCTGTTTCACGATCTCTAACATTTTCTGTTTTTCTTCTGTTGTTAATTTATTTTTAGGCTCTGGACGGCTGACGATTGGGCGTTGATCCTCTTTTACTCCACCATCGGAAACCCAGCGTTCATAGGTTCGAACACTAATATTCAGTTCTTTACAGGCAAGAGCTAATCGCGCACCATTATTGTTTGCTTCTTGGATGAGTTCAACTGCCAGTGCGCGATCTGATGGGCGAATCATTCGTCCTCTTGGTCCCCCCAGATCGCTTGGGCCTTTTTTCGCAAAAGTAATAATGCCGCAGCTTCTGCCAAGGCTTTCTCCTTTTTCCTTAAATCTTTTTCTAGTATTTTTGAACGACTTTTTTCTTCTTTAAGTTCTTGATTTAACTGCTTTGATTGATCAACTGGTTTAGGAGAATTAGCATTTAGACACCCCTCACGCCAAGCCTTAACCTGCTCTTTAAATAAACCTTTTTTTCTACAATACTCAGCTAATTGAATCTCATTTAATGAATAAGTTTCCATTACGATTAAAAACTTATCTTCGCTACTCCATTGTTCTGAGCTTTGTCCATTGCCTGGAGTAGCCTGTCCTTTTAGACGAGCTTCTTTTCTCCATTTATATAGGGTAGGCTCTGTAACTCCTGTTTCTTCGCTGATCTTACTAACTGACTCATTGTTAGGGGGCATCATTCTTTTTATGATTGATTCTTTTAATTCACCTGTATACTGTTTCCTCTTATCTGTCATTGTCATCGACCTCCGTGTTTACTAAAGTATAACACTAAAGTTCTCTACGACATCTATCCTAACAGAGGGGGATTATAAACAACATAGTTTAACATATAAGCAGAAAGAGAATAGCAAAAATGTAAAATTCACCTTAAATACTGATATAGATATAGATTTTCGTAAGTTAAAACCCAATCGAAGTATTGAGAGTGCACAAAGAAAATACATGAAATTATCAAAAAAGGAACTGGTACAACGACTGATCCAGTCGGAACAATACATTGCAGAAAATAATTCAAAATGGGTGGCTAATTATTTTGAGATGTTTAAGTAGGTGACACACCGTAAGTATCATCTGCCTTCTTCTACAAACGAGGTGTAAGTACCACAACAAAAAACAGATTATTGTTGTGGTAAATGAGGTCATTCGTAGTACGAAAAAGGATAGGTTGAGCAGATATATTCACTGCTCTCCTATCATTCTTCTTTTGTCTATTATAATGTGTGACATTTTATATTATTAATTACATTATAAAAGGTTTTAATTATTTACTTGACTTTTAATAAAAGAAGGATACTGTGCAGTAGATGCCTACATTTTTAGACCAATTTTGAAAGAATGCACCTAAACTAACAAGTAGAGAGTAATTTCCGCGTTTTTCGGCATGTCCCTATTTGAAGATAATTAACATAAATTTCAAACATACAAGGAACTGATTAACCCTTAACATGGTAAAATCATTTTGATAATATATCGGTAACAAAGCGCTAGTATTATGATTAAAGTTATGTGAAAAGTAAATATTTGAGAATTTATTTACTATGTTAAGGGGGATAGAAATGAAAGAGAAGGACATTAGCGTTAAAAGAGTACTAATAATAAACACGTTAGCTATTATCGTTGCTACCGCAATTGCAATAATCCTTCATGCTATTGTACCTGGCACTGGCGATTTAAATATAGCAGATTTTGATAGTATCTTTGTTAAACTATTTGGATTTCCTGTAGTAGCAGTTTCCTACTTTGTTTTACTATTTTTACACTGCGTTTTAGTTATGCGGTATTTTGGAAAAAGGTCAATTATGACAAAATTGCAAATTGGATTTCGTTTTGGGATAGTCTTTGCAGCCCTTTATATGGTTGGAATGCAGGAAGTTGTTGTTGAGGCGTCGCCTTTTAATGAATGGGGATTAGCATTCGTGAATTTCCAATTTTTTATGGGTATAAGTGATGCATTACCGGCATTATTGTTATGTCTAGTGACTGCTTACCTTACATTAAGTAACAAAAACACGTCTAGCACTTGGCAGGTATTAAATTTAATAGAAAAAATGAAAGTTGTTGCCCTTATTTCCATTACTATATTAATAGCTAGGGCAATTGGATATGAAACAGGTTTGATTAATAGTAACATTGATACATTTCCCATTCCCGCCTATTTATGGACAATTGTATTTGGAGTGGTGCTAGGATGTTGTTATACGGTATTGTATCCTATTTTTGATAGTGGCAAAAATAAATCTTTACTTTCCTATAAACTTGTTGTAGTAACTATAGGGTTAAACTGGATAATATTTAACAGCTTTATAGGGTTAATTTTCAGTGGTGTTATGTACCAAATGCTTTTGCGAAGTGGTATAGATATTGCAGTGTTCTTTATTGCTTCAATAATAATTCAGAGATATATTTTGAAATCTGATATACGTGCTTCCTGAGTGTGTATTAACAAAACTTTCTTGGTAAGGGTTTTAGAAGAAAATGTGGTGAAAAAGGAAATAGAATTGGATCCAGAATTAAAAGAGATGATCAAAAGAGCAGATAAAGATATTGAAGAAAGGGAACTATATGATCCTAGTTGACCGGTATAAGGTGTTTTATTCTTTTTCAGAGGATAAAAACACATGTTACATAAAAGCGTTTAAACATCAAAAACAGAAATAGGTTTTATCTGTCTTTGCTTTAAATAACCTTCCCCCTCCTAAAAGTATATCTCCATAGAAAAATTATCCAAACAAACCAGAAAGTCATTCTACCAACTCACCTAGTAATCAGTCACGGACAACCATCACGAACGCATCCATTAATCATAAGTAAATTTTTAAAGTAAGAGTGATCAGCAAAACCCTTAGGAGAAACAAGGCTCCTTACTCATTATTATGAAGGTATCGAGCTTGATATCAAATATTCAGAGAAGTTCATGCCATACCTCCATCAGCTATGGTGAAGAATGGTGCATATGGAATCTCTGGTTTCAGAGAAGCGGATTGTGTTTTCGTATGATGCGAAGAAGATCCATAGAAGGTGTTTGTAATGAGAATGGCTGCCTAGTTTGAGGTAGCCATTTTTAGTTGTTTTAGAAGTTCAAAATTATTATTTAACGCTTGTTACTTATTAGACTAGATACTGCGCAATAAACACATAATTCTCCTATTTATAGGGGAAGATATTCCAAATGGGAGGTGATTTGTTGAAATGAAATACTCGAAATTGCTTTTAGTTTTGATGATGGTTTTCTCTTGGTTTTCGCTTTTATTTATCGGGAAGAAAACCATTAAGCGTTTTTTTCCAGCAGCTTTATTTATGGCTATTTTAGTAAGAGTAGTTAATTTTATAGCTGAAAAAAGGAAATGGTGGTGGTGGTATGAAAAAATTCACCCTTCCGTTTCAGGGTCATTTCCTTTTGTTTGGGGATCATTCTTTGTGAGTTCTTTTTGGATTTTGAAATATACTTACGGTAATTTTATAAAATATTTGGGCCTGAACTTATTTACACATTCAACTTTTACATATGTATTGGAGCCGAATCTTCAAAAGTTTGGAATTGCATCTTTGGTGCGTATGAAAAAAATCGAGTTAATGTATGTTTTTATGGTGCTGGCATTTCTTTTATATGGATTTGTACTTGGTAAAGAAAAAGTATTAGGAAAGAGAGAAGTCGTCAACTAACGAGGCGTTTTAGGTAAAGAATTAATTATTTAAATAGACTTCATATACTGCGCAGCAACGATACTATTCAACAGAAAATGTAATTCCACAACGAGCTAAATTACGGAAATTTATAGTCTAATTCCTCAGTAAAGAAAAGAGGGGTTAGGCTTTTTCTCTTTAAAACCGTTTTCCTTATTCCATTGGTAACCATGTTGACAGGAAGAGGTAAATCTATGTAAGAGATGGTAAGTTCTTGTGGCTGGGACTAGGTACCTTGTCCCATGCTTTTATTAAAAACTGGGACAGTGAACCTGTCCCCTTGTCCCCAAAAAATAGATAAAAAATATGTCAAATTTTGTTGAAGTTTCTGTCTTTGTAGGATAAAATGCGAAAGTAGGAAAAAAGTACTCTTTTTAATAAAATTTAAAATTGATAAAGGCAAACTTATTGAAAGATAAGGACGCAAAACCATGGGTCTAAGGTTCAAGACTATGATCGCCAGGTTGCCAAAATTACAAGTTTTTTTTGGCTAATCTACTATTTAGGTTAGTTTTTTTCTTTTATCTGCTTAGTTTCTTAAAAATAGAATTAGTAGGGTGGAAAATTTGGAAGCGGATATTCTACTTTTATAAACAAAGTAAGGACTAGAAGAATACAAATGAAAGCAAGTCAAATAAACATTTTTACTGAAAATACTTTAAATCACCTTAGGAACTCAGGGGACTAGGGGAGAAAAAATACTGAAGTATGTTTGAATATTATAAGCAAATATAAAGATGTATGGGATTTAGCTAGAGGTGCGCATGAATAGTAAAAAGAGAAAAGTTACCAGTAATTTTAATTTAATATATTTGCCCTTATTATTTGCATTAATGTCTATATTTACAATTGCTTTAACTGCCTACAACTTAAGTGAAAGAGCATTAATGGAACAAATGGAGCGAAACGGAGTTTACTTAACACAATTATTATCTAGAAAAATAGAGGGTGAAATTGTTCATTATCATGAAAGGAATGAATTAATCGAAAAAAATTTACTTGTTGCTGGAAAAGCGGTACTTGCAGTCGAAGATCAATTAAGTGATAAACAACTTAGTAATATTAGAGACTTATTTGGAGTACATGAAATATATTGGTATAGCCCTGAAGGAGAAATTCTGTACTCTGCCTCAGGGAATTATATTAGCTGGACACCAAATCCAGGAGACCCAATTGATCATTTCATGTCAAAACATAAACACAAGGATGTTTATGTAGAAGACATTCGAAAGTCAACGGAAAGAGATAAATATTTCAAATTCGCATATTTAAGAAATGATGATGGCTCATTTGTTCAGGTTGGTTATAGTATAGATCAAATGAATATAAAGTCAGAAAAAAATATTTTACAAAATATTGTTGAAAGAATTACCGACAACGAAGAAAATATCCTATACGCTCTAATCCTAGATGAGAATTTTACAGCAGTTGCTGACTCAGATATTGATGAAATTGGAGTAGATTATTCCGAAGATGAGCATTACCAAGTTGTTTTAAGTGGGGAAGTGTCATCATTTGAATGGTATTATCCTCAAATTGATGATTATGTATTAGAGGTAGCGGTGCCATTATTTTTTGAAGGAAAGATCATTGGAGTTGTAGGTATAGGGTTGTCTATGGAAGAAACTAAGAAAAACGTAACTTTATTAACATTGATGTTCATCCTGTTAGCTATCATTATTTCTATTGGCTTTTTCATCCTCCAAAGAAAAAATGTGATCACTCCGGTAAAAATGTTAAATAAACATATTCAATTAATAGATACCGAACGATTGGGTGTTAATCCTCTAAATCCTTCAGATAACAAAAGCTTTTCAGGATTATATGAAACGATTAATCAATTATTCAGTAAATTGCATGAGAATATTACACAAATTCATAATTTAAATGAAAAAGTAGAGGAAATGGCATATACCGACTATTTAACAAAGTTACCTAACCGGATAAGCTTATCGTTAAAATTTGATGAATTTGTTGGACACAATCAGATGATAGCTATTATCTTAATAGATCTCGATAGTTTTAAAGAGTATAACGACACTCGAGGTCATCTATACGGTGATCAACTTTTAGTAAAGTTATCAGAACGATTATTGAGTATAAAGGATGATACCACTTTTGTTTCTAGATTTGGTGGTGATGAGTTCTTATTGCTGATTATGTGGGAGGACCATGCTCAATTAAATGCAAAACTTCAAAAAATAGAAGAAATGATCTCACAACCGATTTTTATAACAGGTGAAGAACTATCAGTTGAAGGTAGTATTGGCATTAGTCTTTACCCTAACGATGATAAACAATTAGATGGATTAATCAGCAAAGCAGATATTGCAATGTACCACGCGAAGAAAAGCGGAAAAAACCAAAGTGCTTTTTTCTCAAAGGCCTTACAAAATACTATATTAATGAAAAATAAAATTCACGATATTTTGCGAAACTCCTTGAATAATAATGGTTTTAAACTTTTGTACCAACCACAAGTTGATGTTTCTACGGGAGAGATCGTCGGATTTGAAGCGTTAATTCGTCTTAAAGACCATCAAATTTCACCTGCTGAATTTATTGCAGTGGCAGAAGAGCATGGACTGATAAAGAGAATGGGGCGATTTGTTATCAGACAAACGATCCTAGAACTTTCAAAATGGAAGGTTGTAGGTTTAGATTTGAAGCCAATCGCTATTAATTTTTCTGTAAAACAAATCAATGATAAAGGAATTATCGAATATATTGAAAGCTTATTAAGTGAACATCGAATACCCGCAAAATACTTAGAAATTGAAATTACTGAAAGTATTCTTTTAGAGAATGATAGTGAAGCAATTATGTTTTTAAATAGATTGAAAGAAATTGGAGTAAAAATTGCTTTAGATGATTTTGGAACAGGGTACTCATCTTTAAGTTACTTATCGAATTTACCAGTAGATAAGATGAAACTCGATAAAAAATTTATCGATCAACATTTAAATGAGTCCGGGAAGAAAATCATCAAACAGTTAATATTGCTTGCCGAGGCTTTTGAACTCGATGTGGTGGTTGAAGGAGTAGAAACGATTGAACAAGTAAGACTTCTTCAAGAACTAAAATGTAAATATATCCAAGGATACTACTTTAGTAAGCCAATTGAAGATGAACAGATTAGAGAAATTCATTCAAAAAAATACGACATATCTTAGTGGGACAAAGGGACAGGTCCCTTGTCCCACTTTTTTTACTTTTTATCTAAGAAATAGCGAAATCCTTTTTCCACGGCAGGTTATTTGACCTCGAGGGGGTGGGTGCTGGAGCTAGACTATTACTGCAAGGAAATTTATCCATAGGTAAATGATCTGATAAATGGGACAGTGAACCTGTCCCTCTGTCCCAAACTTTTTATTCTAAAAAATGAATAGTTTAGGTATAGTCCTTCCTTCATTCTTATAAAATGTAATAGCTAAGTGGGGGGGGTTACCTGATGAAGGTTGATGGAGTCTTTGAAGGTGGAGGAATTAAAGGGATTGCCCATGTAGGTGCGATATCGGTGGTCGAAGAAGCAGGCTATAAATGGGAGCGTCTAGCTGGTACTTCTGCCGGTTCTATTGTAGCTGCATTGTTAGCAGTTGGTTATAATGCTTCAGAGATACAAGAGTTAATGTTACAATTTCCTTTTGAAAAAGTTGAACAAAAAGCACTACTTACGAAGCTTCCTATAGCTGGACCAATACTTAGTCTATTATTTACAAACGGAATTTATAAGCTTACCTTTTTTGAACAATGGCTAGAGGAAGCCTTGAGACGAAAAGGGAAGAGGACTTTTGGTGATTTGCCAGAAAATAAGCTAAAAATAATTATTACTGATATTTCAAATAGTAGAATGTCGATTCTCCCTGACGATCTGCCATTTTACGGAGTAGACCCAAAAACATTTCCGATTGCTCGAGCTGTTAAGATGAGTAGTTCAATTCCTTTCTTTTTTGTTCCAGAAAAATTAAAGGGGCATACAATTATTGACGGCGGTGCACTTAGTAACTATCCGATTTGGATTTATGACTCAGTGGGAATCCCAAGGTGGCCGACATTTGGGTTCCGCTTATCAGGGAAAATGATACCTACCGAGTTGCCCAAGATAAGGGGGCCAGTATCTAAAACAATGGCAATTGTTCGGACAATGCTTGATGCTCATGATAAGCGCTATATTGAAAAAGAGGCTGCAATTCGAACAATTTTTATTACAGGGATTACCAATGGCGCCACTGATTTTCGTATACCTCAAAAGGATAAGCTGCAGCTAATCGAAATCGGCAGAAACTCAGCAATAAAATTTTTACAGGAATGGGATTTTCAGAAGTATATCAAGGAATATCGTTCTGAAATAATAGCGGAGAATTTGACGTTACCACCTCCTAAATCAGTGGTCATAAAAATGGGGACAAGGGGACAGGTACATTGTCCCACGCTCTAATTAAAACTGGGACAGTGAACCTGTCCCTCTGTCCCTGTGAACCTGTCCCTCTGTCCCTATCCTTTTTCGCCAAAAACTTCGGGAATCATCGTGAACCCATCTATTATGGTATCTTCTACTACTTCGATCATCAGGTATCGTTTACCCTCAAAGTGAATTTGACGAATGTATCTTAAATCTTGGGGACTAATTGAAACATTAGCGACCTTCGTTTCGATTTTTATCGATTTAGAAGTGTACTTTGGAACGATATTGCTTGCCTTAATTTCATATTTCTCGTCATCGATCACTTTCTGAAAAGCGGATTCAATTTGTTCGGTATGAATACCTTCTATGCCGCTCTGTTTTAACACACGTTCAACGTCTTTTACGTCTAATTTAGGAGCTTCATCCTCTTCATTTTCTTCAATAACACGATTGATTTCTTCATATACATTGGAAAGCGTTGTGGTATTAAGCTGATTACCTGTCACTTCTTTCACGATTTCTTCAAAAATAAATTTGTCATCCTTGGCTGTCATCGTTTCTTCGCCATTTAAGACTTCCTCAATGAACTTGTGGTCAAGCTCATTTGCTTTTCCGGCCGAATACAGAATATGGTTCACATCTGCTGAATTATCGGTAATACTAGGAAAGAGAAATCCGCCAATTGGAGCGTTTAGGTTGATTATAGGGTCAACAACAATATTATACTTAAACTCTTTGATGACATAGTCAAAAAGCAATTCTTTCCTAGGGTCTTGTGTGCTATTAATACTACATAAGATAAACGGATGAGTATAAACAGAATTGCGATCACTTTCCTCCGTCACTTCATTGGTACGTTTTGTTGGTTTGAAATAGTTTCCACGAATAAAGCTGATGACGATATCCATCTCATATTGCCTGCTATTCAGCACTTTTCCAACGATTCGAAGCATTTGTTCCTTCCAGTCTTCCACATCACCACTTAATAATCCTTGGTGTAAAATTAGTTGACTACTATTTTCCACGTTTTTTTGAAACTTCAATTCAAAGATCTTTTCATCCAATTGACCACCAAGAATTTTTTTGAAGTTATTAAAAAATAAATCTTGTTGCTCCGCCTCTAGCATTTCAAAAGGTTGGCTTTGATGATGATAGATTTCAGATGATTCCTTTAAAATATAAACAGTAAAAATATCACTGATCTTTAGTAAGTCGTTATTTACTTTAAATTGTTTACGAATATGGGCAATGTCTTTTTTATTCATTTTAATTTCCACTCCAGCACTGTTTTAGTTTGCCAATTAAAAAAGTTAAGTGCTAGGCACTTAACTTAATAATTATAGCATTTAATTATTTTAACATATAGGTTTTATTTCCGGTGTCAGACACCCTTCGTGGACAAATTATCCATTTTGTCCGTCTGGTATGTACGTTTTTTAATGATGCACGGGTACGGATATTATTTAAGAATTATACGGGACAGTTACCTTGTCCCAAGTTTTAATAAAACTGGGACAGTGAACCTGTCCCTCTGTCCCATGGGAATAGTTGACATTAAATAATGAATATGAGATTATTTAATATAGAACATTCGTTCTTGTGAGTTAAATATAAAATAAGAGGTGCTATATGATCTTAGGAATTAATCCATATTTAATTTTTGACGGAAATGGACAAGATGCGGTTAAGTTTTATGAAGATGTTTTAGATGCAAAAATACTTGGTATCCAAACCTTTGGAGAAATGCCTGAAAATCCAGCATTTGCTTTAGCTGAGGAAGAAAAAAATCGAGTTCTACATGCCCATCTAAAAATTGCAGAAACCGATCTAATGATTTCTGATACTTTCCCAGGTCAGCCGTTTCAATTAGGTTCAAATGTTACGGTATCAATTACAACAAACGACGTGGATAAAACGAAACAAGTGTTTTCTAAATTAGAACAAGGTGGTCATGTGGCAATGCCACTTCAAGAAACTTTCTGGAGCCCAGCTTATGGTACAGTAACGGATAAGTTTGGGGTTACATGGCACGTATCGACGCATCTCACGGATAACTAAAAAGAATATTTTTGTGCTATTCCTTTTTTATGGATTAGCACTTTTTTTGTTTACCGGACAAGGTACCTTGTCACATGCCTTAATAAAAGAGGGACACTGTCCCTCTGTCCCATTAATGATTATTTGGGTTTTTTAATTGCGATTTGCTACCTCGTTTGGAGTTGTATTTCGTTCCTTTATTATTATCGCCACTACCTATCTCCTGACCGAATTCAGTGTCTAATTTTCCACCTCTACTTGGTGAGCTTTGGTTTTTACTTCCTTGATTATTCCTTTTTGTCATGATATACACCTCCTTTTTCCGTACCTTATTATTCCATGCTTTTCTTGTTTCATTACAAAAACCATAGTGCTATTTCGTAAATATTTCGTTGTTAGTTTTAACCGTTTTGTCGCTACAACTCATACATTGCAGTATAATTTTTTATTTACTCCTGATAATAAAAAAAAGGGGTGATAACGATGGCAAAACGTAATGGTAAAACAGATGCAGAGCAAAAGAATAAACGATCAGGAAAAACCGATTCAGAGTTCTCTAAAGAACTTGGCAGTGCTGCGGCTAATCGAGCTCATAAAGAAAAAGCAAAAAAAGAAAAAGCATCCAAAAACCAAGGAGAATGGAAAGGTATGCATTAATAATTACTTTTAAAAATTGGTGCAAACATTAAGATAGAGAACTTGGTGGAAAATACGAAAATCCTTGTCTTCAGTATAAATACTGTAGGTAAGGATTTTTGTTTCGGTCCCAAAGCGGTCAATGAGTTTCCTCAAATTGTGGTTTTTGATAATAAAGGTATAGTCCTTCAAACAGGTAAAGTTGAGGAATTGGAAGAGTTTTTTCTTAATTAAAATAAAGTCTTTATTAGGTAACGGAATGCAATAGTTTATTAAGCTATCGCTGCTGTTATGGTGCTATTGAAGCAGTTTAGTAAAATTTCTAAAAATAGGAGGGGACGATTTGGGAGTTTTTGAAATCTTAGCCTTTTCAATTGCAGCAGGTTCGCTTTCTTTGGCTTTATTTTCAATGGGGAAAGTTGAGAAACTAGAAAAGAAAATGAAAGAGTTAGAAGACAAAATAAACGGAAATTAAGATTGATATTAAACTAATGAATGCTTATCTACAGTATATAAAGAAGTAGTATTTAACGTTTTTAAAGTTAAGTATTGCTTCTTTTTTATTTTAGAATCCTTTTTATTTAATGATTAGCATAAGGATTTTTTCGATTACTCAATTTATAGGTTAGTAAAAGATTCCTGCCAAACTGTCTAAGATTTACCGATTAAATAAATCGAGAAACAACGATCTTTTTTGCGAAAACAACCTTATACCTGAATTATTCATACTTCAAAGTTAAGTCATAACAGAAGCAAAAATCATGAAAGTCTCTCACATTAAAATCGAATAATATCAATTTGAACTACTTCATTTTTGATTTTAAAAGTATTTCTTGAAAATCACCCATTTTTAGACAGACTACTCCCTTGGTTTAGAATGGAATTTCCAGAAATTAGTTAATTATTTAGGTTTACACTATTTTCAGTCTCTGAACTCGTTGAAGTACATTCCAAAAGAATTCTTGGTAAACGAAACTCGAAGCGAGCTTAAAGTACAGAGAACGTCCTGACTTCACTAGTTTACTGGCAACTTTAATAATTCGGGTGCGTATGGTCTCGATTTGCATGGTCTTTTGTCCTTCAGGAAAACAGAGGGTACGCAACCAGTTTGTTAAGTTATAAGCTAATAGACTCAACATCATTTTTACTTCGTTTACTTGGAAAGAATGGCTATTCATTTTATCAAAACCGAACCCATTCTTGGCTTCCTTGATGTAGTTTTCCATCGTTCCTCTTTTTTGATAAGTAAGAACGATTGCTTCAGGAGAAAAGGCATCTACTAAATTTGTCACAAAGAAGGAATGGGAAAACAGTAATTCGCCCGCTGGGCGTACCGATTTGATAATTACTTTTCTAGGTTTCGACCAAGAGTTTGCTTGATAGATGGTTTCTTCATAATAAATTTCCGTCTTGGAAACATCGGAAATGATAGACGGAGGATGGAGTTCATCTGCGATTCGTTGCAGAATTGCATTTGATTTCAGACGAATAACGTAATAAACGCTCTCTCTTTCGCACAAATCATATAAAGCAGGGACAGCGAAACCACTATCACCCCGAAGAAAAGGTGTTGTCTCAGGAAACTTTTCGTTGTAATGCTCAATGAGTGGTTGAATAAAATCCACTACACCATTGGACGTATACACGTTTCCAGGTCGTAGCTTTGCTTTGAGGAAATCACCTGTTACACCATCAAAGGCAACTAATGGATGAAAACCGACTGTTCCATAATGAGTATTGTAAGCCGCAGCTTCTTGATCTCCATAAGTATCGGAATGTGTAGAATCCAAATCAAAAATGACTGCCTTCGACTCCCTGAGTTGGTGCACTTTATCAATAAGCTCTTGGTTGGCTTGATTCAATTCTTCCATAGATTGATCGTCGAAACGTCTAAAAAAGCGAGACAAACTCGGCTGAGAAGCCAATGCATTTGTACCAATGATTTGAGTAAACACAGGATCTCTCGTTAATTGGTCGGCATTATCATCATCGGTATAACCAGCAATGATTTGATAAATCTTTTGACGAAGTAAATTTTCATTCGAATGAACATAGTAGCGTCTATTGTCTTTTAGGTTTAAAAAGCGTGCTAATGTAGAAGAAAAATTTATCTTTTCATCGAATTCTCTAAAAAGGAATTCTCCAGTATCGGATGAGAGTTCTCCTCCGTCGTTAGAAAGTTTAATTTTTCGATTGAAATCAAGTGTTAATTGAGGTAAAGTAGCCATTATAAGAACCCTTTCTGTCGGTTATTTGGTCGTACTTTTAACTTAACAGAAATGGGTTCTTTTTTCATTTATTTGATGCAAGTGAATTTAATAAAAAAGCTTATCAGATAGCCATTAATAACCGATTAAAGATTTTCTATGAATAATTCAGGTTATATTAATAAAGATTAATAAAAGCTTAAGATTTCTTAAGAATTATCCCTACTTCTCCTTTAGGTTTGGAGTTTATTTTAGTATTATAAATTCAAATCTACGGAGTGAAGAGTCATGAGCCAGTTATCTTTCTTATATCAGTTTTTAGTAAATCCTCGAGTTGTTGGAGCAATTTTTCCTAGTTCAAGATTTCTTAGTGAAAAAATGGTGGGAGAAATCGATTTTAAGAAAGCTAAATATATCGTCGAGTACGGTGCAGGAACCGGTGTATTCACTGAATTTTTAATGAAAAAGAGAAATCCTACCACTTTTATTTTAGTGGTGGAAAATAACAAAGAATTTTGTTTATTACTAGAGGAAAAGTTTAAAATGGAAAAGAACTTACTCATCGTTAATGGGTCAGCAGAAGGGATCAAGGAATACATAAGTGAGCATGGTATTCCTTATGTAGATTATGTAATTTCTGGATTACCCTTTGCAAGTTTACCTTACGAAATATCCAGTGAAATTATATTTAATACCGTGGACATTCTCAAAAAAGATGGAAAGTTTATTACTTTCCAATACACAAAACTGAAAAAAGAATTTATCGAACAGTTTTTTAACAAAATAAGTATTAGAAGAGAATATAGCCTGAATTATTCATACTTCAAAGTTAAGTCATAACAGAAGCAAAAATCATGAAAGTCTCTCACATTAAAATCGAATAATATCAATTTGAACTACTTCATTTTTGATTTTAAAAGTATTTCTTGAAAATCACCCATTTTTAGACAGACTACTCCCTTGGTTTAGAATGGAATTTCCAGAAATTAGTTAATTATTTAGGTTTACACTATTTTCAGTCTCTGAACTCGTTGAAGTACATTCCAAAAGAATTCTTGGTAAACGAAACTCGAAGCGAGCTTAAAGTACAGAGAACGTCCTGACTTCACTAGTTTACTGGCAACTTTAATAATTCGGGTGCGTATGGTCTCGATTTGCATGGTCTTTTGTCCTTCAGGAAAACAGAGGGTACGCAACCAGTTTGTTAAGTTATAAGCTAATAGACTCAACATCATTTTTACTTCGTTTACTTGGAAAGAATGGCTATTCATTTTATCAAAACCGAACCCATTCTTGGCTTCCTTGATGTAGTTTTCCATCGTTCCTCTTTTTTGATAAGTAAGAACGATTGCTTCAGGAGAAAAGGCATCTACTAAATTTGTCACAAAGAAGGAATGGGAAAACAGTAATTCGCCCGCTGGGCGTACCGATTTGATAATTACTTTTCTAGGTTTCGACCAAGAGTTTGCTTGATAGATGGTTTCTTCATAATAAATTTCCGTCTTGGAAACATCGGAAATGATAGACGGAGGATGGAGTTCATCTGCGATTCGTTGCAGAATTGCATTTGATTTCAGACGAATAACGTAATAAACGCTCTCTCTTTCGCACAAATCATATAAAGCAGGGACAGCGAAACCACTATCACCCCGAAGAAAAGGTGTTGTCTCAGGAAACTTTTCGTTGTAATGCTCAATGAGTGGTTGAATAAAATCCACTACACCATTGGACGTATACACGTTTCCAGGTCGTAGCTTTGCTTTGAGGAAATCACCTGTTACACCATCAAAGGCAACTAATGGATGAAAACCGACTGTTCCATAATGAGTATTGTAAGCCGCAGCTTCTTGATCTCCATAAGTATCGGAATGTGTAGAATCCAAATCAAAAATGACTGCCTTCGACTCCCTGAGTTGGTGCACTTTATCAATAAGCTCTTGGTTGGCTTGATTCAATTCTTCCATAGATTGATCGTCGAAACGTCTAAAAAAGCGAGACAAACTCGGCTGAGAAGCCAATGCATTTGTACCAATGATTTGAGTAAACACAGGATCTCTCGTTAATTGGTCGGCATTATCATCATCGGTATAACCAGCAATGATTTGATAAATCTTTTGACGAAGTAAATTTTCATTCGAATGAACATAGTAGCGTCTATTGTCTTTTAGGTTTAAAAAGCGTGCTAATGTAGAAGAAAAATTTATCTTTTCATCGAATTCTCTAAAAAGGAATTCTCCAGTATCGGATGAGAGTTCTCCTCCGTCGTTAGAAAGTTTAATTTTTCGATTGAAATCAAGTGTTAATTGAGGTAAAGTAGCCATTATAAGAACCCTTTCTGTCGGTTATTTGGTCGTACTTTTAACTTAACAGAAATGGGTTCTTTTTTCATTTATTTGATGCAAGTGAATTTAATAAAAAAGCTTATCAGATAGCCATTAATAACCGATTAAAGATTTTCTATGAATAATTCAGGTATAGGAATATGCCGCCTGCTTATATTTTTAGCTGTTCAAACGGATAAGAGGGAGAAATTGATGACGACAAAAATTTTAGTTGTTGATGATGATAAAGAAATCAGAAATTTAATTTCCATTTACTTAGAAAATGAAGGAATGGAAACACAGAAAGCAGAGGATGCTTTTGAAGCATTACGAATGCTGGATGAGGGTGATTTTGACCTTGTAATTTTGGATATCATGTTGCCAAAAATGGATGGCATTAAAACATGCTTGAAGATTAGAGAAGAACGTAATATGCCTATCATCATGATTTCAGCAAAATCAGAAGATATGGATAAAATCCAAGGTCTTGCTTCTGGTGCTGATGACTATTTATCTAAACCATTTAATCCCTTGGAGCTAATTGCTAGGGTAAAATCGCAATTAAGAAGATACAAAAAATACAATACTGAAACAGGAAACACTCAAGCAGAAATAATAATAGGAGATTTAAAAATAAATGCTGATACACGTCAAGTGTGGGTCCAGGATAAAGAAGTTAGACTAACTCCAAAAGAATTTGAGATATTAGAGCTTCTTGCACGTAATAAAGGGATTGTCTTAAGTGTTGAGAAAATCTATGAAGCTGTTTGGAAAGAAGAATTTTTTAAATCTGATAACACGGTAATGGTACACATCACAAAAATAAGAGACAAGATCGAGGCAGAACCAAAGCATTCAATCTACATTAAAACGGTTTGGGGAGTTGGCTACAAAATATGAATATTTCATTCAGAAATAAGTTGCTTGTGAAATTATTTGGAGCAATTACGATCAGCTTTCTCATAGCAAGTGTTGCATTAAATAGCATTATTCCAATTTTTTTTTCAGACTATTATTTAAGTGGCGAATTAACGCCAACGATGTGGAACATTCTCACATTTTTTATTTTTACTTTTGTTATATCTATCTTTATTATTAGTTTAATTCTTCTTACACGAAAGAAATTAATATATTTAAACAATATTACAGAAAGCGTACAAGAAATCGCTAATGGAAACTTAGGTTTAGAAATAGAGCTAAAAGGTCGAGATGAATTAACACAACTTGCAAAGAATATTAACTATATGTCTAAAAAGTTGGAGAATACGTTTGAACATGAAAGGCAATTAGAATTTGCAAAAAATGAACTTATTACAAATGTATCCCATGATTTACGGACTCCTTTAACATCAATCATCGGCTATGCAGACTTATTGAGAAATGGACAATATGACAGTAAAGAAAAGCTACAGGAATATCATGAAACTATTTTTAACAAATCACAGCGGCTAAAGCATTTAATGGATGAACTCTTTGAATACACTCGCTTATCAAGTCCAGACATCAAACTAAATCTGAGTGAAGTAGAATTGGTAGGGATATTTGAGCAAATAGTTGGAGAATACACTCCAATTTTCGACAAAGAGCAGCTATGTATTCAAAAAACAATAACGGTAGAGAACATACCTGTCGTAGTTGATATAGAAAAAATAGTTCGAGTTTATGAAAATCTTTTTATAAATGCTATCAAGTATAGCTTGAAACCATCAATAGTAAAAATGAGCTTTGAAACAAAAGAAAACAAAGCGGTTTTTACAATATCCAACAGAGTAGAACAGCCCCCGTTAGCTGATCTAAGCAAACTATTCGAGCGTTTTTTCAGAGAGGATAAAGCAAGAGGAGATAACCGAGGAACAGGACTTGGACTCGCGATTTGTAAGAGAATTGTTGAACTTCACAATGGGGCTATTGATGTAGAATACCAGGAAGGTTGGATCACCTTTACGGTTGAGTACCCTTTATACAGTTAGTGGCTTACGGGACAGAGCTTTCGTAAGCTTCTTTTTATAACCTATTTAAAAAGCTTAAGAATTCTTAAGGATTATCATTACTTTTCCTTCAGATTTGGATAGTAAGATATGGATTATAAATTCAAATCTTACGGAGTGATATAGATGAAACAAATTTCTTTCTTTTTTCAATGTAAAGTAAATCCACTATCGTTGCTTTTAAATAAAATATTACTTTTTTCAACAATAAAATTTCTTTTGATCCTAATAAACTTGTATTTACTATTACCTCAAATGGTTCCTATCTATAGAGGGGCGTTGCTGACTATCGCAATTGCTCTTTTGCTTACTTCGGTCATTGCAATTGTCAAAAGTAATAGCAAGCTGCAGAGAATAGCCAATATTACAATGAGCTATTTCTTAGCTATTATTAGTGTTCTAGTGTTTGTATATCTTATTTCGGCGTTCCTTTCATTAACTGGGACATTTGGGTTAGAACAACTATTAAGAAATTACTTAGAGTATGCAAAGCTACTGTATTTTTTCATTTGTGTCGTTCAAAATATTGTTTTACCAATTCCCGAAGCTGCGACAATCATTGCCGGTAGTGCTGTGTTTGGTTCGTTTCATGCCTTTGTTATTGGGCTCGCTGGAACACTGATAGGTGTCTCGACGATGTTTTTCTTAACTAGATATGGTGGAAGTAAGCTAATTGCAAAATTAATAAATGAAAAGCATTTAACTTATTACCACCAACTTGTCCAAAAAAATGAGACACTCTATCTTTTCACCTTATTTATCGTTCCAATCTTGCCAGATGAAATCGTATGTATCGGTGCTGGGTTAAGCAAAATGTCAATCAAGAAATTTTTAATGATCGCTATAATTTCAAAATTGGTGACAACCTTTATTTATTCATACTCAATTCAACTTGTAACACTCTTGTCATTAACAACATCGCAGATTACCTTAATTCTTTCAACAATGATGATTGTCTTGTTCTTTCTGACCTTGATCAAGAAAAAAAGTTCTTGATCACAGTGACATCCCGTATAATATGATTTGCAATTATATGTTGGGTTATTGTTAATGCGGAATGTTTGAAGCAAATTGATAGTTTTTCAATTTATAATTATATTGTTTTTGGAATCTTTACTTTTAAGTTACCAAAATTAGTCGTAGATATGAGTAGGGAAAATATAAGGGCCTGATGAGTAAAATAAATGGTTCTCAACAAAAGGAGAGCTTTAGTTGAACAAGAGATATTATTTAAAAAGGACCTTTTACTGCACAGCACAACGATACTGTTCAACAGAAAATGAAATTCCATAACTAGCTAAATTACGGATATTTATATAGTCTAATTCCTCGGTAAAGAAATGGGGGGTTAGGCTTTTTCACTTTAAAACTGTTTTGCTTATTCTATTGGTAACCACATTGACAGGAAGATGTAAATCTATGGCAGAGATGGTAAGTTCTTCTGGCAATGGGAGGTCGCAGAACATATCAAGAAATCGATATGGGTTAATAAGAAAATTAGTTGTTACATTCTGTATTTTCACAAAAGAGTAATTCCTGGTTTTTTTTAAAAACAAAGTGCCCTTTAAAGCACCGTAACAAAAAACAATAAGCGTATGTATGGTAGCAATAAGGAGGGATGACAAATGAAAATTAGTAAAGAAGACTATCTAGAATTCAAGAATTGGTGTAAGAAGTTTTTTAGAGAAAATAGGGAGGGTAGCACTAAACAACTAGTAGAAGAACTCATAAATGTTAATCCGAAATTAATAAAAAGAATGGAAAAAGCAGTTGGGAAAGGAAATGTAAAGGCATATCTCGGCCGCTCATTGATGACTAGTCTAAGAAAAGAAGGATGGCTATGGTATGAAAAGAATACTTGGGTTACCAAGCCTAACTGGGGGTTATGTACGCATTGTTTTTGTGAAATAGATGATATCTATCTTATAGACATTGACGGAAACCAATACTGTAATGACGATTGCTTTGAAGAGCATGGGGCAACTGAGTATTACGACTCTTATAATGATGATTACTTTTATTTATTTTCAGAATTCAAACAATTAAAAGAGAAGTATACTATTTTCTTAGAAAAAAAGGTCCAACCAAATTACATGAACCACCTTGAGTTAAAACAGGTTTTAGCAGAAATACTCGAAGTATTAAACGATGATATATATTCTACGGTTTGGTTGAATGGTGGAGATGATGGACCGGTCAGCTATGAAATTGCGAGAATGCTTCAGATACTTCAACGTGATTACGAGGACCTAAATAAAGAGGACACCATGATCAAGGCTAAGCGTCAAAGTGTTAATCAGTTGTATTCGATCACTATTAATCGAACACTTCTAAAAAAGCGAAGAAAACCAGAGATTTTAAAGCAGTTTATCCAGAAGCATCGAAAATACCGCAGTAAGACTGACACAAATCGATGGACAACCAAAGATTTAAACATGAGGAACAATTGGTACGAAAAGCTTAACAACGAACTTTCAGACGGAATTTCCTATTGCAATGAAATCTTTTGCCCTGCCTGCCAAGAAGTAACCGATAGGAAATGGGCAAGGATGTTGGCAGATGGTTACTATTATTGTCATGAATGTGCCGACGAATGGAAAAAAAGTTGAAAATTATGAAAGAAAATAAGATTTGGTACGGACTAGCAGACAATAAGATTTATAATGGTGAAATTAAAAATAGGCTCCTTGTATACGGAAAAGGTAAGCATTTTTATGAAACTGGTGAACTCCGTTATGAAGGAACATTTGGTGGTGATAAGCGCTTTGAATTTAAGAATGGAATGGAGTATAAAAAGAATGGTGAGATCGTGCCAGAGGGTACGGTCTAAAAAGCATGGCCACGCAAGCAAAACTAACTGCATTAGCCGTAAATTTAAAGAGGATAGCAACCATACTATCCTCTAAAAAAGTTGGAATTTCTTCAGATTTGCTTTTCAATTTTTCAATATTGATTAAATTCGTCAGCCAAACTAAAACCACGATAGTCTGCTAAAAAAGACGACTTTTTCAGTGGTCTCGGACAGTTCCCTTGTCCCATTCTTAAATTAAAACTGGGACAGTGAACCTGTCCCGCTGTCCCGTTAATAATCTTTACTCAGAATTAGTCTAGCAGAAACTGGGTTATCTAGTTTTTAAAACTCTTTTAACTGGGGCTCCGACCCCAGGGTTACCAGTAACCGACCCATTTTCTACAACAATATTTCCACGTACAATGGTAACGACCGGTTTTCCTGTACACTCTGTGCCATGATAAGGTGACCAGCCAGCTTTTGAAATAATATCTTCATTTTTTATAGTCCATTTACGAGAAAGGTCCAATAATACTAAATCTGCATCAGCTCCCACAACGATACAACCTTTTTTAGGATATAGGCCTAGAACCTTTGCCGGCATTTCCGAGAATAATTGAACTACTCTTTGTAATGTGATTTTTCCTTCGTTAACTAGGTTCAGCATCATTGGTAATGTAGTTTCAACACCTGGAAGTCCGAAGTTGCAATCCCAAATTGTTCCTGTAGTTTTTTGTTCAGAAGTAGATGGTGCATGATCGGTTGATAATAATTGGATACTTCCATCATTTATTAGGTCTAGTAATTTATTTGATTGATCTGTTCCTCTAGCCGGAGGAGTGAACTTAGCAAAAGGTCCTTTTTCAATTACATCTTTGTCATTCAAGAAGAGGTATTGTGGACAGACTTCTGCGTAGAGTTTTGCACCCTCTGCTTGCTCACGTTTTATTAAATCGATCACAAACGAATGGCTAATGTGAGCAATTGTTGCCGTAACCCCAGTCAAGCGAGCCATTAGTGCAACATTAGCTACAGCTATATCCTCTGCGGTCTCTGAACGCCATTCTGAAATGATGCCATGGTCACAGCGCTGATTATGTTTGAGTCTTTGTTCGTTTCCTTCTGTAATAGCATCGTCTTCACAATGAACAAGACAACGTCCGTCAAAAGAAGCTATTTCCTTAAAGGCCCGGAACAATTCATCATTATTTAAGGTAGGTATTCCATGTGTTGTACAAGTAAAGATTTTAAACAGGACAACCCCACTATCCCAAAGTGCTTTTAAATTTCCTAAGTCTTCAGGAAATACGTGAGCGGTCAAGCCAAAATCAACAACAGAACGTCCACATACATGATTTATTTTATCATTATAGGCTTTTACACTTCTGACTGGAGCAGCATGTGTATGCTCTATTACTGTTGTAACTCCCCCAATAGCTGCAGCTGATGACCCATGGATAAAATCCTCTCGTTCAGTTTCTGCGGGATCCATAAAATGTACATGCTGATCAACCATTCCTGGAACGAGTTGAAGCCCATTTGCGTCGATTGTCTGTTTGGCGTTACCGAGAGGAATCTCGCTAATTGCAGCAATTACTCCTCCTTGTATTGAAATGGATCCTCTGTAAGTATTTTCTGATGTAACGATTGTTGCATTAATAACCTGTAAATCAAACACGTTAACACAACCCTTCATATACTGACTCTTGTTAAAAATATAACAATTCTCTTGTTACTTTAATATATTGTGATTCACCAAACATCGACTCGTTGTTTTGTGGTGAGTCTACAAAAAAAGGGGCATTCTTGTCCGAAATGTAATATAATTAAATTTAATTTAGAATATAAAAAAAATTAAAAATATTCGTTTTATAATAAGGAGAGGGATTCTTTTGATTATAATTCAAGATGTTTTAAAAACGACTGCTTTTCAAAATAGTGAAGTTTTGGCAGGAATAAAAGGTTTGTCTAATGAGGTGTCAACAATTACTGTGGCTGAAGTTCCGGATTCAGCAAACTGGCTTCGTGGTGGGGAGTTAGTTTGTACTACGGCATTCTTTATTAGCAATAAAGTAGTACACGAAAAAGAGTGGATTGAAAGTCTAATTCGAAATGGAGCATCGGCCTTAGCAATTAAAACAAGCCGATTTTTAGGTGGATTACCAAGCGGGCTTATTAATGTTGCCAACCAACATGATTTCCCTATTATTAGTTTACCTCATGAAATAACATGGCCGGCGGTTATAGAATCATTTATGGACTTTTTCATGAATGAACAAATGAAGATCATGGAGCTTGTGGAGGATGTTCAAAGTAGTTTGATCAACCTTGTATTGGAGAATAAGTCCATACAAGCCATTGCAAATAAGATATCTATCTTAGCTGGTAATCCAATTATATTAGAGGATGCAAGATTACAAGTCATAGCAATCGGTAATTTGAATTCAGAAGAGTTAGATAAGGAAATATTAGAGCATAGAATTAAGCCTTCTTTTCAAAAAAAAATTTTAAAATCCAACTATTACAAAGAGATACAGAAAGGAGTAAATATAGAAAAAATTGAAATGAGCGTCAAGCTTGATGATAAAAGGGATACAAATAATATAATGATACCGATCTTTACAAATGAAACCTTATATGGGTTTATTTCTTTATTAGAGTGCAAAAGACCACATACCCCGTTAGATTTGATTGTATTAAAAAACTCAACAACTGCGATAGCTCTTCAACTGATGAAACAATACTTAAATGATCAAACATCCCGTAAAAAGACGCTTGCCTTAATTGAGGATATTATACAGGGAAGAATACATACTCAAATAATATTTGAATATGATTACTTAAATATTAATTGGTCACACCCAATGATTACTATTTTAGCAGATTTCGAAGACTTAAATAAAAATAATAGTTTCTGGGATCGATCAGAAGAGATAATATCTAACATCATTAAGAAACGCTTAAAAAATCATTTTGGCCAAGTTATTATTGGGAATGAAGGGACTTTCTATACTATATTGATATCTTTTTCTCCTAGCCAACTTAAGAAAGTAACAAATTTATTAAGGACCGAACTAAGCCAAGTTCTAATCGAACTTGAACAATATTATGGTAAAGACAAATTTCGTTTTGGAGTAGGTGGGGTTTATGAAAAGCTTGAGAAGGCAAGTAGGAGTTATAAGGAGGCAAAAAGTGCACTGTCAATAATAAAAAAATATAAGAGGAAAGGAGAGACTGCTGAAATTATAAGCATTTTAAAGTTCTCACACTGAAATTAAAAAGATTAGGAAGTGTTCAAATCACATTTCCTAATCTTTTTTGTATTTTGGCTCTTTAAGAGTAAATTAATGGGCTATTACTAACCCATTAACGTGATAATTCGTTTCATATTCACTACGAAGATGGTTGTTGCACTTTGTATGTGCATACCTAAGAGACCATGGGAATGACTTTTTTTAAACCCATGGCGATTCTTTAGCTCTGCGTTCTTAGCCTCGATCATATACCTATTTTTCGCTAACTCTTTGAACTCTTCTGTTTCCTGATAGAGTTGGTGTTCCTCATGAAATTTATCCTTCTTCAAAGTTACGGTATATGTTTTACTTGCAGATCCTTCTTTATAACAGCCTTCTCTTAGTGGACATACCTTACATTTCTCAATATCAAAGTAATGGGTTTCTCGTAATACGGTTCCTTCCGTTGCGTGTTTTTTCTTCCCATGTAAAGCTTTTTTAATTGCCATATGCCCTGCTGTACATACATATCGCCCAGCATCCTTATTGTAATCAAATTCACCTGTTGCCCTTTTAGTGCCCTCTGATACAGTTTTACTTAATTTCGATACTAACTTAATTTCTTTTTCTTTTGTATATTCAATCATATCTTTCTCAGAGTAAGCTCCGTCGCCAATGAATGCTTTCACTTCAATTCCATTTTCAATTGATTTCTCAATTAATTCTTTTGCCTGTTTTCCGTCATTCTGTTCACCTGTTGTAACAACAGCTGATGTCACAATACGCTCTGGAACCATAGCGATGTGAGTTTTGTATCCAAAAAAGGATGTGTCTGAACTCTTATGTCCAACTTTTGCATCTTTTTCTACAGTTGAATTTAAGTGTTCGATATCATCGTTGACAATCTCCTCTAATAAATGAGCTTTTAATCTTACGTCTTCTTTAACGTATAACTGCTCGTCCTTTTTAATGATATCTACTAATTGATTACAATAGTTAATATGGTCAACTAATTCACTCGTACTTGGCTTAGTAGGCATTTTATCTTTATAAGTGTCGTCCTGTTTATAAACGCTCTTCCTTAACTGTTTGGACTGTTCAATCAAGATTTCAATAGGTGATTTAGAGTTAAACATACTATTTGTATGAGTGGAATCCGCAATGATTTGGTTGGATTTAATAAGCCCTTCTTTCAAGGCAATCTCAACCGTCTTTTTAATAAGTAAATTTAATAATGATTCGTCTTGTAATCGAAGTTTTCTAAATTTAGTTAAGCTTGTTGGATGAACCATTTTATCTTCAGGTGCTACATCTAAAAAGTATTTAAATGACATATCAAACGTCGCTCTCTCAATCAAATCACGATCAGACATTGGGTACATCACCTTGAGTAATAGTAACTTAAACATCATAATTGGACATTTGGCTGTAGCGCCAAATGCCTCATTATACATATCTTTTAATTCGTCATAGATAAATTCAAAGTCAACTAAGTTATTAAACTTCCTCAAGAAATGATTTTCTGGGATTAGTATATCGTAAAGTTCACTGTACGAACTGAGCATTAGTTCTTTTTTAGGTAGCATAGTTTCACCAATTTTCTAATGATTTTCTATCTCTATAATACCATTTTTCCTTCACCAGCTAAATAATGCGTATGAAAAAAGGAAGAGTTTCCTCTTCCTTTTCTCACGAAGGCGATATTGAGACTTTTTCAGCAGTCTCAGGAAAGGATCAATCCTTTTCTTTGAAGATATAGGGATCCATCGAATTTTATCAATGATAGGGGATTCTGAGGAACTGCGAGACTTTTGTGAGGATTTTTTATTAGAGTTACAGGAATACGATCTTGATAATGGGAATGTATTGGTTGAAACCTTTCACACGTATTTGCTTTGTGACGGTGGAATTAAGGAAACGGCAGAAAGGCTTTTTCTACACCCTAATACTGTTGCATATCGAATAAAAAAAATAAAACAAATAATTAAACATGATGTAACCTTACCTGAATTTAAGCTTGCATATCTTTTAGCGTTAGAAGCATACATGGTGTTGAAGAATTAAAACTTTATGTCTCCGCCACAATTTAATATGAAAATCTTTGTTTACCTCCCATATACTTTTCCTTCTAATTAGTTGATATATTTAAAACTAAAAAAGAGAGGATTAATTTGTTTATTGTGATCTAAATAATCTAAAAAACGGTTATGAAATTTAATTAACAGATATAAGTGTTTATCAAGTGAAGTTTAATTCAAGTTAATAAACTAGTGAATTGTTAGTTAATCTATTTTTATATTGTATTACTAGAGGGTAAACGCAATAATTCTTAATCATTGAAAGGAGGAATTCCAAATGAGAGTAGCTGTAGTTCAATTAAAAGCTAACGATTTAAAAGATTATCAGCAAGCCTTCGAACATTTAGAAAAGAAAGTGCTTGATGCTTCAAAGGACCATGACCTAATTCTCGTACCAGAGTGCTCTTTTCCAGCATATTTTATTCATTCCGATGAAGGGGACCTTGGAGAACTTTTGCTAAGCGATGGTGAAAGGTACTTAAATCGAATAAAGGAAATTGCTAGAGCTAATCATGTTTACATTGCTTATGGATATGTAGAGAAGTTTGGAGATCAAGTATATAACTCTGCAATATTAATTGGCCGAAGTGGGGAAGAGGTTGTGAAAAAGAGGAAGTCATTCCTATGGCACTTTGATAATGAGTGGTTTTCTGAAGGGGAAGATTTAGCTGTTGCTGATACAGATTTTGGGAGAGTGGCCTTAGTAGTATGTGCTGATGCAAGAATGCCAGAAATTGTACGGTTAGCTGTATTGGAGGGGGCAGTGCTTATTATTGATTTAGCCAACTTAACGGCTACTGGGCCTGAGCTATCTAGCCTTCAAAATGCTCAAAGTGCTTATATGCTTTCCGTAAGAGCGTTAGAGAATAATGTTTGGTTAGCTGTTTCTGACAAGTGGGGAGTAGAAGCAAATAGTATTACGTATACCGGACGCTCAGGTGTTTTTGCACCCGATGGAACTACTGTATACCAAGCTAGTTCAGATCAGAATGAAATTGTATCGGTAGAAATTCCTACTGATAAAAAAGGTGAAATTACTCGTTCGTCTATTCGATATCCAATTAAGCGCCGACAAGAATTATACACACCTCTTACAGTAGAAAATAATTTATTACCAATATCTTGCATTATGAAGGAGAAAGTAATACCAGAAGAAATTACACCTTATATTACTGTTGCAGCGGGAGAAATCAATAACCATACAGAGTATATTCAGATGATAAAGCGTTTGGTTAATCATGGAAGTAATATTATTTGCATGCCATCAACTAGTGTGGACGTATCTCAGCATGTTGATGAGGTCGTATCATTTCTTCCGGAAAGTTTAGTTTTAATAGCAACTGTAGAAGAAAAGAATAAGAGAATGCTTAGCTATATTATTACAAGTAATGGAATTGAAGCTACATTTTCCACCTTACATCATGAAAAATCTTTATCGAAAACTGCAACACCTATATATCAGACTAAATGGGGGAAAATTGGTATAATGCATGGAATTGAGGCGCTGTTACCCGAGTGGCCTAGGACATTAATGGTGTTAGGTGCTGATTGCCTCATCTGGCCAAATTGTCTAACGCATTCTTTAGCTAGCAATATTGGTAGAACCCGAGCGGCAGAAAGTAGAATTTTTGTTGTTTCAGCTAGTTCAAGAGGAGACGAAGACAGCGGAGTGAGTCAGGTGATTGATCCAAATGGAAGTATTATAGCTTCCACTTTAAGAAATGAAAAAATCCATGCTTGTGGGACGTTCACAGCCTTTTCCTTAAGCAGAATTAAAGATGTTGTTCCAGGTACAAATGTTTTTAAAAATCGACGTCCACGTTTTTATGGAGGTTTAATAAAATAAATAGAATTGTTTTTTTTAATAACCGACAAACTACCGACTGAGAGTAAGGTAATTATTTTTCAGTATTAAATCCTGCGACTAAAGCAATTGTAGCAAAAAGTTGCCGAAGGTTAATCAAAGTCTGAGTTAAAATACAAATTGGGTTGTTATTTGTTATTGTAATTAAATTCTCCTTACTTGTGTATTTCATCACAATAGTTATAGATCCAAAAATCTCTTCGTGTACGAAACTATTAATTATAAGTTTAATTTGTGGTCAAGAAACAAAAATATCCCTAAAAATTTGTGCAATGATCTGAATAATTCAAATCCAGTCCATGATAATATTGTTTTAATATTAGAATATTTCCACTACTTATCTGACTTCACTTAAATCGTATAGTTGGGGAGGTATATGAAAATGGGTTCAAGTAACTACTTAAACCTACAAATGGATAGAATATTAAATTAAAAAAATTAGGAGGATGAATTATGAAAAAAACAGGGTTAATTTTTGTAGCAATCTTGTTATCGTTTTTGATAATAGGGTGTGGGCAAGATGCATCGAGTACTGTTGATAAGGAAATCGTTATCAAACTAAGTCACGTTTCCAGTCCGGGGAGTGCTAGAGACTTAGGGGCGCACAAAGTAAAAGAGATTGTTGAAGCTGAAACCGAGGGCCGTGTTAAGGTTGACGTTTACCCATCTTCGCAGTTAGGTGGACAAAGGGATCAGGTAGAAGGTGTTCAGTCAGGAAATATTGAAATGGTTGTTGTTCCTACAGCATACCTTGGAGGAACTCAGCCGTTAATTACACTATTAGACACTCCGTTCTTTTTGCCTCCAGATCTTGATGATCTAAAAGAACTATATAGTTCAGACGCTATTAGAGCATTGCTAGATACGACTGAGGAAGTCGGTATTAAAACGTTAAGTATTTGGCATACAGGATACATGCAATATTCAGCGAATCGTCCGATTTTAAAACCTGATGATTTAAAGGGGTTAAAAGTAAGGGTAATGGCATCGCCAATTTTATTTGAGCAAGCGAAAACGTTTGGGGCAGATGGAATTACCATGGACTTTTCCGAGACTTATAGTGCACTACAATCAAGAGCGATCGATGGGCAAGAAAATCCAATTGATACAATCTTTGATATGAAATTCCATGAAGTCCAATCTGATATTTCTTTAACAACACATGGAACATTGGATCAATTATTCTTGGTAAATCAAAAATGGTTTGAAAGTCTTGATGCAGATATTCAAGCGGCAATTATCAAGGGTGTAGAAGAAGGCCAAAAAGTTACAGTAGATAGTACTTATGAGGCAATTGAAAGAGCAAAAGGCATCATATTATCAGAAGGAGTAAACATCCATGAGGTAACTCCTGAACAAAGAACAGTGTTTGAGGAAGACGCCAAACCTATTATTGAGTTTGCTCGAAACCATTTCGGTGAACAAGGAAAGAAACTCTTTAATGATATTGAAGCTGAAATTAAGAGAATAACAGGAAAGTAGCGATTTGAATTAAACAATGTAACACTCTATAGCTTGTTAAGTTATAGGGTGTTACAACCATTAGAAAAACGAGAGACTAAGGGAGGGTGGTAAAAAATTGAGTACCTTTAGTTCTTTAAGTCAGAAAATATTTAGAAATGTCGATAGATATATTAGTCATTTTGAAAACTTTGTTATAGCTACCGGGTTAATTTTTATCTCGGGTTTAATATTTGTTAATGTCATATCAAGATATTTTTTCGGTACGTCAATAAACTGGGCCGAAGAGTTAGCTAGGTATATTATTGTCTGGATTACTTTTATAGGGATAAGTACATGTACTAGATTTGATGATCACGTTAAGATAGAGGTTTTAACAAATAAATTTAGACAATCTATCAGGGAAATCATTAAAAAAATCGTAAATGTAGTTAATACGCTTCTAGCTTTATACTTATTTTATTTGGGGTTTGTGATAACAATAAATATGTATAACATTGGGAATAAAAGTGTAACCATGGGTATGCCGATCTGGTTATTATATCTAGCGGTACCAATAGGTACCTTCCTAATGTCGTTTCAATTCTTAAAAAAAGTCTTAAACAAATAGGGGGGATACAATGTTTTATATATTAGTATCCATTTTTTTAATTTTGTTATTATTTGGGACCCCAATTTTTATTGCAATTATCATCCCTTCACTTATTAGCTTTTTCACCACTTTTCAAAACTTGAATGAAACTTTGGCAATTCAAAGATTAATAGGAGGGATAGACACTTTTTCATTATTAGCTATCCCGTTTTTTATGTTTGCCGCAGCGATCATGTCAGAAGGGAGAATAGGTGGTCGTTTGGTTAGCTTTGTAAATAGTTTAGTAGGGCACCTTCCCGGGGGACTTGCTTTAGCAACTGTGGTTACTTGTACATTATTTGGAGCAATTTCGGGCACGGGGCCTGCAGCTATCGTGGCAGTTGGAACAATTCTTTTGCCGGCTCTTCTAAAAGAAGGATACAGTGAAAAACTTGCGCTAGGAACAATCGTTTCAAGTAGTACATTATCGATGTTAATCCCTCCGGGTGTAGCTATGATTTTATATGGTGTTATATCAGGTACCTCGATTGGCAAAGTCTTTATTTCAGGTATATCCGTCGGTTTATTGACATCAGCATTCTTTATGTTATTCATTTTTATTTATGCAAAAAAGTATAACTTACCAAGAAGCAAAAGAGCTACCTTTAAAGAGGTCCTGCACTCCTTCATACAAGCGTTTTGGGCATTGGGCTTTCCTGTTGTTATCTTAGGTGGAATTTATTTAGGTATTGTAACTCCAACCGAAGCTGCAGCTATAGCAGTAGCCTATGTAATTATTGTAGAGTTATTAATTTATCGATCCTTGAAGCCTCTTGATATCTATCGAATCGCAGCCTCATCTGGAAGAGTAATCGCGATGATATTTATCCTGATTGCAGCAGGTTCCTTACTATCTTGGTTACTTACGGTAGCGCAAATTCCTCAGATGTTGGTAAGTCTGTTAGATGGGATGAACCCTATCCTTATATTGTTATTAATAAACGTTATATTTTTAATTGCAGGAATGTTTTTAGATCCAAATTCCTCCATTATTATCCTAACTCCTTTAGTTTATCCAGTTGCAATGTCGATTGGTGTTGATCCAGTACATCTGGGTATCCTTATTGTTATGAATGCGTCTATTGGAATGATTACACCTCCTTTTGGTCTAAATATATTTGTTGCTACTGGTACTTTTAAAGTACCATACGAAAGAGTCGTACCTGGCTTGGTTCCATTCATCTTTATTAGTATTATTACACTTTTATTAGTAACGTTTATTCCAGAGATTGCGTTATGGTTGCCTAATTTAATGCCTTAAAAACAGTAAAATAGTTAAATAGATTTTTACAAAAGTTAACTAAGCAACGAATATTTAATGAATTTATTAGCTTAGGATAGGTTTTTTGAACTGGTCTTTTAAGTCATAATGTTAGAAAACTAGTTTAGCAGAAGTACTGAGCGTAAAGTGATATTTACTATAAAGACTTGGCATCAGCCAAGTCTTTTGATACTTTTCCTAAGGAGATAACAAATATGATATTCACATTTATATCGTTTTTTCAAACACCTTCTAAAAGGAAATACAATAAAATGTTGCTTATGATGGGTATTATCTTATTAGCTTTAAACCTAAGACCAGCAATTACTTCTGTTGGCCCCCTCATTGTTCTAATAAGGAGTGAATTGAATCTCTCTAATAGTATAGCTGGTCTACTTACAACCATTCCTTTGTTAGCTTTTTCTTTAACTTCACCTGTTGTCTCAAAAATCAGTATCCGTAAGGGGCATGAATTTACGATATTAATTGGTCTAACAGTACTTACTTTTGGTATATGTGTTCGTTCAATTCCTTGGGCCACCACGTTAATTCTTGGTAGTGTCTTAATTGGGATTGGGATAGCAATGGGTACAGTTATTTTACCTGGGATTGTAAAATATTATTTCCCAGCTAAGGTAGGGCTTTTAACTTCCATTTATTCAACAACCATGGGTATGTCAGCTTCTTTAGCATCGGGATTCAGTATTCCTCTTACGAATTATATAGGAATGGGTTGGAATGCTTCTTTACTGTTTTGGAGTATATTTGGAATACTCGCAATTATAATATGGTATACCCTTTTTACGTTTAGGGGAAATCAAAAAAATCTTATTCAAGAGGACATCGGTAAATCCGCAAAAAGTTTGTTTAGGTCTAATATCGCTTGGAAAGTAACTTTCTTTATGGGTTTTCAGTCGCTTCTTTTCTTTAGCTTAGTATCTTGGTTACCAACTATATTACAAAGCAAAGGTATCACTACATCTTTGTCAGGTTGGATGCTTTCTATTTTATTACTAGTTGGATTACCTGGTAATTTCCTTGCGCCAATCATAGCAAACAGATCTAAAAGTCAAAGTGGGTTGGCCGTAAGTATAGCTCTCCTTTTTTTTATAGGTATATTTGGAATTTGGCAGGTAAGTACAATAAACTTACTTATGTTTTTTGTTATATTGGTGGGAATTGTACAGGGTGCTGGATTTAGTTTAGCACTTACGTTTCTTGTGCTACGCACTAAGAATTCCAAACAGGCAATGCAATTGTCAGGTATGGCTCAATCAATGGGATATTTGATTGCAGCAATAGGACCTATATTCCTTGGTTTTCTTTATGACCAGTTTCAAACTTGGACTGTTTCAATTATTATTTTATTAATTTCAACTATTTTTATGGGATATCTTGGTCACGGAGCAGGTAGAAATTCTTATGTATTTCTAACAAAAAAAGTATAACAACAAAAAAATGTTGGGGTTTATGAGAAAACAAAAACTGTAAATAGTATTTCTGATATCCTAAAAATCCAAGAAGATCTTTAGCAGGATAAGATTATCTAAAATAAGAAATTAAATAAAAGTGAGTCAAATGAAAAAAGTAGTCTATCCTATCTCATTCTTGAGCAAAGTTAGGCTTCTTTTTTAATTTTCCTAACCAATAACAAAGGTTTTCGACCCTCACTGTCGAATTATGATAGATAACCCATTATATGGATAGATTAAACAGGACAAGGGGACAGGTCCCTTGTCCCATGCTTTAACTAAAACTGGGACAGTGAACCTGTCCCTCTGTCCCACGAGGTGATCCAATGCTCCCTGAAGGTATATACGAAGAAATCATCAATAAAAAGCTAAAAAATGAACTTAGCCTACTCACAAACCACGACATTCAAACAGAAAATCTAGACGTAGAAGAAGCGCGGAAGATGCTGGCTACATACATATCATCGATAACAAGAAAAGCGCTTAACTTTGTTCATGATGACGAGAAGGATGATCAAGTAGCGCTATTAAACCAAATAAAAACATGCAATGAGATCATCATGATTTTAAGTGAACGTCTCAATGACAAAGAATTCCAGTCCCTACAAATTGCCGAAGAAGGGGAAGTACTGACTTCCATCTATTCAAAACTCAATAGCACGAGGAGTTTGAAAAAAGAAGGGGTCGTTCGCCCAATCACCCCGATTTCGCAAAGTTCGCTCTTCACAGGCTCGCACCATGAACCGAACATGTTAGGTGAACTGAGTCGCGAAATTCAATCTGCAGATCAGATTGATATGCTCGTTTCCTTCATTAAATGGAGTGGTCTTCGATGTATTATTGAAGACTTAAGAGCGTTTACGGAACGTGGCAACAAACTAAGAGTGATCACAACTTCTTATATGGAAGCTTCAGACTATAAAGCCATTATCGAGTTAAGCAAACTCGCCAACACTGAAGTGAAAATCTCTTATGATAAAGACCGCACGAGACTTCATGCCAAAGCCTATATGTTTAAGCGAGAAACGGGCTTTACGACGGCATATATTGGCTCTTCAAATTTATCTAACCCTGCGCTTACGTCAGGATTAGAGTGGAACTTGAAAATAACTGAGAAAGATTCGTTTGATATTGTGAAAAAATTCGATGCGACCTTTGAAAGCTATTGGAACGACGGTGAATTTATCTTTTTTGACAGTGAAAAAGAAGAGGACCAACAGCGGTTAAAGACAGCGTTAAGTAAAACGAAAAACGATGACAACGAAGAAAATCACTTTCAGTTTGATATCCAACCCTATCACTTCCAAAAAGAGATCCTAGAAAAGCTTCAAGCAGAGCGCGAAGTATTTGGTCGGATGAAAAACTTACTCGTTGCGGCAACTGGCGTTGGGAAAACTGTCATTTCAGCCTTTGACTACAAGCGTTTTTATAAAAAAAATGGTCGTCAGGCAAAGCTATTATTTGTGGCACATCGTGAAGAAATCCTAAAACAAAGTAGGACAACCTTTCGTGCCATTTTACGAGATTTTAACTTTGGTGATTTATTAGTTGGTGGACATACTCCTGATTCACTCGACCATTTGTTTGTGTCGATCCAAAGCTTTAACTCATCAAAGCTCTATGAAAAAACGACAAGTGACTTTTATGATTTTATTATCGTTGATGAATTCCACCATGCGGCAGCGGCTTCGTACCAAAAGCTACTAAGCTACTACAAGCCAAAAATTCTCTTAGGCCTAACCGCGACACCAGAGCGGATGGATGGAAAAGATGTGCTGACTTATTTTGATGATACGATTGCTGCAGAAATGCGCTTAACGGCTGCGATTGATCAAAAGCTACTAAGTCCGTTTCAATATTTTTGCGTCACAGATACGGTGGACCTATCAAAGCTAAAGTGGAGCCGAAAAGGCTATGAGATTAAAGAGCTTGAGAACGTTTATACCGCGGATAAAATTCGCAGCAACCAAATTATTAGTAGTCTTTATAAATATGTCACTGATCTAGACGAGGTAAAAGGTCTAGGGTTTTGTGTATCGATTGAACACGCCAAGTATATGGCTGACGTTTTTACAAAAGCGAACATTCCATCGATCGCGCTTTACGGTAGTGTTGATCGAAACTTAAGAGAGGCAGCTCAATCCAAATTACTAAAAGGCGAAATCACCTTTATTTTCGTTGTTGACTTATATAATGAAGGAATTGATATTCCTGAAGTGAATACCATTCTGTTTCTACGGCCAACTGAAAGTTTAACCGTCTTTTTGCAGCAATTAGGAAGAGGCTTACGACTTTCAGAAGGAAAAGATTGCCTAACTGTTCTTGACTTTGTTGGACAAGCTCACAAAAACTATTCTTTTGAAGAAAAGTTTCGGGCTCTAATTGGTCGGACGAAGCATTCTGTTAAACATTATGTAGAAAACGGTTTTTTCAACATTCCTAAAGGTTGTTTTATTCAATTAGAAAAACAGGCCAAGGAATATATTCTACGAAACATCAAAGAAAGCTCTTTAACAAGGAAAAACCTCGTTAGCAAAATGAAGTACTTCGAAGAGGACACAGGACTTGAGCTAACACTAGCAAACTTCCTTAAGCATTATCATTATTCGATTTATGACTTTTATGGAAAAAGCAAAGACCGCTCATTTGTGCGCATGAAAGTAGAGGCGGGATTACGAGAAGATTTTACTTGTGACGATGAAATATTCATTACGAAGCGGTTACCGAACTTGTTTCATCTAAACTCGGCTGCTTTGCTAACCTATCTAATTCGATATATAGATGAACAAACGGTGACTACTGAAACTGAAAAACAAATGCTAGGAATCCTTTATTATTCCTTTTACAACGCAGCTCCACCAAAAGAAGGATTTCAATCGTTCCATGAAGCAATTGAGGCAATTTTAAGTTCAGAGGAAATGCGCGAAGAAATGAAGGCGATCCTCCAATACAACTATTCAATGATCGACTATGTTGAGATTGACAACGATTTTTCGTTTTCGTGTCCGTTAAAAGTCCATAGCCAATACACAACGTCGCAGATACTTGCAGCCTTTGATCATTTTAACGAAGAGCAAAGTCCAGCGTTTCGAGAAGGTGTGAAACAATTTGAAACGAAAAACCTAGACATCTTCTTTATTACATTAAACAAATCGGAAAAAGACTTCTCACCATCAACCTTGTACGACGACTATGCCATTAACGAACGACTTTTCCACTGGGAAACACAAAGCCGAGTATCACCAGAGAGCAAAACAGCACAGCGCTATATTCATCACAAAAAGAACAACCACAAGATCGCCTTGTTCGTCAGAGAATACAAAACCGAAAATGGCTACACATCACCATTTACGTTCCTAGGTACCGCCGAATACGTAAGCCATTCCGGCACTAAACCAATGAGCTTTGTTTGGAAGTTGAACGAAGAAATGCCAGCGAAGTTAGTACCGAGAGCGAATAAGGTGGTTTAGGGACAAGGGGATAGGTGCCTTGTCCTATCTTTTAAGGGGGAACTAGGACAGAAAGTCTGTTCCCCTTATAAATTAATAACATTACTCCTATTTTCGATGAATTTATAACTTAATGTCTTCAACAATCTTAAATTGAATAATTTTAATAATATGAACTACTACAACAGCTTAAATAAATTTAAAATAATACTATTTATTGTAATAATGTCTTTTAAATGGGCAATTTTACACATTATATATTTATTAGTACTCAATTGTAAGGTATGATTGTATATATATGTAAATTTGTAAAAAGGTAAATTAGAAAGTGAGGCAAAAGAATGATGAAAAAATCAAAAACCGTGGGCTATCTCCTAGCATTCTTTCTTGGAGGAATTGGCGGACACCTTTTTTATTACAAAAAGTACATAAGAGGACTTATATATCTAATTTTCTGTTGGACATATATTCCGATATTTTTAGGGTGGATTGATATGTTATTTATTAAAAAGTGGCATAATCAGTTAGATTCAACAGATGACAAAAAAACTTTAGAGGAAAAGTCTTCTCAAGCAAAGGTATTTGTCCAATCTAAATCTAAAGAGAGTAAATCAAAACCTAAAAGAACAACTTCTTTATTTAATAAAAATTTCTACAACGAAGAAGAACTCATCTTACCGAAGTACTTACATTTAGAAACACCCGCTTCTATTCTTAAAAATGTAGATAAAGTATTAAAATCTCAGAAGTCTACAAACGAGAGTGGAAGCGTTCGTCTTGAATTCTCTTACTCGCATTCCCACTCAGACTTTATTAAGAAATCACATAACTATAGAAATCGAACACAAGGACCCACAAAAGAAATACCATTACAGGCATATTGGACAACTTTTGACCATATGAACGACAAGCAATTAAAATGGTACTTCCATTGGAGAGAAGAAGCGCTTAAAGGGAATTACTTAGAAGTTGACCTCAGTTATATCTTCGTCTTTGTGTACGAATTGTTGAACTACTCCTTTAACCCTAAAGCGTCGTTTAATGTCAGTATGCTTGTACGGTTATATGAAAGCTATGTAGATATGCACCCTAAGCTTTCTAACTACTTGCCTCGATGGATTCAAGACATGCTAAACGAACTAAAGGAAGAAGAATTAGCAAGCGAATGGAAATACCGTGATTATGTTCCTCCAGTGTATAAAGCGATTACTGAAGACCATAAACCATTAAATAAAATATCCATTACACACTGGAGAACTTATATCCGTAATTACCGGGAAACAAAATTCTTTCTGGATAACAAGAATAAAATTTATAAAGTATTCAAGGACAGTCTTTTGTTATTAGAAGCGCATCACAATCAACAAAACGAAAAAGTAGAAGATGTCTGGTTTACGAATAAACGAGTTCGCAACGTAGCTCATTTGTTTTCAGGAGCGGTTATCGGAAGAGGAAATGAACCTATCCATGTTTACCATACAGAAGTTCAACCTACTGATACTCTATATGATGAAATTACAGCTCTTTTCCGATTATCTGAGAATGTCACTCGTATTTTAAACGGTGAAAAAAGGGAGATAAAGGTGGAAGAAGAATTGCTACCAGCTGATTTTAAGAATGAATTATTAGATAGATACTCAGAAGGCGCTATGAAAGCGAACGAACGTTTTAAGACAGTCAAGGAGAAGGACACTCAAGCTACCGGAAGTGTTATCCCACAACGACCGTTAGTAGAGGGAAAAACAGAAGTGGCAGCAGTAACTACTACAAAGCCAACCATTGAATTTAACGATGAGAATATTGAACGTTTAAATCTAGAAAATAAACATCTACAAGGAGTGTTCGAGGGAAGCGGAAACGAAGAAACACAACTGGAGTCTACTGGTTCTTTTGTAACGGCGACACCAGATGCAAATACAACAGAAACTACTCCTGAGGTTACAGAATTAGACAAGACGATTGAGGGTGACACAGGACTAGACTCCCTCTTTGATGCTACTGATGGAGATGAAGAGAAATTTATGAGTTCGTTATCTGATGCAGAAAAAGAATTTTTAAGCTCGTTCAACAATGGAGAATACTCTCAAGACGAAGCAACAGCTTTTGTGAAGAAGAATGGGAAAATGTTAGGTTTATTCCTAAGTGAGTTAAACGAAAAAGCAAATGAACATTTAGGGGATAATATCGTGGAGTTAGAAGGCGACAACATTATTCTTTACGACGAGTTCACCGATATTGCTCTTATGCTGAAAGGGGCGTAATAATTGAATATTAAGAAGCGTGATTCATCCGCAATATTAAACTCTTTATCCGGTGGAGTGGTGCCAAGCAGAGGATTACAATACATTATGGTAGGTCGCGCAGACGAAGCCAAACAAATTCTTGCAGACTTACAAAATATTAAGGGCGGTTCTTCGGTTATTAAATTATTTATTGGCCCCTTTGGAAGTGGGAAGAGTTTTATACAAGCACTTATTCAACAAATCGCCTTCCAGGAGAAGTTTGTTGTAGCGAAAGCCGATTTTACACCGGAACGTCGATTATACGGTAGCGATGGAAAAGCTGTCTCAATCTATACGGAACTAATGAAGAATATGGCAATTGCTACGGTACCAGATGGTGGGGCTCTACCCACTGTCCTCGATAAATGGATTAGTGACGTACAATCAAAGGTTGTTATAGACAAAAATTATGGCTCGGTAGCATTTGATAATCCAGACTTTATCCGAGATGTAGAACACGAGATAACCTATACGGTTTCTAAGATGGATGACCTGATTGGAGGATATGACTTCTCGCGCATTCTAATCCAGTATTTCAAGGGATTTGTAGAAGACAACAGTGAATTGCAGCGAAAAGCGATAAAGTGGCTCAGAGGGGAATATAAGACGAAAACAGAAGCAAGAACAGACTTAGGGGTTCGTGACATTATTGATGACAACAATTACTACAACTATCTGAAAGTCGTCTCTCAGTTTGTGAAGCAAATCGGATATTCAGGGTTAGTGGTTAATCTAGATGAAGCAATTAATCTTTATAAGATAACTCATCCTCAGACAAGAGACAAGAACTACGAAACTATTTTAAAAATATATAATGACACCTTACAAGGGAATGTTGAAGGTCTTTATTTCACACTGGGTGGCACCCCAGAGTTTTTAGAAGATGAAAGACGAGGCTTATTTAGTTACGGAGCACTGAAAAGACGATTAGAATCTAACCGTTTTGAAACAAACGAGTTCCGAGACTTATCTCAACCAGTCATCAAATTAACACCGTTAAAGCATGATGAAACCTATGTTCTGTTGCAGAAATTAAGAGAAATTCATGCTACCCATCATGTATACCAATCGACTGTCACAGATGATGAGATTAAGCGTTTTATCATTCAAGAGTATTCTAGGCCGGGAGCGGATGAAAATTTAACAGTAGGGGATGTTATTCGTGCCTTTTTAGGTGCTCTGAACATTCTGCACCAAAATCCATATTTCAATCGGATTGATATCTTTGGAGAAGAGGAAGTACCAGCACCAGAGCCACGAAACACCGTTCACTCTAGGTTTGCTACTACAGAAGGAGAATAAGGTATGACATTTAATTTGTTAAGCAAAAACATTCAAAAAAAAATATGGGACATGAAATGGGACCGATTCACTCCTATTCAAGATAGTACCATACCTGTTATCATCAATAGCTCTAGAGATGTTATCGTATCATCAGGGACTGCTTCTGGTAAAACAGAGGCAGCCTTTTTGCCTATATTGTCCCTAGTAGAAAAGGCAGCAGCTTCTGAACTAAAGGTATTATATATATCACCTTTAAAAGCATTAATTAATAATCAGTTTGAACGAATTGAAAAGCTCTGCGAACATACGCATATTCCTATCCATAAATGGCATGGAGATGTCAGTCAAAGCGTGAAAAAGAAATTTTTAAAAGAACCCGCAGGGATATTACAAATAACCCCTGAGTCGATTGAAAGTTTGTTTATTAATAGGACCGAACAAATTAGAGTCCTATTCAAAGGCCTAGATTTTGTAGTTATCGATGAAATTCACTCCTTTCTAAATAATGACCGCGGCGTACATCTTCGTTCTCTACTATCCAGAATAGAAACAATAGCTCAGAACAGACCACGGATTATTGGGTTATCCGCAACCATCGATAACTTTGAATTCGTGAAGAATTGGGTGAACTATACTTCACCTGAAGAAGTTGAAATAGTAGATGAAAAAGTTAGCGAGAAGCAATTATTGTACTACTTAATGCATTTTCCGGAAAAAGAGGACGGAGAAGCGGGAAACAAACTAGAAGTTTCTCTATTTGAAGATATAAGGGAATTAACACGAAACCAAAAAGCAATCATTTTCTGCAATGACCGTGGATCAGTCGAAGAAGTTACTGTTTTTTTAAATCGTTTAGCAGCAAGGGAGAAAGTTGGTGAGACCTATTATGCTCATCACTCATCTATTGATAAAAAGGAACGAGAATATGTAGAAAAAACTATGATGGAATCCAAGATGCCTAAAACTGTAGTAGCTACAAGTACGTTGGAATTAGGTTTGGATATTGGAGATGTGGATATTGTTATTCAATTAAATAGCACATTTACCGTATCGTCACTGAAGCAACGGCTTGGTAGGTCTGGTCGAAAGCGAGATGCCAGACAGATGCTACAAATGTACACTACCAAGAGGGATAGCTTATTTCAATCACTGGCTGTAATGGAACTTGCTTTAGATAAGTGGATTGAACCAGCTACAGGGTATGCTCAACCCTATGACATTCTGTTTCATCAGATTATCTCCATATGCACCGAAACGAACGGAATAACGATGAGTCAATTGTTAGAGAGGCTTGAAAGAAATCACATCTTCTATCAATTAAATACCACTGACGTTCAGTTACTTATTAACCATATGCTAGAGCAGGACTATTTGGAAATGGTTAAAGGGCCTAATGAGCTTATTGTCGGCTTAGCTGGAGAACGTATTTTAAGAAGTCGTGATTTTTACGCCGTTTTTATTACTCCGGAAGAGTACACGGTATTAGAAGGTGTAAGAAAGATTGGTACATTAGACAAGAGTACATTTTTAGGTTCTGAAGGAGATAACATTATTTTAGCCGGGAAACTCTGGACAATTAAACAAATCGATACGGAAAAGAATAAGATTTATGTTTTAAAAGCGGTAAACGGAAAGCCCCCTAGATATTC